>NZ_JBEYVO010000020.1:0-222884 GCF_040644055.1 Streptomyces sp. NPDC047043
CGAGGAGACGACCAGCTGCTTGATGTTGAGGATCAGGTCGGTGACGTCCTCCTTGACGCCCGGCACGGTGGTGAACTCGTGCAGAACGCCGTCGACGCGGATGGACGTGACCGCCGCACCCGGGATCGAGGAGAGGAGCGTACGACGCAGGGAGTTGCCGAGGGTGTAGCCGAAGCCCGGCTCCAGCGGCTCGATCACGAACCGGGAGCGGAACTCGTCGACGACCTCTTCGGTCAGAGACGGACGCTGAGCAATCAGCACGGGGTGTTGCCTCCAGTGGTTTGGCGCCCGCTATGTGACGCCGTGGATACCACGAAGGGTACGGGCGATACGGGCGATACGGTCTCCACAGAGGCCGAACGGCCCGACTCTCCGACCCGGCGCGGGTGTCGAAAGTGGCCAGGACGTGTCACCGGAGCGCGCGGATGTGGTGTTGGAGGCACGATCCGCTCCGACGCCGCAGGGACGTCATCGAAGCCTGGCTGCGGGTGGCGGGCGCGGTAGAGCACGGCGTCGACCGACGGGACCTGGGGTGAAGCGACCGCCTCCCGATGCCGCAGAGCGCTGTCAACTCCCGGGAGGCGGCCGCCGATTGAGGGCCGTCGCTACGACGGCGGTTTCCCCTCGACCTGGGCTGCTTGCAGGTCGGCGAGGAGTTCGGCCTGGCCGGCCAGCACGCCCTGGAGGATCGTGCGGGCCACCCGCAGCAGCTCGGCCACGTGCGGGCTGGTCAGCGAGTAGTACACGGTCGAGCCCTCCTTGCGGGTCACCACCAGGTTCGCCCGGCGCAGCACGGCCAGCTGCTGCGAGAGGTGCGCGGCCTCGATGCCGACCTCGGGCAGCATCTCCGCGACCGCGTGCTCGCGTTCGCTCAGCAGCTCCAGGACGCGGATGCGGGCGGGGTGGCCGAGAGTTTTGAAGAACTCGGCCTTCAGCTGGTACAGCGGCGTACTCACTGTGCCGACCCCTCCCTCGTACTGCAGCACGGCCTCACCGGCCGGTCCTCGGCGTATCGCATCCACCCACTCGTCAAGAACATGCGGCCCATCCTCGCGTGCGGCACCGGTCAGGCCGAATCCGTACCGGGAACGAGAGCCACCGATTTCAACAGTGATGACCTCAGCAGTTGCTAAGATTAGCAACTGCTGAGGTCATCTGAGTGAGGTTCATGTGAGGATCACACCGCTGCGCGGGTTCGGCGTCGCCTGGCTCAAGTGCCCGGCCTGCCGACTGAAGTGCCGCCCCACCGCCGTCGCCCCGGACGGCAGCTGCCCCCGCTGCGGCGAGCCCCGCCTGCTGAAACTGTCCCTCGGCGGCCGTCCCGACCGGCCCTCCCAGGACACCGACCACCACTGACCCGCGCACGGCAGGTGAGCCGGGGAGAGCTGCCATGGGTGAGTGGGACGTCCAGTCCGGCAGCGGGATCCGCTTCGAAGGGGGGCCCGCGGGAGCGGGCCGCCTCGCGACGGAAGCGGCCTGTCTGGTCACCGTGGATGTGCTGTCGTTCACCACGGCGGTGAGCGTCGCCGTCGACAGGGGCATCCGCGTCCTGTCCTTGCGGTGGCCGGGCGGGCTCGCCGTCGAGGACGGGCGCGGCGGTGCCGCGCAGGCCGCCGCCGCGTACGCGCGCCGGCCGGGCGCCCGGCCGGCCGCGCACCGCCACGCCGTCACACCGGACACTCCCTGGTCGCTGTCGCCCGCCCACCTGCGCGCCGCCCCCTTCGTGGCCCGCCGGGTGCTGCCGTCACCCAACGGCGCCGCGATCGCAGCGGCCGCGCCGTCCGGTGTGCAGGTGCTCGCCGCCTGCCTGCGCAACCTCACCGCGGTCGGCAACTGGCTCACCTCCCGCAATTACGGCACCCCCGAACGCCCCGTCGCTGTGATCGCCGCCGGGGAGTGATGGCCGGACGGCAGCCTGCGCCCCGCCCTGGAAGACCTCCTCGGCGCCGGAGCCCTCGTCCCCGAGCTGTTCTCCCAGGGCGTGGGTCCCCTCTCCACCGAGGCCGCCGCCGCGAAGGCGAGCTACGAAGGCACCGCCGACCTCGCCCACGCGCCCGCACCAGCGCCTCCGGCCGCGAGTTGGCGGCGATGGGGTTCGTCGAGGGCGTGGCGATCGCCACCGAGGAGGACGCCTCCGCCCTCGTTCCCGTACGGGACGGCGACGGCGCCTTCGCCTCCGGCTGACAGCCGGCGAGGTCAGTCGCCCGACTCGGCTGCCTGCGGCCACCCCGTGGTGCGCCACTCGTGACGCCCCTCCACCTGTCGGCCGTGCACTGCACTGTGCGCGGCGAGCGCGGCAGCCAGGTCGGCATGGACCGGGATGGGTGGGCAGTCGCCGGCGGGGACGAGGGAGCCGTCGGCGGGAATGGCGGCCAGCTCCAACACGCGGCCCGCCCGGGCGAGGCGACGGGCGGCTTCGGTGATCGCCAGCTGTCCCTCGGCCGACCAGCTGCGCAGCTCGGTCAGGTCGACGACGACCGGGCCCGTGCCACGCGCCAGCGCCCAGCCGACCGCACCGGTGAAGCGGCGGACGGCGTCGGGGCCCAGGTACCCGGCGACGGAGAGGATGCCGAGGTTCTCCTCGACGGTGTAGCGCCAGTCGATGGTCATGGTGGTGAACTTCCTTGCCGTGCGGCCCGGTCGGATTCAGAGGGGGAGGGTGATCGAGATGCTCTTGCCGTCTGTGTCGCCGTGCACGGCCGCGGTGCCGCCGAACTGCCGGGTGAGCTCCATGACGGTGCCGAGACCACCACCGGTGGCAGCTTCGTGCAGCGGCGGCTGGTGGGGGTGGCGGTCGTGGACGGCGAAGACCAGGCGGCTTCCGCTCGCCGCATACATGACCATGATCTGCGGGGACAGCTCGGCGGCGTGCCGGACGCTGTTGGTCACCAGCTCACTGAGGATCAGCAGCGCCACGTCCACGACGGGCCGGTGCAGGTCGATCCCCCATTCGGCCAGCGCCTGTTCGGCGGTCTCGCGGGCGAGGCGGACGGCGCTCGGCTCGGCGGGCAGCGTGACTATGTGCCGGTGGGGCAGGGCTTCGAGCTGCATCGCCATCAACCCTCCGCACCCCGGGTGAACCGGAAGCCGGTCAAGCTCTGCGAGCGGATGCGGACGAGGGTGTCGTGCAGACCGTGCACCCGGCCCGGCAGGGTCCGCTGGACGGGGGCACCTCCCATGCCCTTGAGGCAATGGGGGAGGGCCGCCTCGTCCGGGTCGGTGATCACGTCGGCCGGGCCGGTCGCGGTCACCGTCCAGCCGATGCCCGTCTCGGCGCCCACCTCGTCCACCTTGTACGTCACGGACAACGGCACCGCCGCGGCCGGAGTCGGCGTACGGACGATCAGGCCGCCGAACTCCCACACGTGCCGGGCCGGACGGACCACGGCCTGCCCCCGCCGCACGAACACCGGCCGCCTCGGAGCGCTGCCCTCCAGCAGCCACACCGCCTCCGCACCGGAGACGTCGGACATGCGCAGTACGGCCGGACGGGCACTCATCGGGCTGCTTCCTGTCTCGTGGCCTCGGTCGACCGGGCCGGGACGGTCGACAGGACACCGGCCATCTCCAGGTGATCGCGCGCGCCCCGGATCGCCTCGGGGGTGGTGGCGTACTCCTGGCCTTCGTGGCACAGCAGGTCCAGGGCGCCGACGGAGTCGAGGACCTGGCGCTGTCCGGGGCGTATCCCGGAGGCCAGGACGAAGATGCCGCGGCGGTTCAGCTTCTCCACGGCGTCCTTGAGGACCAGCGCCCCGGTGGCGTCCATGGTCGACACCCGGGACATGCGCAGGATGACGACCCGGACGTCGGCGACCTCGGTCAGCTCCAGCAGGAAGCGGTGCGCGGCGGCGAAGAACAGCGGCCCGTCGATGCGGTACGCCACGATGTGCTCGGCCAGCAGCGCGTGTTCCTCGGCGCTGTGGTCGCCCCGGTCGAGCGGGACCTGGTCGAAGCGGGCCTGCATGGCGACGGCCCGCAGGGCGAGGGCACCCGCCACCACCAGGCCGATGATCACCGCGTAGACCAGGTCCAGGGCGAGGGTGGCGGCGGCGGTCAGGACGAGGATGAGCGCGTCGGAGCGGGTGGCCCTCGCCATGGCCTTCAGCGAACCGACCTCGACCATGCGGATCGCGGTGGCCAGCAGGACGCCGGCGAGCGCGGCGAGCGGGATCTTCGAGACGAGGGGTGCGGCGGCGAAGACGATCACCGCGAGGACCGCGGCGTGGGTCAGGGCGGCCAGCCGGGAACTCGCGCCGGTGCGGACGTTGACAGCGGTGCGGGCGATCGCGCCCGTGGCCGGGACGCCGCCGAACAGCGGGGCGGCGATGTTGGCCAGGCCCTGACCGAACAGCTCCCGGTCCGGGTCGTGCTTCTGGCCCACGGTCATGCCGTCGGCGACCGACGCCGACAGCAGCGACTCCAGCGCGGCCAGGGCGGCGACCGCCACGGCCGGGGCGAGCAGCGTGCCGAGCGAGCCGAGCTCGAGGAACGACAACGACGGCACGGGCAGCCCGGACGGCAGGGCGCCGATCGGCTTGGCCGCGTCCAGGTGCGCGAGCTGTGCCACGACCGTCGCGGCGATCACGGCCAGGATGGAGAACGGGACGGTCGGCCGCAGGCGGGCACCGATCAGCATGACCGCGGCCACCGCGACCGCGAAGCCGACCGCAGTCCAGTGCGGGGCCTTGGCGAACTCCTCGACCGACCGCCAGGTCACCACCAGCACCCTGTCGCCCTCGGGCTTGGGCACGCCGAGGGCGTTCGGGATCTGCTGCAGGCCGATCACGCAGGCGATGCCGAGGGTGAAGCCCTCGACGACCGGGGCGGGCACGTACTGCATGTACTTGCCGGCCCGCAGCGCCGCCAGGCCGATGAGCATGACGCCCGCCATCAGACCTACGGTGAGCACCCCGGCCGGCCCGTACCGGCCCACGATCGGCACGAGGACCACCGTCATCGCACCGGTCGGCCCGGACACCTGCAGATTCGACCCGCCGAAGACCGCCGCCAGCGCGCCCGCGACGACGGCGGTCGCCAACCCCGCCGCCGCGCCGAGTCCCGAGGAGACACCGAAGCCCAGCGCCAGCGGCAGCGCGACGACGGCGACGGTCAGGCCGGCCAACAGGTCCCGGCGCGGGTTGCGCCGCATCTGAGCCAGATCGTCCCGGCCGGGCAGCAGCGTGGCGATCCGAGCCCGCGCCCGGCTGAAAGCCGTGGTCATCGCGCGACGACCTCGGCTTCCCGCAGCTCGGCCAGCAACTCGTTGCGACCGGCCAGCAGCTCGGTCAGGATCCGGCGCGCCGCCTTCATCAGGTCGGCCACGTCCCCGCCGGCCAGCTCGTAGACGACGGTCGAGCCTTCCCGCGTCGACGTGACGATCCCGGAGCGGCGCAGCACCGCCAGCTGCTGCGACAGGCTGGACGGCTCCACATCTATGGCCGTGAGCAGGTCCCGTACCGGCATCGGCCCGTCCTGCAGCAGCTCGAGCACCCGTATCCGTACGGGATGCCCCAGCATTCGGAAGAACTCGGCCTTGGCCTGGTACAGCGGAACGGACACGGCCCTCGGCCTCCCCTACACCCCATCCGGGGCAGACGCGGCGGGCTGTGTCCGCTACCTGCGAACACAGCGAACACAGCATCTAACCAATTGCGAAATTTTGCAATTCAGCATCCTGCTACAGCCTTGGTCACCCCGGCACGGAGGGGGTGTCGGCCGCGGATCAGGCCTTCTTGACCACGCTCGACTTGAGCTGCATCGCCCCGAAGCCGTCGACCTTGCAGTCGATGTCGTGGCCGTCGACCCCGTCGACCAGCCGGATGTTGCGCACCTTGGTCCCGGCCTTGATCCCCGAGGGGCTGCCCTTGACCTTGAGCGCCTTCACGACCACGACGCTGTCGCCGTCCTGCAGCACATTGCCGACGGCGTCCTTGACGACGCGCTCCCCGGCCAGGTCGCCGCCGCCGGCGCCGGCCTCGCCGGGAACCCATTCGTGGCCGCACTCGGGGCACACCACCAGGGCGTTCATCTCGTAGGTGTACTCACAGGAGCACTTGGGACAGGGAGGAAGATTCTCAAGCATCCCGTCAGCGTATCCGGCCCGTCACCTGGCACGTTCCCCACTGCCGGATCGCAGAGCGCCACAAAGGCGCGTACACATTTTCTGAGGGCTCGGGGCTGTCAGCGATGAGTTCTACGGTGTTCGGCGGTCGTACTGTCGAACCCGTTACCGAGGAGGACTCCGGATGCGCAGCGTGACCTACTCGATGAACGTCTCGCTCGACGGCTACATCGTCGGGCCGGACGGCAGCTTCGACTGGACGGCGCCCGACAAGGAGGTCTTTCGCTTCTGGATCGACGAGATCCGAGACGTGGGCGTCCACCTGATGGGACGACGGCTGTACGAGACGATGCTGTACTGGGAGACCGCCGACCAGGAGGGATCGCTCGACGACGCAGAGCTCGAATGGGCCGCGCTCTGGAACCCGCTCCCCAAGGTGGTGTTCTCCACCACGCTGTCGGCGGTGCAGGGCAATGCCCGCCTGGTCTCCGGCGGCCTGGCGGAGGAGATCGAGCGGTTGCGAGCCGAGCCGGGGGAGGGCGACATCGCGATCGGCGGCGCGACCCTCGCCGCCGAGGCGGCCGCGTCGGGTCTGATCGACGAGTACCGGGCCATGGTCTACCCGGTGCTGGTCGGCGGTGGCATTCCGTTCTTTCCCCGGCACGAGCGCCGGGTGGATCTCGAACTGGTCGAGACCCGCACCTTCAGCTCGCGGTTCGTCTACCTCCGCCACCGCGTGACGCGCCCGTAGGGGGCCGTTCGGTCAGCTCGCGGGGGTACGGCTGGCACCTGCGCCGTCTGCAGCAGGGACATCAAGCGCCAACGGCACTGCTACGTCAGCGTCCCCCGCACCCCCTTCGGCCGGCGCACCCGGCACAGGCGCCGCCCGGACGAGACCTCCGCCCGCTGCTCCTTCTGCGGCAAACCGGGCGTCGACGAGCGCCGCCCGGTCGCCGGTCCCGACGTGTGGATCTGCGCGGACTGCGTCACGCTGTGCGGCGAGATCCTCGCCCGGTCGGCGGGTGCCGGCTCCGCGTAGGACTTGGGCGAGGCGTTCGGGCACTACCGTGAATCCATGGCGGCACCCTTGGATGTGCTGGTGGTCGGCGCGGGGCCCACCGGGCTCGCGCTCGCCGCTCAACTGCGTGCCTACGGCGCCTCGTTCCGGATCGTCGACCGCTCCCTCGACCGGGTCCGTGAGTCGCGCGCGTTGGCCATCCAGCCGCGCACCCTGGAAGCTCTCGCCCCGTTCGGGGTGACCGACGAACTGATCGGACGCGGCAACCCCGCGATGCAGGTGAGGATCCATCTGCCGCGGCGGGTGGTGCAGCTGCCGTTGTTCGACATCGGGCTGGCCGACACCGCGTACCCCTTCCTCCTGTTCCTGTCGCAGGCGGAGACCGAAAGCGTGCTTTCTGAGCATCTGCGGGGTGAGGGCGTGGGCGTGGAGCGGGGCACGGAGCTGGTCGGCCTGGAGCGCGCGGGCTCGTCCGTCGCCTGCCGGCTCCGCCGCGGCGACGGCACCGAGCAGGCCGTGGCGGCGACGTACGTCGTGGGCTGCGACGGTGCGCACAGCACGGTACGGGCCCAGGCGGGGATCGGCTTCGAGGGGTACGCCTATCCGCAGACGTTCCTGCTGGCCGACCTGGAGGTCGACGGGCTGGAGCCGGGGGCCGTGCACACGTACATGAGCGGGGCCGGTGTGCTGTTGTTCTTCCCGCTCGGCTCGCCGGCCACCTGGCGGATGCTCACCATGCGGCCACCGGACGCCCCGGACACCCAGGTGACCCTGGGGCTGCTGCAGCACATCACCGACCGGTACGCCGGCGACCGGCTGGCGTTGCGTGATCCGGTGTGGATGACCGACTTCCGTCTCCACAACCGGGGAGCCGCCCGCTACCGGTCGGGGCCGTTCTTCCTTGCCGGGGACGCGGCCCACATCCACAGCCCGGCCGGCGCCCAGGGCATGAACACCGGTATCCAGGACGCGCTCAACCTGGGCTGGAAGCTCGCCCTGGTGAGCCGGGGGAGGGCTCCGGAGAAGTGGTTGGAGACGTACGAGGCCGAGCGCGCTCCGGTCGGCCGCAGCGTGCTGCGCTTCACCGACCGGGCGTTCACCATCGGCACCAGCAGCAACCCGGTCATCCGCTTCGCCCGCACCCGGCTCGCGCCGCGGCTGGCCCCGCTGGCGCTCCGGGCGACCGGGCCGCGCGGGCTGATCTTCCGTACGGTGTCGGAGCTGGGCATCCACTACCGGCGCGGTCCCGCCACCACGGCGGGCCCGCGGTCACCGAGGCGCGGTCCACGGGCGGGCGACCGGCTGCCCGACCTGCCGCACGGACTGCAGGCGCGGACCGCCGGGCCGGGATGGCACCTGCTCCTGTCCGGGCCGCAGGGACTGTGGCGCGAGGAACAGCTCGTCTCGCTGCTGAAGGGACGCGACGACCTGGTCGAGGTGCACCGGCTGGGGGACGAGAGCCCGTGGACGGGGGTGACCCACGGACTCGTACGCCCGGACGGCTACCTCGGCTACGTCGCTCGCGGCACCCACCTGGCGGGCCTGCGCACGTACCTCGACGGGTGGCTACCCGCACAGCACCGATGAAGACGGCGCGTCCGTAGTCGCAGAGCATGCGGGTCCGGGAGCGAGTTCGGCCCCTTGCGCATCGTGCGGCGGTCAGCACTGTCCGGGACGTCGAGGATCCCGTCGAGGTTGCGCTTGCCGGGGAAGACGGGGGCAGGCGTCGCCGCAGCCCATGGTGACGACGTCGGCGGCGCGCACGATCTCGTCGATCAGAGGAAGAAGGCTGCGCGGCAAGGGCCCGATGCCCATCGCCTCCACCTACGGCTGCCACTTCAAGAAGGCGTGCAGGCGTGCCAGTTGGGCGGCCTGGTCGATGCGGAAGGCAGGGCGAAGCAACGCCGGGCGGCCAGGGCGGTTCGTCGCCTCGACCGCCCTGGCCTACGGCGTGCCCATCCACGAGGTCTCGTCCTGCAGAACGCCAGGCGTCCCCTGGAGAGCGACACGCTGTCCCCGTGCGAGGGGCAACGAGCGCGTTCGGCTGCCTGGGCGCCGAGTAGGGGCTGAGTGGCCCGGCGGGTCCACGCGGGGCGCGGGGCAGCGGACGTGCGCCTTCCGTGCCCCCGGGTGATCGGGTACGTTCCTGCCCAACTACCGGAGGGGGACATCGAGTTGGACACCGACGTCGAGCGATTCCTGGCCCACCCGCGCTACTGGCTCATGTTCGCGCTGCCGTGGCCGGCAGCCGAGCCGAACGCCGACATGGCGGAGGCCGCCTACGCGATCGCGCCGCCGACGGTGTCGGGCCGGCAGCGTGACAGGCTGCTCTCGGACGCGGTCGACCTGCTCGGCTTCACCGAGGTGTACGCGCGTGAGCATCCGGACCTGCGCGTGGTCTGGCTCACCGATGTCACGCGCTGGCTGGAGTGGGAGAAGGGCAGCAGTTGGAGCGACCTCGGCGTGGATTGGGAGAACGCGCTCACGGAGCTGACGGCTCAGCCCCTGCTGGGGATGTACATGACGATCAGCCACCGGGCCTACCTGCACCTGGGCAACACGGCCCGGCGCTTTGAGGTGCAATACACCGACGGACGCAGCGAGTTGCTCGCGGACGACGAGCGGCGCGCGGTGCACGAGGCGTTCACGCGCAAGCTGGAGGCGGACTGGCCGGCGTACATCCGCGGCATGGTGCGAAGCGGCCGTCTCACCATTCGCTAGTGCTGTGACCGCGTTGGTTCGCCGCGTTGGTGGTCGTGGCGGTCGGATGTGCGGTGACGTCCGTTCCGATCACTGGAGGCGCGGTGGCTGAGCCCGTCGGTGTGCGCAGACTGACCGACCAAGAGGGGCAGAAGCGGCAGCAGATCGTGCGTCGGGGAAGTGCCGGCACGGTGCGCTATCGGCGGGCGATGATGCTGCTCACGTCACATCGTGCCCGGCAGCGCGGACACCTGAGCCCGGCTGGCCGCAACCATTTCCGCACCTCGCGGGTCACACCTGTGAAGCACGGCGGGCCGGGACCCTCCCGGCGCGCGGGGAAGGTTTCGGTCGGATGGCAAGACGATCACGGGTACGCGCGGTCGCAGCGGCGGCGGCGGGCGCGGTGGCGCTGGTGGCGGGGGTGTTCGGCACGGGTCCGGCCCGCGCCGACACGGCGGACGCCGCACGAAAGATGACGGTCCACTTCGCCGAGCACGAGCTCTTCATCGGGACGGAGCCGGCGAGCGTGAACCTGTCCTACCGGTGGAAGGTGGCCGGCGGGGGCACGGCACACGACGTCCACCTGACCGTCGACCTGTCCGGAGTGGCCGACTTCGCCGAGCCGCCACCGTCGGAGCACTGCAAGGACAACCTCTGCACGCTGGACCTGGCGTCCGCCACCTCGGACTTCCACGCCATCACGCTGGTGCCGAAGCCCGGTGCGGCCGTCGGCAGCAGCGGCACCGTGACCGTCTCCGGCACGGCGTCGGACGCCACCGTCACCGGCGACCACCTCACCTTGACCAACGGCGCGACGCAGCTGAAGGTGAGCGCGTCCGCCGAGCAGCTGAACCAGGTGCCGGGCGACACGCTGACCTTTCCGCTCGACGTGTGGAACAACGGCCAACTCCCGGCGGCCAAGGGGGTGGAGCTGCGGATCGACACCACAGCCGGGCTGCACCTCCAGGGCTCCTGGGCCAACTGCCGCGACGTGCCCGCGAGCGGCCGCGGGGGGCACATCGTGCGCGAGACCCTGTGCGACTTCCCCACTCCGGTGGAGCCCGGCCGGCAGTACGCGTTGTCGTCGCCGCTGCGCGTCAAGGTCGGCAACGAGGCCCTGCGCGACAAGATCTTCTACGAATTCACCCCGCTGACCAGCGCCGCCCCGGCGAACGGCCCCGGGACCCCGCTGACCCTGGTCCCGAGGGGCGCGATGCCGTCCGACGGGAACACCGACCGGTACTTCACCACCTACGTCAACAGCGTCAACCACGCCGACTTCGCCGTCACCGGGGACACCGCCACCGGGCGGCGCGGCGGTCACGCCACGCTGCACGCCACGGTGATCGACCGGGGACCGGCGGTGGTGCAGGACCTCCTCGACGACGAGGCCTGGCTCCCGGTCCTCGTCAAGCTGCCGCCGGGCACGAAGGCCACGAAGATCCCGGACAACTGCCAGCCGCCGCCCACGGACGACGGGTCGGACCCCGGCCCCCGGATGGGCCGGTCCTCCTACCAGTGCGACTTCGGCAACCCCGCCCCGGGGGACAGACACGTGCTGTCGTTCACCGTCGCTATCGGCCCCCGTACCCCGGCCGTCTCCACGGGCCAGGTCCGCACGCTGGAGGTCATGAAGGGGCTCGACCCCGACGCCTCCAACGACAGCGCTGCGCTGACCCTGCGGCTGGCGCAGGGCGGCTCCGCGGCCGGAGCGTCCGGCTCCGTTTCGGGCGGCCCTTCCGCAGGGTCCGGACCGCTGGCCGAGACCGGATTCGGCGGCTGGATCGCCTGGGCGGCCGGCGCGCTGCTGCTGGCCGGTGGTATGGCTGTAGCGCTCTCCCGACGGTCCCGCGGTGGGAACTGACACGTCGTCCGGGTGTCAGAACCAGTGCAGGGTTCATTGCCCGTCTTCTACGCAGAGCCGGCGGTGGTGTGTACCACCGCTGCCTGGCCCGCGACTACGAAGCCCTCCCGGCCCGCTCTGCCGCCATGATCTACCTTGCGATGACCGCCCTGATGGCCCGCCGACTCACCAGAGAATCCACCCCAACCTGGCGCGCGAAACGTGAGTCTTCCGTCATGGCCGGCGGGCAACTTCACCTGGGAGCATGATTGTCCATCGGGTGGACGGGGGGAAAGCGGGATGACCACTGCGCACAGACGGGTTCGTGCAGCCATGATCGTTGCGGCGGTGCTGGCGGCCGCCGGCTGTTCCGGCGGGGGCGGTGACGACGCCGATTCCAGCCCCTCCGCGACGACGACCGCGGCGGCCCCGGCCACCACCCCGTCGACCGCCTCGCCCACCCCCGCGGTCAAACCGTCGGACATCTACCCCACGAACGCGGCCGGCTGCCATCCGAACGCGAAGTGGAGTACGGCGAAGGCGGTGGACTGGGTCGACTGGGGGCAGGTCGGCACGCCCGCCCTGGGCCCGGGAGAGGTCCGGTTCCCCAAGTCCATGCCCGGCTTCGACGGGCCCCTGTGCGACCGGGTGACCGTCCAGGTCCAGTACTGGCGCGTCAACTACCGGCCGTCCAGCGCCACTTCGGCCGCCGACCCGCTTTCGAGTGAGGTGAACTACGACTACGCCCTGCGGTCCCTCAAGCGCACCGAACTGCACATCGACGGCCGCAAGGCCCACGACGTGAAGCCGCCGAAGGGCTTCGCCTCAACCAAGGCGAGCCCCTGCGACGGCTTCCTGGAGGCGATCTACGTCGGCGCACCGCTCAAGGACCGCGAACTGCCGACCAAGATCAGCACGGGCAACACGATCGTCGGCGACGACGTCACCTTCCCGACCAAGCGCGTGGTCGACTACCACGTGTTCGCGCCGTCCGCGCCCCAGCTCTGCGACGACAACGGCATCCCCACGGCGTCCCCCGCACCCTCCGGCTACCCGTCGTCCGGTCTCGGGCTCTCCACGCCGTCCTACCCCGCCTTCGACCTCACCCCGAAGAGCTGAGCGTGGGCAGGGCTGGTCCAGTTCGGCCGGGCGGGTGGTGGCCGTCGCCACGACGAAGTCCTCGTCGTCAGGGCCGAGTCGGCGGGGACGGCCTCCCGCCCATTGAGGGTTCAGGCAGGCCAGGCCGATCTCGTTGAACCGGTGGATCACGTCTCGGACAGTGTCCTCGTCGGCTCGGAGCAGCTGGGCGATCACCGGCACCCGTTCCCGCCGGCCGAGGCGAGCAGCATCATCGCCCGCCGATAGCGCACCGTGCCGACACTGCCCCGACGCACGATCTGCTGCAGCTTCTGCCCCTCTTGGTCGGTCAGTCTGCGCACACGGACGGGCTCAGCCACCGCGTCTGCAGTGATCGGAACGGACGTCACCGCACAGCCGACCGCCACGACCACCAACCCGGCGCACCTACGCGGTCACAGCACCAGGGCTCTTCTGATGGATCTCCGTGGGAGAAGGAGCGGCGTTCGGTGCGTGCTCTCGGCGTGCCGGGCGTCGCGACGCCGCGGAGATCCATCAGAAGAGCCCTAGCGGTGTCGCGGAGGCGGCAGGGGCAGGTGCCTGCGCACAAGCCGCGCAGGAGAACGGCCATTGCGGTCCGGCGGGACGGGCCACGTTTCGGGAGGGGTCCCGGAGGCCTGCGATACACACAGCAGGCCGCCCCGATCCCCCGAAGCCCGGGAGTGCCCGTGAACCGTCCCGCCGTAGGCGTCGTCGCCCTTGTGCTGCTCCTGGCCGGATGCGGCTCCGCGTCGGGCGGGGCCCATCCGGTGCGTCGGATCGCTCATCCTGATCTTCCCCGGTCTCGGCCCCGAACGTGTCCGGTGCCCGCATGGTGCGGCTGCGTTCCCGGGACCGGTCCCCGGAGAGGTCTTCGGACATCGAGTGGTCGCACGCCCGCAACTGAAGCCCGGCAGAACCTGTTCGCCGGGTTGGCTCCGGGCGCGTTCACTACTCCTCAACTCCCTTTACACGTACGCATCGTTGTCCGACAGAAGGACTCGTGTTCCACTGATTGTTTTCTGGCACATCGGTCACCGGTCATCCGATACCGGCGGGAGAGTTCTCCTTGGGGGGTCCGTGTGTGAAGACCTGGGGTTCGAAAGACTCCTTGGTGAGGAAGGCTTTTTCGCGCGCCTGCTCGGGCCGTCGGCGTCGGGCGGCAGCCGCAAGCTGCTGTACGGCCCCGACCTTCCCGTGGTGCTGCTCACCGGCTGCCCGGGCATGGGCAAGGGGCGGCTGCTGCGCGTCGTACGGGATCGTTTCGCCGCCAAGGTGCCGGTGATCCATCTGGACCTGGGCTCGCCGGTGTACGCGGATCGGGCGGGGCCGGAGCCGCACGCCCGCTCGGCCGCGACCGAGGCCCTGGTCGAGGTCGCCAAACGGCTGTGCATCTGGCAGGGGACGGGCGGCTCCTTCGTCTTTCCACGTCTCTTCACGGGCCTCGCGGTGATCGCGACCGGCGTCACGGAAGGCACTCGGGACGCGGTCGCGGCGGAGGTCGAACGGTACGAGGAGCTGCCCCAGAGGCAGCGATTCGGCGGCCGGGTGACAGGTGACTTCTGGCGGAGTGCGCTCCTCGGAGCCGGCCGGAACCTGCTGACGACCTATTTCGGACAGATGCTCGACTCGTACGAGGCCTCGGTGAGCACCGCGTTGGTGGATGCCCTCTTCGCGAGCCTGGCACCCCGGGGCAGGACGGAACTGGCGCGGATCTACGGCTCCTATCCGGGCGCGGCCCGTCAGCCCCGGATCGGGCTGCGCATCCTCGCCGACGATTTCCGGGACGGTGGCGAGGGGCGGGAACTCGCGGAAACCTTCCTCTTCCGGGCGCTGCGCGAGGACCTGGAGGCGGCGTACGCGTCGGCGTCCGGCTGGCTGCGCCGGGTGGGCCGCCCGGGGCTGTTGCTGGACCACGCCGAGTCACCGCTGGGGGAGCAGTTGCTACGCGCCGTGCTCACCGACCGCCGGCGTGGGCAGCGCGACCGCGTGGTGATCGTGGGTACGGCACGCCGGGCGGACGGCGGCGCCTTCCTGTACGGGGGTCTGCCGCCGCAGGAGGTGCAGGCCCCGGCGGAATTCCGGCCCGTCGACGGCGTGCCGCCCGCGTGGTCCCGGCACACGGACCCGGAAGCGGACCAGGCGCCGCTGGCCGACGGGGTCCTCCTGCTGCGTATGCCGCTTCTCACCGGCGACCAGCTCCGCCTGGAGACCGAGCGAAGACAGCGGCGCGCCGAACCCGAGGGCGGCGCGAACCGCCGACGCGTCGACGCCGCCGTGGCACGGCTGAGCGGCGGACGACCGCACACGGTGATCCGGCTGGCCGCCGCTGCCGCGGCCTTCCGGATGGCGGCGGACGCCAATGACCGGGACATCCTGGACGCCCCGCTGCACCTGGCCGGCGACGGCACCCAGGAGCGGCCCGTGGCGGACGTACTGCTGCAGGAGTTGGTGGAGGAGCAGCTGCCGGTCAGGCTGCCGACCGAACACCACGACCAGTGGCTCGATCTGCTCACCCATCTGTCGGTGGCGCACGACGAGGAGTGCGCGGACGTCCTGCTGCGCCATCATCAGGCGGGCCGCGTCCTGCGCTTGACGGCACATCAGGTCTCGCAGCTGCTCACCGACACCGGGTGGCCCCGCTGCGAACGGCACTTCATCGGGGACTTCGGGCTGCGTCAGCTGCTGGTGCACCGGTTGTACGGGCTGCGCCCCGACGGCGCCGCCTGGTACGCCGATCACCACCTGCTGCGGGATCACTTCGCCGGACGGGTGGCGGACGCGGGGGCGCCGAACGGCGGGGCGTTTCGGTCGCTCGTGGCGCACCAAATGAACCACGACCTGGTGTCCGGCGGGGTGGACGACGTGGTCCGTCACCTGGCCGCCACGCTGCCCGGCCGCCCGGGGGAGTGGTGCGCGGAGCTGCTGGAGATAGCCCAGGCACCGTATCCGGGCGGAGCCGACACCCGACGGGCGCGCGCCCAGGGCCTGGTGGCCGTGGAGGGACCGGCGTTGCGCCGCACCGTCGACGAGCTGCTGCACGCGGTGTGGCTGTGCGAGGAGCGGACCAGACCGACCGGAAGGGAGACCGCCCGCACCCTGGCCAAGCTGCTGGAGCTTCTCTCGATCATGGACTTCGAGGGCGCCGGGCAGCTCGGCAGGACGGCCACCGAGTGGAGCGGCCTCGCGGAGAACGAGCAGCCGTTACTGCGCTGCGCCTGCACCGAACAGCTCGGGCGAAGGAGGTGACGGGGATGCCCAGGTGGAGGACGCGGGGGATGCCCAGGTGGAAGAAGATCCTCTACACGGTGCTGGCCGTGGCGGTGGTCGCGACAGGGGGCTGGTACGGCTGGACCGTCCTCCACAGACCGGACACCTGTCACAAGGGGGTCGAGCGGATCGGCGGTGAGTGCATCGGCGTCAACGGTGAGGGCTACGACTTCGGCACACCGGAGATCCGCGACGTGGCCCGGGCCATCGCCCAGGAGAACGAGAAGATCGACGGTCAGCCCCATGTGACGGTGGCGATGATGCTGCCGCTCCAGTCGGACAAGGCGGCGCTGCGGCGGCAGATGCGCAGCGATCTGCAGGGGGCGTATCTGGGGCAGTTGCAGGCCAACGAGGGCGAGGGGGAGCCTCCGAAGATCCGGCTGGTGCTGGCCAACCCCGGGCGGGACTACCAGCAGCAGTCGAAGGTCGTGGACACCTTGCTGCGCATGGCCGACTCGTCCGAGGACAGGCTGCGCGCCGTCACGGGCTTCAACCTCAGCCTCGATGCGACGCAGGACGCCGTCGAGCGCCTGACGGAACACAAGATCCCGGTGCTCGCCTCCCGGATCAGCGGAGACCGGATCGCCAACAAGGACGCGGCCGACGGGATGGCGAAGCCGCAGTTCCCCGGCCTGGCCCGGATCCTCCCCACCAATCACGACGCGGCCCAGGCGCTGGCCAACTTCAACGGGGAACGGGGCCGGGAGAACCGCAGGACGGTGCTGGTCCACGACACGCGCCCGGACGGCTATGACGAGTCGCTGGCGAAGGCGTTCAGCGGGATCCAGGAGAAGGGGCCGGCCGGTCCTGCCGCGATGCCCTTCGAATCCCCGGCGATCGACGAGGCGGGTTCCACCGGCAACCAGTTCACCCAGATCGCCAACAACATCTGCGACTCCGACGCCGACATCGTCTACTTCGCGGGGCGCACGCTGCACCTGCGGATCTTCGCGCTCAAGCTCGCCGAGGTGGGCTGCAAGAACCGGCACTACACCATCATCAGCGGTTCCGACGCCGCCTCGCTGCGGCAGGACATGACGGAGAAGGACTGGGCGCAGCTGCGCGGTGCGGACGGCCGGGCGAAGGTGACGGTGCAGTACGCCGCTCCCGCGCACCCGGACGCCTGGAGCACCGAGCTGGCCGCCTGGAAGAAGAAGTGGGACGCCACCCATGACCGCGGGCCCACCCAGGCCGAGCTCCCCCAGTACCTCACCGAGCCCAAGGCGGCCCTGGACAAGCTGGACAAGCTGATCGACACCTTGCGTCGCAAGGGCACGGATCTCGGCTCCGCCCCGAACCTGGAGGACTCCCGGACGATGCTCGTCCACGACGGCCTGGTCACCATCGGCACCGCGCTGCACCAGGTGCAAAGCGGCGACGCCAAGAAGCTGCCCGGCCTGCAGGACGTCGGCAGGGAATGGTCCCAACTCCAGTCCCGCCACCGGGTCCAGGGCACCAGCGGCCTCATCTGCCTGACCAGCGTCGGCAACCCGTACGACAAGCCGGCCGCGGTCGTCGAACTGGATCCGGGCCGCGAGGGTCTCGGCAAGCTGAGGTTCGTCGGCCTCGGCTGGCCCACCGGCCGGGCCCAGCCGAAGAACTGCGTGATCCCCAGCACTACCTGACTGCGCTCTCCCCGTGCGCCTTCGACGAGCTTCCGGCTGAGGTATTGACGCGTCCCCCCTCCGGTGTCATCGTTTCCGGCACATAGACATCAGATGTCTGACGTCAGATGTGTTCATCGAACGAAGAGGTTCCGCCATGTCGCTCTCGGACGACCTCGCCGAGCAGCTGCTCACCGCGATCATCGACGGCCAGTACCCGCCGGACGCCGCCCTCCCGCCCGAGGGAGAGCTGTCGGAGCAGAGCGGGGTCAGCCGGCTGACCGTGCGGGAGGCGGTCAAGCAACTGCGTGCCCAGAACGTCGTCCGCGTGGTGCGCGGTCGGGGCACCTACGTCAACGCGCCGGACCGGTGGACCGCCCTGGAACCGGTGGTGCGCGTGGCCTCGCGCACCTCGAGCGGCGCCCTGTCGGAACGGCTGATCGAGGCGCGCCGGCTCATCGAGAACGGCGCGTGCGAGCTGGCAGCCTCCCGCCGCACCGAGGAGGACCTGGACGCGCTGCGCCAGCACCTGTCGGTGATGCGCGAGGCCGCCGACGCGGGGGACACCGAGCAGTTCGTGCAGGCCGACATCGACTTCCACGACACGGTGATGCGGGCGACGGGCAACCTGTTCGTCCCGCTGCTCTTCGAGCCGTTCGGCCCGCTGCTCGTCGAGGGGCGCCGGGAGACCTCGGCCGTCCCCGAGATCCGTACGAACGCCATCGCGCACCACGAGGCGGTGCTCGCCGCGCTGGAGTCCGGCAGCCCCGAGGCCGCCAGGGCCGCCATGGACGGCCATATGAACCAGACCGCGGACGACCTGCGCACCCATGTGATCAAGCGCGACCTCGACTGACGTTCCCCCTCAACTCCCCGTCACAGAGCAGGAATTCGCCATGTCCCTACCCCTCCATGCCCAGACGCGGCCCCTCCCCGAGGCCGTGGTGCTGGAAGGGCTCCCCCCGGTCCGCCAGGTGAGCGCGGCCGAGGTGGCCGCCCGTATCGCCGGCGGCCCCCGTCTCGTCGTCCTCGACGACGACCCGACTGGCACCCAGACCGTCGCCGACGTCCCGGTCCTGACCTCCTGGACGGTGGACGACCTGCGCTGGGCGCTGCGCCAGGACAGCTCCGCCTTCTTCGTCCTCACCAACACCCGCAGCCTCTCGCCCGAGGACGCCGCCGCCCGCAACCGCGAGGTGGTCCGCGCCCTGCACGCGGCGTCGGCGGCCGAGGCCACCGACTACGTCCTGGCCAGCCGCGGCGACTCGACCCTGCGCGGCCACTTCCCGCTGGAGACCGACGTCCTCGCCGAGGAGGTCACCGAGCTGGGCGTCGGCGCTCCGGACGGGGTCGTGCTGGTCCCCGCCTACATCGAGGCGGGCCGGCTGACCGTCGGCTCCTGCCACTGGATGCGCACGGCCGACGGGCTGCTGCCGGTCGGCGAGAGCGAGTTCGCCCGGGACGCCACCTTCGGCTACCGCAGCTCCTCGCTGCCCGAGTGGGTCGAGGAGCAGACCAGCGGACGCATACCCGCCGACGAGGTCCTGCGCATCACCCTCGACGACCTGCGCGGCGGCGGTCCGGAGCACACGGCACGGCTGCTGTCCTCGCTGCACGACGGACGGACCGCCGTCGTCGACGCGGTGTGCGACGACGATCTGCGGGTGCTGGCCCTGGCCCTCGCCCAGGCGGAGGAGAACGGCACGCGGCTGCTGTACCGGGTCGGGCCGTCCTTCGTCAGGGCCCGCGCCGGACAGGCCGGGCGGGCGCCGCTCACCCCGGCGGAACTGGGCCGGCTGCGCGGGGACGCGCCGCACGGGCTGATCGCCGTAGGGTCTCATGTCTCGCTGACGACACGGCAGTTGGACCGGTTGCGGGAGCGCGGCGGGATCGCCGAGTACGAACTCGACGTGGCCCTCCTGCTCGACGAGCGGCGCGACGCCCACATCGCCGAGGTCGCGGCCGCGGCCGCCGGCGCGCTGGACTCCGCGGACGCCGTGATCCGCACCTCGCGCACCCTGGTGACGGGGGCCGACGCGGACGACAGCCTGTCGATCTCCCGTCGGGTCTCCGCCGCGCTCGTGGAGGCCGTGCGACAGGTCAACGCCACACGTCGGCCCGCCTTCGTCGTCGCCAAGGGCGGCATCACCTCCAGCGACACCGCCACCCACGGCCTCCAGATCCGCCGCGCCTGGGCCCGGGGCACCTTGCTGCCCGGCATCGTCTCCCTCTGGGAGCCCGTGGACGGCCCCGCCACCGGCATCCCCTACATCGTCTTCGCCGGGAACGTCGGCGGCGCCGACGCCCTCGCCGACGCGGTCGACCTGCTCAGGAGCGCCTGATGCTGCTGCACGGAACCGATGCCCTGAAGCAGGCCGCGGCCACCGGCCAGGCCCTGCCCGGGTTCGTCGCCTACAACCTGGAGACGGTCCAGGGCATCACGGCCGCCGCCGAGGCCGCCGGACGGCCCGTCCTGATCCAGGCCGGCTCCAGCCCCTTCAAGCACGCCGGGCGCCAGGCCCTGATGCGGCTGGCGCTGGACGCCGCCGAACACTCCGCCGCCCGCCTCGGCGTCCACCTCGACCACAGCCGGGACCTGGAGGAGATCACGGCCTGCCTTCAAGCCGGCTACACCTCGGTCATGGTCGACGGATCCCACCTGCCGTTCGCCGAGAACATCGCGCTGACGAAGGAGACGGTCCGGCGGGCGCGTGACCACGGCGCCTGGGTGGAGGCCGAGTTGGGCGCTCTGTCCGGCGACGAGGACGTCTCCACCGACGCCGTCGCACCCACCGCCGCGATGACCGATCCGCAGCAGGCGGCCGACTTCGTGGCCGCGACGGGCGTGGACGCGCTCGCCGTCGCCGTCGGCAACGTCCACGGCTTCACCAAGCACCCGGTCCGCCTCGACCTGGCGCGGCTGGCCGCGATCCACGAGGCCGTACCGGTCCCGCTCGTCCTGCACGGAGCCAGCGGCCTGCCCGTCGAGGAACTGCACGGCGCCCTCGCGCGCGGCGTCGCCAAGGTCAACGTCAACGCCGAACTGCGCCGCGCCTACCTCGAAGCCGTCCGCACGACCCTGCCCACCGCACTGCCCGGCTCCGACGTCGTCTCCCTGTGGGCGGCGGGCCGCGACGCGGTCCGGAACACCGCCCTGGAAGTCATCGGCCGCCTCACCCCGCGAGCCGAGTGACCAGCTCCTGCGCCATCCCCTCGCAGGACCCGCTCCCCACTGCCGGGGCCTCCCCACCCCGTCAGCCAACCCGCAAAACCCGCTCCTCTCCTCATCTCCCCAGGAGGACAAAGATGTCTCCGCACCCCCGTCCCCATACGGCCGTCATCGGCCTGGGCGCCATGGGACTGCCCATGGCACGCCGCCTGAACGGCGAACTGCCCGTCTCCGTCTACGACATCGCCGCCGACCGGCGCTCCGCCCTGGCCGCCGAGGGCGCCCGCGACGCCGCGTCCCCGGCCGAGGCCGCCCGTGACGCCGACGTCGTCGTGCTCGCCGTACGCGACCAGGCGCAGGTCGAGGGCGCGCTGTTCGGCGAGAACGGCGCCGCCCAGGCCCTCCGCTCCGGCGCGGTCGTGATCCTCACCAGCACCGTCGGCCCCGAGCCGGCACGCACCACCGCATCGCGGCTCGCCGAGCGCGGTGTGCTGACCGTGGACGCACCCGTCAGCGGCGGCCCGGTACGGGCCGGCAACGGCGATCTGCTGATCGTCGTCGGCGCCGAGGACGTGGCGCTGAAGACGGCCCGGCCGGTCCTCGACCTGCTGTCGTCGACGCTCACTGTCGTCGGTCCCCGCCCCGGCGACGGCCAGGCGATGAAGGCCGTCAACCAGCTGCTGGCCGGCGTGCACATCGCGGCCGCCGCCGAGGCGATCGCACTCGCCCGCGGCCTCGGACTCGACCCGGGCACCGTCGTCGACAGCCTCAAGCACGGCGCCGCCGGCTCGTTCATGTTCGCCGACCGCGGGCCGCGCATGGTCCAGACGTACGACGACGGACCCGACCCCGAGGTCAAGTCGCGGCTGGACATCTTCGTCAAGGACATGGGCATCGTCACCGGCATCGCGAAGGACGCCCACGTCCCGGTGCCGCTGGCCGCCGCGGCCGAACAGCTCTACCTGCTCGGTGAGGGCGCCGGGCTCGGCGCCCGCGACGACTCCTCCGTCGTCACCGTCCTGTCTCCCAAGTCCCCGGAAGGAGAGGGACGATGAGCCACACCACCCTGCTGACCATCGCGGTCGCCGGTGTCGCGGCGCTGCTCCTGCTCATCCTCAAGGCCAAGGTCCAGCCCTTCGTCGCGCTCATGGTCATCAGCATCGGCGTGGCGCTCGCCGCGGGCGTGCCCGCCGCCGACCTGGTGAAGACCATCGAGGACGGCATGGGCTCCACCCTGGGCCACATCGCCACGATCATCGCGCTCGGCGCGATGATCGGCCGGATCATCGAACTCTCCGGCGGCGCCCACGCGTTCGCCCACTCCCTCATCGAGAAGTTCGGCTCCCGGCGCACCCCGCTCGCCCTGACCGTCGCCGGATTCGTCCTGGGCATCCCGGTCTTCTTCGAGGTCGGCCTGATCATCCTGATGCCGATCGCGTACGGAGTCGCCCGCGCCTCCCGCAAGCCGCTGCTGGTCTACGCGCTGCCGATGGGCGCCGCGATGCTCACCGTGCACGCGTTCCTGCCGCCGCACCCGGGCGCGGTCGCCGTCGCCGAGGCGATCGGTGCCAGCCAGGGCCTGGTGCTGCTGATGGGCATTCCCGTCACGGCCGTCGTCGTCCTGTTCGGCTACCTCGTCTCCCGTCGCCTCACCCGCCGCGAGTACCCGATGGACCCGGCGGTGTACGCCGAGGTGTACGGCGAACCGGAGACCGGGGGCGGCACCGTACCGGCCACCGCGGACACCGGCTCGGGCACCTCCGACGGCGGTCACGCCACCGCCGTACTGACCAAGCCCGCACCCTCGGAGACCGCGGTCCGCCCGCCGTCCTTCGGCATGGTCCTGGCGCTGATCGTCACGCCCATCCTGCTGATCCTCCTGGGCACCATCGGACAGAACACGCTCGCCGAGGGCTCCACCCTGCGCGCCGTGCTCACCGTCCTCGGCGCCCCGATGGTGGCCCTGCTCATCGACGTCGCCCTGTGCGGCTGGTTCCTGGGTGCGCGTCGCGGCTGGAACCGCGCGCACATCGCCGAGGTCATGGGCTCCGCACTGCCGCCCGTCGCGATGGTGATCCTGGTCGCCGGCGCGGGCGGTGTCTTCGGCAAGGTCCTGGTCGCCAGCGGCATCGGCGACGCCATCGCCGACGTCCTGGAACGCACGGGCCTGCCGGTACTGCTGCTGGCCTTCCTCACCTCCCTCGCCCTGCGGGCCGCGCAGGGGTCGGCGACGGTGGCCCTGATCACCACCGCCGGCATCCTCACCCCGCTGCTGCACCGCGCCGACCTCTCCACCGGCCAACTGTCGCTGGTGGCCCTGGCGATGGGCGCGGGCGCCCTGGCGCTGTCCCACATCAACGACGCCGGGTACTGGATGTTCACCAAGCTCGCCGGCCTCGACGTGGCGGCCGGGCTGCGCACCTGGACGGTCCTGACCACCGTCATGGGATGCGCGGGCTTCGCCCTCACCGCCGCACTGTGGCCACTGGTCTGACCCGCCGTCGATACACGCGGCTGCCTGCCCTGGCCTTCACCGGCCCGGGCGGGCAGCTTCGGTCTTTGGAACGCTCAGCCCGGCTCACCGCCGGTGGCAGCCCCAGCGGCTTCGGCAGGATGCGGCACCGCCTCGGCCGTCCCGCCGGTGGCGTACTTCGACGGGGTGCCAACGCCGATCAGGACGAGGGCGATCACGGCCGCCGCCAGCATGCCGATGCCGCCGACGAGGGCGCAGGTGTGCAGCGCGTCGGTGAAACTCGCGCCATAGGCCGACAGGGCCCGGCCGGTGGCCTCGGGTGTCTGCAGATGCAGGAATGCCCCTGCCTGGATACCGACGTCGGAGACCAGGCCGCCCACCTGTCCCCGGTCGGCGGGGCTCAGACCGGACCGCGCGAGGTGCCCGGGCAGCGCGGCCAGAGTGCGGTTGGTGAGGATCACGCCGAATACGGCGGGGCCGAGGGCGCCACCGATCTGGCGCAGGGCACTGTGGGCGGCGCCGGCCGTGCCCGCCAGCCGGTGCGGCAGGCTGTTCATCGCGATGGTGGTGATCGGTGCCATGGCCAATGCGATGCCGATGCCCAACACCCCGATGACCAGGGCGGCTTGGCCGGTGCCGGTGGAGGCGTGGAAGAGATTCACGCACAGCGCCCCGATGCCGCTCACCACCAGACCGATGACCAGCAGCAGCCCGGGTGAGGTGCGGTTCATCAGGCGACCGACCAGGGGGCCCAGCACGACGGTGAAGCCGTTGATCGCCACGAGCCGCACACCGATGTCCCACGTGGACGCGTGGTGGACGAGCCCGAAGTACTCGCTCAGCGCGAAGACGAGGCCGACCTGGGCGAACAGGGTGAGGGCCATCACGAGCGCGGCGCCGGAGAACGCCGGTGAGGTGAACAGACGCACGTCCAGCATGGGGCAGGGGGACCGGAGTTCCACCAGGACGAAGGCCGGCAGGCCGACGGCGGCCACCAGGAACGCGATCACGACCTCGGCCGAACCCCACCCGATGCTGCCGCCCTCGATGACGCCGTACACCAGCCCCGTGATGGCGACGATGGCGAGGAGCTGACCGGGGATGTCCAGGTGACGTTCCCGCTCGGCGCGGGACTCGCTCAGGACGACGGCCCCGACCACGGCCGTGATCACGCCGATCACCAGGGAGGGCAGGAAGACCCACCGCCAGCTCGCGTGTTCTACGATCACGCCGTTGATCAGCGGACCCAGCGTCAGACCAAGACCGAGGGAGGCCGTCCACAGCGCGATCACCCTGGCGCGTTTGTGGCGGTCCGGACAGACATCGCTGATCAGGGCGAGTGTGGAGGGGAGCAGGGCGGCGGTGCCCACGCCGGCGAGTGCCTGGCCCACGCAGACCTGCACGACGCCGTCGGCGGTCAGGCACACCAGGCAGCCGAGGCAGAACAGGCACAGACCGGCGAGCCAGGTCTTCTTGCGGCCGTACAGGTCGCCGACCATGCCGCAGGTCAGGAGCAGGGCCGCGGTGGGCAGGATGAACGCGTCGGTGATCCACTGAAGCCCGGCGGTCGAGGCGTCGAGCGCCTGCTGGATGACCGGCAGCGCGACGGAGACGCCGACGACCGGCAGGTAGGAGACGAACACGCCCACGCAGGCCAGCACGATGGTGGCCGTGACATGTCGGGATGCGGGCTGCGGTTGTGCGGACTGTGGCGGGACATGGGGAGTGATGGCCGGCATGACACCTCGAATGAGTGGCGTGGCGGGGGGACTTGGAAGCAGGAGAGGCTCGCCTGGTCCGCCACCGACGTCAGCCGTTACTGGTCAGTCAGACCGCTTCGGACCGTATACCGGCCGGACCCCTGCGGAGATGCCCTCGGACCTGCAAACCAAGGTGAACGGCGGCGACGGCACCCGCTGTTGACGTGTCCCGCGCCTACTCGCGGCGGACGTCGCCGCGCCCCACCGGGACGTGCAGAAGGTCGGCCCCCAGGAGCATGCGCCCGCCGTAGCCGGACCGGCGTGCGCTGTCGCGCAGCAGGCGCCGCCAGGTCGCGTCGGAGACGGCGGCCGGGTTTCCCGGACCGAGATGGGTGGCCACCAGGGCGCCGGCACCGGACTCGGCCGCGATCCTGCCGAGTTCGGCCACGTCGGTGTGGGTGGCCAGGATGTGGTCGATGAGGGTTTGCGACAGGCCCAGATCCGCCAGCCCGGCGGGGTGGAGCGCCTCGTGGACCAGGACGTCGGCGTCCCGGGCGAGCGTGATGACGTTGGGGGTTGGGGCGGTGTCGCCGGAGAACACGACACTGCCGTGGTCGGTGTCGAAGCGGTAGGCGTAGGCGGGGAACACCGCGCCGTGCGGGACGAGCACGGCGGTCACCTTGACGTCGTCGTTCTCCATGACGGTGAAGGGCCGCATGGTGGGGGCGGTGTTGGCCGCGGAGGCGGCGACCCCGGCCGGCGGCAGCACGTCGTGGACGTCGAGCAGCGTGGCCGGGTCGATGCCGATGTGTTCGCTCATGAAGAAGGTGGGCGCGGCGGCGTACGCCTGCCCGGCCAGTCTGGTCATCTCGACGGTCCCCGGAAGCGGGCCGGCAGCGCCGGTCACGGTGGAGGGGATGCCGGCGGCTCCGGGGCCGTAGACGGACGCGGGTGTGCGGAAACCCTGGTCTCCGGAGGCCCCGGCGGACAGCAGCGGGAATGCGTAGTAGTCGACGATGTGGTCGGCGTGCAGGTGGGTGAGGAAGATCCCGGCCAGCGAGGGCATGGAGAGACCGGCGCGCAGGTACTGGGTCACGGCTCCGCGGCCGCAGTCGACGACGTACGTCCTGCCGTTGACCACCAGTGCGGACGAGATGCCGTACCGGCCCGCCAGCGGCGGCGGCCCGCTGTTGGTGCCCAGCAGCACGAGCGACAAGGGCGTGTGGGCAGGTTCGGCCGTGGCGGGTGTCGCTGCCAGCAGCGATGTGGCGGCCACGGCCGAGGCGGCCACGGCGCCCAGTACCGCTCTGCGAGAGGTGTGATGCGACTCGCCCTGTGGCGAGCTGGTCGTCGGATGGCGTGTCGGCTGGTCGTTCTGGCACATGGGCGGCGGCTCCTCTGCGATGCGCAGGACGTGATGAGAGCGGTCGGGCGAACGCAGCGCGACCCGACCCGCTCGTCGTCCTGGCGCTGCACGCGGAAACCGCGATCACTGGCGGGATGCTGCCCTCCGCCGTAGGCCAGGGGGAGTGCATACGGCGCAAACTAAGTTGACGATCATCTACTGGTGGGCTGCGCCCGTCACGTCCGGATCGCCGGGCTGGGGTTGTCCTTGAACCATTGCGCGAGGAACTCGAGCAGGGTGGCGATCTTTCGCGGCACCGTCTGGCCGGGGCCGTAGACCGCGTACAACGGGCGTTCGGGGACGGGCACTTGGGGGAGCTGGAGACTCAGTGCCCCGGAGACCAGGTCCTCGTGTGCCGACCGCTGCGGGAGCAGGGCGATGCCGCGGCCCTGAAGGGCGGCCTTCTGCAGGGCGATGTACGAGTTCGAGGAGAAGGCCACATTGCGGATCTTGTGCAGGCTGGAGTTCGAACCGTGCCCGAGACGCCAGACCGGCTCGTTCACGTGCACCAGACACTCGTGGTCGGCCAGATCGCCGGGGTGGTCAAGTGCACCGCGGCGTTTGACGTAGTCCTCGGACGCGCACAGGGCGAAGGGAAGGGACGCGATCTTCTTGAGGTGGACCCGGGAGTCCCGCAGGTCCCGTGTGTGCAGCGCGACGTCGAAGCCACTGTCCAGGAAGTCGTACGTGCGCTCCGAGACGCCTCCCAGTTCGAACCGTACGGCGATCTTCGGATGGGCGGCGGCGAAGGCGGCGATGGCATCGCCGACGTCGAGGCTGCCGATCCACTTGGGGCACACGACGTTCAGAGGGCCTTCCGCCCGGTCGTGCAGATGGCCGATGAGGGCCTCCTCCGTCTCGATCTCGGCGAGGATGCGGGCGGCGAACTCGGAGTAGCGCAGGCCCGTCTCGGTCAGGCTGACCGAGCGGGACGTGCGGTTGACCAGGCGGACACCGATCTGCCGTTCCAGTTCCGCCACGTGACGTGAGACGAGGGAGCCCGACGAGTTCAGTGCGCGGGCGGCGCCACTGAAACTGCCGAGCTGCGCGACGATGACGAAGCTGCGCATCAGAAGCATGCGGTCCATGGAAGTCCCTCCCGTCGGCCACGGCTCGGGCGTCCCTCCGGCCGTGTGGGACATGGGGCTGGTGAGAGGTGCTGAGGCACCTCGGCTAGCGGCTAAAACGATTAAGTGGACGCTAGCAGACACTCCTCGCTTCAGGCGAGAGCGAGAGCGGGAGCCGGCGGCCCGCGGCGGCAGCGCGCAGCTCCGCGGAGCCTTCCGCGGCGAATGCGTCTGCTTCTGTGTCCCGCGCCCGCGCCCGCGTGGGCTCAGGCGCGCGCGGTGGTCGTACCGTGCAGGAAGACCCGGACCGCGGCGGAGATGCTCGCTCGGACCTCCGCGTCGTTGGGCTTGTGCGGCGAGTTCGTCAGGAGCCGCATCTGGGCGTCGCCGAGCATCGCCTGGTACAGCTGCGCCGCCGCGCGGGTGGGGTCGGTGACAGTGATCTCGCCGGCGTCATGGGCCTGCTGCAGATAGCCGGCCAGTACGCCCTGGCCGGCTGCGGGGCCGTGCTCGAAGAAGGCCCGGCCCACGCCCGGCATGCGGTCCGCCTCCGCGGTGACCAGCCGGTGCAGGGCGATGGCCTGCGGGGTGAGGACCAGGGCGGCGAAATGGCCGCCCAGGGCCGTGAGTGTCTCGCCGAGATCGGAGCTGGGGGGAGTGAAGGACTGGACCGGCTTCGACCACTCGTCGCACAGGGCTTCCACCGACGCCTGGAACAGCTCGGCCTTGTCCGTGAAGTGCCGGTAGAGCGTCGCCTTGGACCCGCCGACCTCGGTCAGCACATCCTCCATCGTGACGCCGGAGTACCCCTTGGTGAGGAACAGCTCGCCCGCCGCCCGCAGGATCAGCTCCCGGCGGTCCGCTGCTCTCATCCTCTGCACGGCAGACATCGTATAAGTGCCACCTCTTGCTCATCCGCGGAACTCGACAGTACTGTACGGTACAGTACCGCTGCTGGCCCGGGGCGCATCCCTGTCCGCGCCTGCACGATCGCGTCGCAGCCGCTCGCCCGACTGACGCGCGCCCCCGTTCTTCGCCACGTCGGCATCTCTCCCACCCCCTGTGGAAGCGCCCGCAGCCGCATCGGCATGACATGGAGGAAGCAATGGCACATCTCGAGGACCAGATACGCGAAGCCGGAGGCCCGCTGGCGCTGCTGCGCGGCGGCCGGTCGGGGGCGTACCCCTTCCCGATCCGGGCCGAGTTCACCAACTGGCGTGATGAGCAGGAGAGTTGGCGTACGACCGCCGCGCTGATGGATCTCTCCCACCACATGACCGACCTCACGGTGGAGGGTCCCGACTGCTATCGCCTGCTGTCCGAGCTCGGCGCGAACAGCTTCGAGGGCTTCGGCCCGATGCAGGCCAAGCAGTTCATCGCCGTCAACCACGACGGCTACCAGATCGGCGACTGCATCCTGTTCTGCCTCGCCGACAAGCTGGTCCGCCTCGTCGGACGCCCGCCGGCCCTCAACTGGGTCCAGTTCCACGCCGAGACCGGCGGTTACGACGTCACCCTGCGCCGCGACGAGCGCACCGCGCAGAACCCGCACGGCCGCGAGTTCTACCGCCTGCAGCTGCAGGGCCCGCACGCCGCCCGCATCTTCGAGGACGCCAACGGCGGCCCCCTGCCGGACATCCCCTTCTTCACCATGGGCAGGTTCCACATCGGCAAGTACGAGGTCACCGCCCTCAACCACCGCATGTCCGGCTTCCCCGGACTGGAGTTCTTCGGCCCCTATGCGGATCTCGACGGCGTCCGCGACACGCTCCTGGAGGCGGGCGAGTCGTACGGGATCCGCCAGGTCGGCGGTCGCGCCTACGCCTCAGTCGCCACCGAGTCCGGCTGGATCGCCTCCACGGTTCCCGCCGTCTACTCGGGCGAGAACATGAGGCCGTACCGCGAGTGGCTGGGCGCGCGCAGCTTCGAGGCGAACCTCTCCACCGGCGGCAGCTTCGTCCCGGATCAGGTCGACGACTACTACGTCACCCCCTACGACCTGGGCTACGGCCACATCCTCAAGTTCGACCACGACTTCGTCGGCCGCGCGGCGCTGGAGCGGATGCGCGGACGCAAGCACCGCAAGAAGGCCTGGCTGTCCTGGCACCGCGACGACGTCGCCCGCGTCTACGCCAGCATGTACGAGCAGGGCGACCGGCGCTTCAAGTACATCGAGACGCCCGCCGCGTTCTACTCCGCCTCGCAGTTCGACCGCGTCGAGGCCGACGGCCGGCTCATCGGGCTGTCGACGCTGTGCAGCTACTCGGCCAACGTCCGCGGCTGGATCTCCGTTTGCATGATCGACGCGGACGAACTGGGCTACGGACGCGAGGTCGACCTGGTCTGGGGCGAACCGAACGGCGGCTCAGCCAACCCGACGGTCGAACGGCACGCGCAGACCACGATCCGGGCCACCATTTCCCGCCGGCCCTTCGCGAGCGACAAGCGCTGATGCGTCAGCGCGCGCCGACCCCCGTTCGGGGCGCAACGTTAGCTTTCGCTCGGCGAACGGGGGTACGTGTGCGTATCACTAGATCGATTAAGTCTCGGTCTGTAACGTGGGCGTCCTGATCGATTCAGCATTCCTTTTTCCCCGCGGCGGGACGCGGGACCAAGGGGGTTGCCACCGATGCCAACCATGCAAGACCCCGCCCTGAGGCGGTCGAGAACACCGACAGAGCTGCAGGGGCTGCCCCGACCGGGCCGGTGCCTGGTCATGGGGATCCTCAACGCGACACCCGACTCCTTCTCCGACGGCGGCCTGTACGCCGACCACCGGTCCGCGATCGACCGGGGGCTGCAACTCGCCGCCCAGGGTGCGGACATCGTCGACGTGGGCGGCGAGTCCACCCGGCCCGGGGCCCGGCCCGTGGGTCTGGAGGAGGAGCTGGCGCGGACCATCCCGGTGGTGCGCGAACTCGCCCGCGCAGGCGTGTGCACGAGCATCGACACCATGCACGCACCCGTGGCCCGAGCCGCCGTCGAGGCGGGAGCGCGTCTGGTCAACGACATCAGCGGCGGCCTGGCCGACCCGGCCATGGCGTCGACCGTCGCGGCGGCCGACGTCCCGTACGTCGCCATGCACTGGCGTGCACCGAGCCTCGAGATGGACCGCCACGCCGACTACGGCGACGTCGTGTCCGACGTCAACGCCGAACTCACCTGCCGACTCCGGCAGTTGACGGACCAGGGAGTCGACCCGACCCGCATCCTCCTCGACCCCGGACTCGGCTTCGCGAAGCGCCCCGAGCGCGACTGGACGCTGCTGGCCCACCTGGGCTCGCTGCGGCAACTCGGGTTCCCGCTGCTCGTCGGCGCATCGAGGAAGCGCTTCATCGGTGCAGCCCTCGCGAGCGGGGGTGCCGGTGAAGTCCCGCCCCGCGGACGGGACATGGCGACGGCCGCGGTCTGTGCGCTGGCGGCCGTCGGGGGAGCGTTCTGCGTGCGCGTCCATGACGTTCGCGCCGGCCTCGACGCGGTGTGCATGGCGGCCGCGTACCTCGAGCACTGCGACCGCGGACGCCAACCGGTCGGCGCCGGGCGCGAGTTGCGGCCGTAAGAGAGCCCCACATCTGCACCGCCCTGGGTGAGGGTCGCTTCATCGCCATCGCTAGATCGATTTAGTATCCGCATTGAAGATCGTTACGAGTCAGGAGCCGCAATGACAGTCCCCACCCTCCAGGACGGCATCGACAAGGCCGGATCGCCGATCAAGCTGCTGTGGCAGCCGAACGCCGAGCCGTGGACGCCCGAGGTGGTCGAGCGCGAGTACGCGGGCTGGCGACAGGAGCAGGCCGCCTGGCACGAGGGCGTGGCGTTGCTCAACCTCTCGCACCACATGTACGACATGTGGATCGAAGGCCCGGACGCCACCCGGGTGTTGGCCGACCATGGCGTCAACAACTTCGAGAAGTTCGCCATCGGACAGGCCAAGCAGTACGTCCCGGTCACCCGGGCCGGACACATCGTCACCGACGGCATCCTGCTCCGGCAGGCCGAGAACAAGTACCTGCTCAGCGGGATTCCGGCCGCGCAGCACTGGGTGCAGTACCACGCGGAGAAGGGCGGCTACGACGTCGGCTTCGTGACCGACCCGTCGTCCGCCTTCCGCCCGGGCGGCGGTGAACCGAGGCTCTTCCGGTACCAGATCCAGGGCCCGCTGGCGGCGGAGCTGGTGGAGAAGACCTTCGGCGGGCCGCTGCCGGAGACCAAGTTCTTCCACGCCACGGAGGTCACCCTCGGCGGACGGACCTTCCATGCCCTGCGCCATGGCATGGCCGGACAGGCCGGCTACGAATTCCTCGGCCCCTGGGAGCACGCCGCATACGTCCACGAGGCGTTCCTCAAGGCAGGCGAGCCGCTCGGCCTGGTCCAGGTCGGTGCGCTGGCGTACGCCACACCGAGCGTGGAGAGCGGCTGGATCCCCTCGCCGGTACCCGGCATCTACACCGACCCCGACCTCGCGGAATACCGCACCTACCTGCCCCTGTTCGGCATCGAGGGCAAGCGCCCGCTGAACGGCAGCTTCTTCTCGGAGGACATCGAGGACTACTACGTCTCCCCGTACGAGCTCGGCTACGGGAAACTGATCCACTTCGGCCACGACTTCGTGGGCCGTGACGCCCTGCAGAAGGCCAAGCACGGGCCGCTGCGCACCAAGGTCACGCTCGTCCTCGACCCCGACGACGTCCGCACCGCCATCGGGCAGGGCGAGGACCCCGGCTTCGTCCTCACCTACGCCCGCCACCGCGTCGAGAGCGCCACCGGCCTGGTGGGCACCACCATGCAGAGCGCGTCGATCGACCCGGTGGGCACCGTGCTCGCGCAGACCCTGATCGACGCCGAACACGCCGTCCCCGGCACCGAAGTGACCGTCGTCTGGGGCGAGCACCCCGGTTCCGGCACCGACCCCGAGGCGGACCTCGGTTTCCCCCGCATCCGCGCGACCGTCCAGCCCGCTCCGTTCAACGAGCACGCGCGGACCCTCTACCGCCGCAACCGCTGACGCCGTACCGGAAAGCGAGACGCACGACGATGAACAACGCGAGCACGGTACGAACAGCGGTCAGTACCTCGCTACTCGAGGACTTCTCCCTGGAGATGACGGGGAAGGACGTCGCCAAACTGGAGGAGGCCCGCGACAGCATCCCTCAGGGCACCCGGATCAATATCACCTTCCTCGGCAACGAGGATCTCGAGATGCGGCTGGACGCCGCCCGGGCCGTCAAACGGCTCGGCTTCGTCGCCGTACCGCACATATCCGCCCGCCGCCTCGGTTCCCGCGCCGACTTCGAGCGCTTCCTGGCCGGCCTGCAGAGCGACGGCACGTCCGACAACGTCTTCCTCGTCGGCGGCGACCCGGCCCACCCCGAGGGCCCCTACGCCGACTCCCTGTCCCTGATCGACACGGGACTGCTGCGGGAGTACGGCGTACGGAACGTCGGCATCACCGGATACCCCGAGGGTCATCCCGCGATCGACGGCGGCGCGCTCTGGACCGCGCTGCAGGACAAGCACTCCGCCCTCGCCGGGCAGCCGTTGGAGGGCGGCATCATCACGCAGTTCGGGTTCGACGTCGATCCGGTGCTGGCCTGGGTGGAAGAGGTACGGCGGCGCGGTATCGGGCTGCCGGTCAGGATCGGGGTGCCCGGGCCCGCAGGAGTGCGCCGGCTGATGTCGTACGCGGCCCGTTTCGGCGTCGGCACCAGCGCCTCCGTCGTCAAGAAGTACGGGTTCTCGCTGACCAACCTCATGGGCACCGCGGGCCCGGACCGGTTTCTGCGTGACCTCGCCGCTGCTCACGACCCCGCCCGCCACGGCGACTTGAAGATCCACTTCTATACGTTCGGCGGGCTCAGGGCCACCTCCGAGTGGGCCGCCCGCTTCCGGAAGGACAGCCTGGCATGACCGTCATGCAAGACGCCCCGGTCCGCACAGCGACGGGTAAGCAGCCTGCGCAGCAGGCCTCGCTCATCCTGCAGGGCGCCGACGCCACCGGCATCGTCGCCGCCGTGACCTCGGTCCTCAGCAGCCACGGCGCGAACATCGTCTCCCTGGACCAGTACTCCGACAATCCGCAGGGCGGCGCCTTCTTCCAGCGCACCGTCCTCGGCCTCGACGGACTGCAGGCCGCGCTGCCCGCCCTGCGGGCCGACCTGGACAAGGAGTTGGTGGAGGGGTTCGGGCTGCGCTACACGCTCCGCGACCTCTCCATACCCAAACGGGTGGCGATCTTCGCGTCGAAGTCCGACCACTGTCTGCTGGACCTGCTGTGGCGCCACCGGCAGGGTCAACTGCCCGTCACCGTCTCGATGGTGATCTCCAATCACCCGGATGTGGCAGAGGAGGTCCGGTCGTTCGGCATCCCCTTCTTCCACGTCCCCTGCCAAGGTGCGGACAAGTCGGCAGCGGAGGCAGAGCACCTGCGGCTGCTGAAGGGCAACGTCGACTTCGTCGTCCTGGCCCGCTACATGCAGATCCTGTCGGGGGACTTCATCGCTCAGGTCGGCGTCCCGATCATCAACATCCACCACTCCTTCCTGCCCGCCTTCATCGGCGCCGGCCCCTACGCCAAGGCCAAGGAACGGGGCGTGAAGCTGGTGGGTGCCACCGCGCACTACGTCACCGAGGACCTCGACGAGGGCCCGATCATCGAGCAGGACGTCGTCCGGGTCACCCACGCCCACACCGCGTCCGACCTCACCCACCGCGGGGCCGACGTGGAACGCGCGGTGCTCTCCCGCGCGGTGCTGTGGCACGCCGAGGACCGGGTCATCCGCAACGGCAACCACACCATCGTCTTCGCCTGAACGGGAGCGGTTCGCCACCATGACAACCACCATTGACGGCACCAGGATCGCCCGGCGAATCCGTGCACGGGTCGCCGAGGAGGTCGCCGCCGCAGGCCCGGGCAGAGCCCCTGGCCTGGCGACCGTCCTCGTCGGCGACGATCCGGCCAGCGCGGTGTACGTCGCCGCCAAACGGCGCGCGATCAGGGAAGCCGGCCTGCGCGACTTCCATCGCCACCTGCCCCAGCACGCCATGTACGACGACGTAGCCGCCGTAATCGACGAACTCGCGGCCGAGCCACAGGTCTCCGGCATCCTGCTCCAACTCCCGCTGCCCGCACACCTGGACGCGGCCGCGCTGATCGACCGCATCCCCGTCACCAAGGACGTCGACGGCCTGACCACCGCCAGCCTCGGCCTTCTCGCCCGAGGCGAGCACGGGCTGCGCCCGTGCACCCCGAGCGGCGTCATCGAACTCCTCGACGCCGAGGGCATCCCGCTGCGGGGCGCGAACGTCGCGGTGGTCGGCTGGGGCGAGCTCGTCGGAAAGCCCCTGACACAGCTGCTGCTACGGCGCGGGGCAACCGTGTCGGTGGCACACGAACACACCACCGACCTGGCCGCGGTCACCCGGCCCGCCGACATCGTCGTCGTCGCCACCGGCGTGCGCGGACTCGTCGGCCCCGAACACGTCGGACCCGGCGCCGTCGTCATCGACGCGGGCATCCACCGCACCCCCTCGGGCCTGACCGGCGACGTCCGCTCGGCGGAACTCGACGGCATCGCCGACCGCATCACACCCGTCCCCGGAGGCGTGGGTCCCATGACCATCGCCATGCTCCTGGTCAACACGCTGCGGGCCGCCCAATGGGGTGCCGAACGCCAGGCTGTCGCAGCGTGCGTCTAGCCAGAGGACCTGATCAACTCGCGTTGTCTCTTCTTGCCCCGGGCGTTGTCGGGGATCTTGGGGGAGCTGGGTTTTTGCCGGCAGGACCCGCCCGGTCAGACCGGCGAGCAGCCGGCGCAAGGCCCTCGCCGAGTACCTCGGCCACGCAGACCTCGGCCTGACGCCACGGGTGTACGCCCGCCTCATGCCCTCCAGCCGGGACCGGACAAGCAAAGCTGTGGCAGCTGTCCACCTCCGGCGACGTGCTGCTCGTCGGCTCGTTCACTCCAGAGAAAGGGCTCTGACGGACGAAGTCAGTCAGCTCGTTCACTTGGCGAAGACGGCAAGTCGCAGATTCCGCGATGAAGCGCAGAACATTTCTTCTCCCCGCCTGATCCTGAGACGTCGCACTGAGCCCCAATCAAGGGCCAAGCCAAGGCCGCGCGACCTTGGCTTGGCCCAGACGACTTGAACGATCTATTCGCGTAGGGTAGCCATCAGCGCTTAATCGTTCTAGACGGTCAGAGGGAGTGTGCCGACATGGGCCGTTCGGGCCGGGTGACGCTGAGCGATGTGGCCAAGGCGTCCGGCGTGTCGCGGGCGACCGTGAGCTTCGTGCTCAACGACGACCCACGCCAGACGATCTCCGCGGCCACCCGGGAGCGGGTCATGGAGGCCGCCCAGGACCTGGGATACGTCCCGCACGGCATCGCCCGCGCACTGCGCGAGGGCTCCTCCCGCATCGTCGTCCTCAACGTCGACTGGGGCATGGAGGGCAACTTCTCCCGGAGCTATGTGCGGGGCCTGGACGAGGAACTGGCCGAACACGACCACATCCTGCTGGTCCGGCACGGACACTCGATCCCGGAGGCCACGCAGAAGGTCCTCGACACCATCGCGCCGCGGGCGGTGCTGCGGCTCGGCGAGGCCTACATGCGGGGCCATGTACCGGCCGAGGACTGGGAGAACGGCTTCGCCGCCAACGCCGCACTGCAGATCGGCCACCTCGCCGACCACGGGCACACCCGGATCGCCATGGCCCTGCCCGACCACGACTTCCCGCTGACCGAGGCCCGGCTCGGCTTCGCCCAGGAGGCCGCCCGCAGGCGGGCGTTGCCGCCGCTGGAGCGGTTCGTCGTCCCCCGGCCGCGGGCGGCCGGCGCGGCCGCCGTCGAGGCCTTCCTGGTGGCGCACGCGGGCGTGACGGCCCTGGCCGCCTTCGACGACGACATCGCGCTGCGCAGCCTCACGGCCCTGCGTGATCTGGGGCTGCGCGTCCCCGAGGACGTGGCGGTGATCGGCTTCGACGAGACCGAGCACGGCTCGCTGTCCACGCCCGCGCTCACCACGATCCACATCGACGCGGAGGTCCTCGGCCGGATCGCGGCCCGCGAGGCCCTGGGCATCGACACCGGGGGGCTGGCGCCCGTTGCCGGCCGGGTTGTGGTCCGCGCGTCGGTGTGACGCCGGCGCGCGACGACGGTGCCCGGACGTGTGCGCCGGGTCCGGCCCTGCGTGCTGCGCGCCCCCTGGAAACGATCTCTGTCACGTCCGTCGCCGTCGCCGTGATCGTCTGCTACGGTCCCACTTAACCGATCTAGTTGCCCGATCCGGTTGCTTCTCCGTGACCGGACGAGCGAAGAAGCAACTGCATGATTCGGGTGGCTTCGACTCTTACGCCCCTTGCCCTGCACCCCCGCCGATGCGTGGTCGCGTGCTGCGGCGTTCCACGGCCGGACCGGACTGGGTCGCCGGAGAAGTCGAAGCGCCCGTGAGCAGGAGGATCTGCGTGGACATGGCCGAGGCTCAGCGCAGCACGTACGAAGCGGTTTTGCGGCTGAAGGACGCCTCCTTCATCGCCGAGCGGCCGGCATACTTCAGCCCGGCCGCGGCGGCCCAGGACCAGAGCAATGCCCAGGGCGCCTTCGCGCATTTCGCGCAGATCCTGCTGCCGTTGGAGTACACCGACTGGACCGAGGAGTGCGCCGCGCACGTCACGTCCTGCTACCTCGGCGACTGGTCCAGCCTGCACAAGGTCGTCGTGCGGGGGCGGCAGGCGCTGGAGTTCCTCGCCTGGCTGGGCATCAGGGACCTGTCCCGCTTCGAGCACGGGCAGATCAAGCACCACGTCCAGCTCGACCAGAACGGCTGGGTGGCGTCCGAAGGGATCCTGTGCCGCCTGGGCGAGGAGGAGTTCCTGTACACGGCCGGCAGCGGGGATTGGCTGATCTGGCAGCTGAGCCAGGGGAGTTGGGACGCGGAGGTCGAGGACGTCAGCCCCGACCGGTTCATCTTCGGCATCCAGGGCCCGGCGTCCCTGGACACGCTGGAGAAGCTGACGGGGGAAAGCCTGCGCGACATTGCCTTCAGCCGGAGCCGGATGTCCGGCATCGGCGGAGTCCCGGTGCGGGTCCTGCGTACAGGCATCTCGGGCGAGCTCGGCTACGAACTGCACGGGCCTGCCGGGCACGCCAACGAGATCTGGTCGGCCGTCGTGGCGAGCGGCCGTTCCTTCGGGATCCGTCAACTGGGCCTGCGCTCCCAGCCGGTGCAGCACATCGAGGCGGGCATCGCCACGAACGGCCTGGACTACCTTCCCGCCTCCATCCTGACCCCGGGCGCACCGCGGCAGTTCAGGAGTGGCACGCCGGGTGGCAGCTTCGCACCGGAGAACGGCATCACGGACTACTTCCGCAAGCCAGGTGAGCTCGGTTGGGGTTTCCGCAAGGGGGTCCCCGACCGTGACTTCCTGGGCCGGGCCGCGCTGGCAGCGGACGCCGCCGAGGGAGCGCAGGGGCGCACGCTCGTGGGCCTGCGCTGGAACTCCGGGGACGTCGCCGGCCTCCTCACCGCGCATCTCGGCGACGGCGAGTTGCCCGACCCGATGGAGGTCCCGCGCGGCCGTGGTCCGGTCTTCGACCAGGTCCTGGCCGGCGGCCGGCGGGTGGGCGTGTCCACCGGGCGCACCGTCAGCGTGAACCTGCGGGCGACCATCTCCCTCTGCGTGATCGACGAGAGCCATGCCGGCCCCGGGAACGAAGTGGTGGTGCTGTGGGGCCGGCCGGGAACCCCGCAGCGTGAGGTCCGGGCGACGGTCACCACGCTGCCCTTCAAACCGGACCGGCGCCGGACCGACGTGTCGATGCTGTGAGGCGACGACGGTGGACCGGCCCGGCTGCCGCACCAGCAGAGCCGGCCGGACATCGCATGAGTGGGAGGTACTGCTGGAGCGCATGCTGTCGGCTCCAGCAGCGGTCGGCGCGTGCTGCCCGAACCGGCTGAGACGACCTCACCACCCGTGCTCACAGGGACTGTTGCATGATCCAGTCGCGGATCCCGGGAATCGAGTACGCGATCTGCCAGGTACCCGTGTGCGCGTTCAGGGCGCCCGTCGTGTCGGTGACCGTTCCCGACTGGAAGGCGGCGTAGTTCACGGGTGCCTTCTGCTTCTCCAGGTTGCGTACGTCCGCGGCGAACTGCGCGGCGGTGGAGCCCGCGTCCCACACCGCGGCGCCGACCTTGGTCCCTTCCGCCTTGATGACCTGGGTGATGGCGTTCTCGCCGGGATACGCCTTCGTGTCGTCCTGCGCGACGAGGATCCACAGCTTCTTCTGTGCCAGTGATGCCGCTTCGCTGTCCGGCCACTGGCCCGCGACGATGTAGCCGGCCGCGAAGAGCTCCGGGTACCTGATGTTCAGCCCGAGCGAGAGCATCGCGCCCATCGACTGTCCGGTGGTGTAGCGCCGCTTGGGGTCGATGCGGTACTTCTCCGTGACCGCCTCGACGAGGTCGGCGGTGGTCTCGAAGAGCGAGGTCGGCTTGTAGGTGTCGTCGATCACGACCTCGCCGTACTCGGGCGCGAGCACGAACGACTCGTGCCTGGCCTGCGCTTCGGGGTCGGCCCAGCAGACGGCGCCGAGTCCCTGAACGAGAGGGCCGACGGTGTCCACGTTGACGACGCTCGCGTCGTGCATGAACAACACCAGCGGATACCTCTTGCGCGGGTCGTAGCCCTTGGGAATGAACAGGTTGTACTTGAGCGTGCGCCCGGTCGTCGGGTCGTCGAAGGTGAACTGCCTGAAGTCGTCGACGATCAGGTTCACCACCGCACTGGTGGCGACCGCGGTGTCGCTCGCGGCATAGCGTGCTCCGCGGCTGGTGGTGACCGTACCGGTCTGGGCCACGGTGGCCTTCGCGGGCACGATCGGACCGCCCGGCGTGGTGTCACCGGCCGTCGGGCCGCCCGTGCCCGGGCCGGGGGCGGCGGACGCCGAGGCGGTCTCGCTCGCGCTGCTCGACGCGCCGACGGCGTCCTTTCCCCACAGCAGCGCCGCCTTGTCGTCGGGCGAGAGCTCGACGATGACATACCGGCCGTCCCGGCCCCGCTCCGCGAGTCCCGCGCTCCGGTTCGCGTAGACCTTCGTGACCGTACGGTCGGCGACCGCGAACGCCGAGCTCGAAAGCGACGAGTCCGCGATGTCGTGGTCGTACTCGACCGCCACGGCGATGAGCTTCTGCCCCTCGCCGTAGACCTTGGTGATCGCCGTGGCTGCGGTGATGTGCCCGGTCCTCGATGCCGAGTCGTCCGAGCCGGAGGCCGCGGCGACGGCACCGCCGCCCAGAACGGCCGCGGTCCCTATTCCGGCGGATCCGGCGATGAGCGTACGCCTGGTGACCAAAGCAAACTCCTTTAACGGTGGGGGGAGTTGAAGAAAGTGGGGGGATCAGCCGCGCAGCGAGCGCAGCAGGTCGCCGATCTTGGCCGCGACCGTCTCGGCCGCGCCCTGGGCGTAGGAGGAGTCCATCGCCTCGTATGTGATCCGGGCATAGCTCTGGGCTTCGGCCATGTTCTTGGCGCCGCCCTCGAGCATCGACATCACCGCGGTGTGCGGGAACGGGGAGTGCTTCTTGATGCCGAGCGCGGTGTCGGTGGACAGTTCCGGCGCCACGCCGACGAACACGCCGTCACCGACCTGCAGTATCCAGATCGGCACGTCGGCGGTGCCGGTCGGTGTGAAGTCGTACGACGTGGTCGGCGCCGTCGGGTGTCCCATCGTCACCGTGTCGACCGTGACGGTGTCGGTCAGCAGGCGCAGCGTCGCCCCCGCAGGCGGGCCGGAGGTCTTGATGGTCTCGCTGACCCGCACGGCCTCGGTGCCCAGGCGTTCGCCCTGCACCGTCAGCAGGATCCAGCCCGCGTCCTTCGCGTCGGCCTGTGACCACTGCCCGTCCTTGTCGATGGTGTACCGCTTGGAGCGGAACGCGGGGGACTGGTCGCCGCACGAGCCGACGAGGAAGAACCCGACGACGTCGCCGCCGTACTGCTTCTCGAGGTGGTTCGCCGCCGCGCCGGCCAGGTCGGCGCTGATCGGCAGGTCCCCGTTCGCCATGACCGACTCCATCATGACCGAGGACTGGACGCTGTAGTTCATGAGCACGGCGATCGGTTCGCCGTTCAGGTCGTCGAAGCGGGTGACGCCGATGCTCTTGTCGGAGGTGCCTGCCTCGCCGGTGCCCAGCCACCAGCCGTCGGCCGTGCGGACATCCCGGTTGACGTTGACGTCGCACTTGCCGGTGCCGTACCCGACGCGCGCGGGCTGCAGGCTCGTCACCGCTGCCGCCACCGCGGTCGAGGTGGCCGCGGTGATGTTCTGCACGTACTGGGCGGCGCCGGCGCTGCTCGAACTCGCCTGCACATGCGGGGCGGAGAAGGTGTGCGTCACGGTCACCACGATGTCGTCGGGCGCCACACCGGCCGCTTTGGACACGACTGCCCGTATCCGGGCGATCGCCTCCGCGCTGATCGACGTCAGGTCCAGTACGACGAGGGCGATGCGCCGGGAGCCGCTCTCCACCAGCAGGACGCGCACGTGGAGGTCGTCGTGGACGGTGGTGAAACCGTCCAACGGCAGCAGGGACGACGGGATGCCGATGGCGGCCCGTCCGGCTCCCGCCTTGAGCGAAGCCTGGGCCGCCTGCGCCGCACCCGTGCCGCTCGCGAGGGACGCGGCCGCCACTGTGGCGGCGATGGAGCCGTTCAGAAACGACCGCCGGTATAACTGGCCGTCCTGCCGCACCGTCCGGTCTTCGTTGATCGGCGTCAAAATTCTCTCCTTACAGCTGGAACGACGGCCTGCCCGGATTCGGCGTTTGCGGTAAATCGCGAGCGACTAGGGACCGTATTTCCGAACAGGCGCAGCGAAAAGGGAAATGCGGATCCGGCGTTCCGTGACACTGGCATTGATGCCGCGGGCGGTCAACGACGGCGGCGCGGGATCAATGATTGCGCATGACGACGGCATGCCGCGAGCAGGCCTCATGGCTGCGTACTGCGGTAACTCTGAGGAAATCCACAGAAAGCATGGGAAGTTCAGAGTTCATGCGTCGCTCATTCTTCTCGGCGATAGTCGCCCGCGCGGCCGCTGGCAATCGCATCGAAACCTGACGGATGCTCAAAATGCTCTGGGTGCCGCTGTGAGGAAGGCGGCGCTGAGCGCCGACGGCCGGGAGACCACGGAGAAGATCCGCCGTACCAACGACGGTCGAGGCCTACACCGGCATCCGCGCTGAGCGCCGCCCAGAAAAGCAGACTCCTCGCGGTTGCCGAGGCGTTCGTGGGACGCCCGAATGCCGACGCGGCCAAGGTCCGCATGCCCAACGGCAACGGCTACGGCCGGGAGTTGCTACGCACGCTCGCGGCGGGGGCCTCCGTGTCGCCGCTGTGGTGCTTGGCGCGCTGGATCTGTTCGTAGACGTGCGCGCGCAGTTCGCCGAAGCGGGCGCTGGAGCGGGTGTGCAACTGGTCGCGCTCGTCGGGCAGATCGATGGGCAGGTCCTCCTGCACCACGGTCGGCGACTTCGACAGGATGATCGTGCGCTGGCCGAGGTAGACGGCTTCGTCGATGTCGTGGGTGACGAACAGGACCGTGACGCCCAGCTCGTGCCACAGGCGCCGGATGAGGTCCTCCAGGTCGGCGCGGGTCTGCGCGTCGACCGCCGCGAACGGCTCGTCCATGAGCAGCACCTTCGGCTCGTAGGCGACGGCGCGGGCGATGGCGACGCGCTGCTGCATACCGCCGGAGAGCTGCCAGGGATACGCGTGGTGGGCGTCGGCCAGGCCCACCACCTCCAGGGCGTGGTCGACGAGTTCCCTCTCGCGTGCCTTGCCGAGCTTCTTGCGGCGCAGCGGGAGGGCCACGTTGTCGCGCACGTTCATCCAGGCGAACAGCGAGCGGCCGTACTCCTGGAAGACCACCGCCATGCCGGGCGGCGGCCCGCTGACCGGGCGGCCGTCCAGCATCACCTCGCCGCCGGTGGGAGTGAGCAGTCCGGCCATGCACTTCAGCAGGGTCGTCTTGCCGCAGCCCGACGGGCCGACGAGGCACACCAGTTCACCGGCGTCGATGTGGAAGCTGAGACTGCGCAGCGCCTCGACGGTGCGGTTCCGGCCGGTGTAGGTCATCTGCAGGTTGCGTACGTCGAGCATCGACGTCTCCTTCTCAGGTGTTGCGCTGGGCGCGGCGCAGGCCGTGGTACCAGGCCAGGACCCGGTTCTCGGCGAGGCGGAAGAGCAGGGACAGGGCGAAGCCGAGCAGGCCCAGCAGCAGGACGCCGCTCCACATCTCCGGGATGGCGAAGGTGCGTTGGAACTGCACGATGGTGAAGCCGAGTCCGTTGCTGGCGGCGAACATCTCGCTGATGACCATGAGGATGATGCCGATCGACAGCGACTGCCGCATGCCCGTGACGATCTGCGGGCTGGCCGAGCGCAGCACGAGGTGCCACAGACGGGACGGGCCGGTGATGCCGTAGGAGCGGCAGGTGTCGCCGAGCACCTCGTCGACGGCGCGGACGCCCTCGACCGTGTTGAGCAGGATCGGCCACACGCAGCCGCTGGCGACGACGATGACCTTCATGGTGTCGCCGATGCCCGCGAACAGCATGATCACGGGTACGAGCACCGGGGGAGGGATGGCCCGGAAGAGCTCCAGCACGGGCTCCAGCACGTCCCGTACGACGCGGTGCATGCCGACCAGGAGGCCGAGTCCGACACCGACGACGACGGCGAGGAGGTAGCCCACGGTCAGCCGGAGCAGGCTCGGCAGGACGTCGGCCGTCAGCCGGTCGCCCACCCACACCTCCCCGAACTTTCGCAGGATGGCGGAGAGCGGTGGCACGTAGAAGTCGGTGCTGCCGGCGGTGGCGAACCACCACACGGCGAACAGCACCGCGGGCAGACCCAGCACGAGCAGAACCCGTCGGCCCACTGCGAGGATGCTCATCAGGTCATCCCTCCCTGCGCTGGGACTGGTGCCAGTGCAGTGCCCGCCGCTCGACGGCCCGCGCCACCACGTTGATCGCCACCCCCAGCAGCCCGGTGACCAGCACCAGGGCGTACACCCGGGGTACGGCGCCGGAGTTCTGCGCGACGGCGATCTCGTGGCCGAGGCCGGGTGAGCCGATGACGAGTTCCGCCGTGATCGCGAGGACCAGCGCCACGGCGGATGCCAGCCGCACGCCCGTCATCACGTACGGCAGCGCGGTGGGCCACAGGACGTACCGCACCCGTCCCCACCTGCCGAGCAGATAGCTGCGGGCGGTGTCGTCCGCGACCGGGTCGACGTCGTGCGTGCCGGCCAGCACCTGGACGAGCACCTGCCAGAAGGAGGCGTACACCACCAGCAGCAACGTCGACTGCAGGTCGGTGCCGTAGAGCAGCACCGCCACCGGGATCAGCGCCACCGACGGGATGGGCCGCAGGAACTCGATGGTGGAGGCGGTCATCGCGCGCAGCACGGGAACGGAGCCGATCACCACGCCGACCACCACCCCGGCCACGACCGCGACGGCCAGGCCCAGGCCCCACCCGGTCAGGGTGTCGCCGAGCGCCGCCCAGAAGGTGTTCTCGCCGAGCAGGTGCCCCAGGGTGCGCCCCGTCTGTGAGGCGGGCGGAAGGTAGTCGGGCGAGACCGCTCCGGTGTGGGGGAGTACCTCCAGGAGCGCCACCAGACCGGCCAGACCGGCGAGCCCGCGCAGCGCGGTGACGCTGCCGGGCCCGCGCCGGGCGGGGGCCCCGCCGGGACCGTCACCGGTCCCGGCGGGCTTCGTCTTCACGGACGAGACGGCCGCAGGCGTCACTGGAACAGCGCCTTCAGGTCGGGCTTCTTGTCGCCGAAGATGCCGTCCTGCTCACCGAGCGAGGCCAGCTTCTCCAGGGACGCCGTGTTGTACGCGGCGGGCCAGGAGGGCAGCGTCAGGTTCTTCAGCACCTCGCCGTCGATCTTGGTGTAGGTGGTGAGGATCTGGCGCGCCTCGTCCGGGTGCGCGGAGGCGTACGTGAGCGACTCGGCCATCGCCTCGGCGAACTTCTTCACCAGGTCGGGGTTCTTCTGCGCCACCTGGGTCGAGGTGAAGTAGGTGGCCAGCGTGAGCTTGGGGTCGGTCTCCGCGAACGGTGAGGTCACGACCCGGGCGCCCTGGGACTTGGCGATCGTCAGAGCCGGTTCGGCCATCCAGGCCGCGTCCACCTGGCCGCCGTCGAGGGCGGCCGGCATCTGGTCGAAGGCCAGCTCGACGAACTTCACCTTCGACGGGTCACCGCCGTCCTTGCGCACCGCCTCGCGCACCGTGGTGTCACCGATGTTCTGCAGGGTGTTCACCGCCACCGTGTGCCCGGCGAGATCCTTGGCCGACTTGATCGGGCTGTTCTTCTTGACCGCCACGCCGCTGACGTCGGTCGTGGTGTTCCCGGTCGTGGCCGAACCGTTGGCCACCGACTTCACCGGAACTCCCTTGGTCTGGGCGATCATCAGCGAGGTGGTGTTGCTGAACCCGAACTGGAACTGTCCGCTCACCACGCCGGGAATGATCGCGGCGCCGCCCTGGGCGCTCTCCATCTGCAGAGCGATCCCGCGGCTCTTGAAGAAGCCCTTCTTCTGGCCCAGATAGAGCGGTGCCACATCGACGATCGGGACGATGCCGACCTTGACCTGGGTGGTCTTGCCGCTGCCCGAGGCCGATGCACCGCCGGCGTCGGCGGACGATGACCCGCATCCGGCCGCACCGGCGGCCATGACCACTGCTGTCGCAAGCCCGAGAATGCGCCGTCGCATGGGGCTCCTCCTGACGGAAGCGTGAATGAGGATGATGCGCATTTGAGCGCATTTATGCACAATTGAGCGAGTGGCGCGGACGCCAGGTCGTTGCCGAACGTGTCGTCAATCGGGGTGCTGCGGGAGTTCTGGGTGGGACTCCCGGTTGCTCCGTCGGTGCGGAGTGGGGGGCGGGTCGTCGCATGGAGCGGCTCGCTGCGCAATGACGGGTGTGTCGACCGTGATGTTGTGCAGCTTCTTGACGGGCGCAATCTACACGCCTACCTTCGCGCTGTCATTCCCCCCGGGCGAAGAAGACTCCGCAGGTTCGGCGCCACGCCCTCCAGCAGGACAAAGGAGCTCAACGCATGGCCCTCACGAACTCCTGCACATGACGCTCTCCCAGGTGAACCTGTCCGACGTGGACGGCGAGAACGCCGGTGTCACCGACCCGGACTTCCCGAGCGGCCCTCAACTGCGCCCGCAGTCGCTCCTGTTCGCCTTCTTCGGCGACCACGTCCTGGAGAAGGGCCCGCTGTGTGTGTACTCGCGCAGCATCATCGACGCCCTGGGGCGTGTGGGAGTCGGGGAGCAGGCCGTCCGCTCCACCCTCACCCGCATGGTCAACCGCGGCCTGCTGCAGCGCCGGCGGCAGGGGCGCCGCATGTACTTCGGTCTGACCCCGCACGCGACGCAGATACTCCACGACGGCCGCAGGCGCATCTGGCACACCAGCCCGGTCAACGACGACTGGGACGGATCCTGGACCCTGCTCGGCTTCTCGCTGCCCGAAGCCTGGCGGCGCCAGCGCCACGACCTGCGCTCCCGGCTCACCTGGTCCGGGTTCGGCCCCCTCTTCAGCGGCCTGTGGATCGCGCCGGGCGATGTCGACATCTCCGAGATCGTCACCGAACTCGGCATCGCCGCCCACGTCAAGATCTTCCATGCCCGCGCCGACGTCGCGACCGACGTCGACGTGATGATCCGTGACACCTGGGACCTGGCGTCCATCGCCGCCCGCTACACCGCCTTCGAGCAGCGGTGGACCGGCCGCGTCGGCAGCCCCTGCGGCGACCCGCTGGGCACCCATCTGCGTCTGGTCGCCGAGTGGCTGGGCACCATCCGCACCGACCCCCGGCTGCCCGCCCGGCACCTGCCCCCCGACTGGCCCGCCCGCTCGGCGGAAGCGACCTTCCGGCGCATCGCCGAACAGGCGGGGGAGCCTGCCCGCCGGGTGGCCGCCGATCTGCTGGAGACGACTCCTCCGGAAGCCTCCTGAGCGGTGCTACGGCGCCGGGGGCGCCCGGCGGTCACGTCGGCGCGCGTCACTGCTCGGCAGGGTCGCCGACCACCGAGGCGACGTACTCGAAGGCCAGTGCCTCGAAGCGCTCCCTCAACTCGTGCGCGACTTCCTGGGCGGCCTCGCCCTGCCAGCCCGCGGGCAGCAGTTCTGCCGGAAGGCCCGGGTCCAGATAGGGGAAGCGCATCCACTGCTCGAGCGCCAGGGTGTGCAGGGCGAAGGCGTCGCCGGGTTCGGTGACCGAGCCCGGCCTGCTGACGGATCTCAGTACCGGCGACCACGCGCCCAGGAACTTGTCGTACGAGGCGGCGAGTTCCTCGAGGTTCCAGGCCCGGCGGGCGAGCGCGGCGGTGTCGCCGAGGCCTTCATGGCGGGCGGTGAAGGCGTCGACGTACTGCTCAAGGCCGAGCCGGCGCACCCACTTCAGCACGGTGGGAAGGACCCGGGCGGGAGCGATCCACAGGCCGCTGTCGAGCTGGCCCATGCCGAGCCAGACGAGGCGTTTGCGCAGGGTGTAGCGCTTCTCCCGGTCGGCTTCGGGGACCGAGAAGGAGACGATGACCCAACCGTCCTCCAGCCGTGCCGGTTTCAGCGGGGCGTAGACCACCTCGTCGCCCTCCTCGAAGATGAGCTGCGCCTTGGCGGTCGCGGCATAGCCGCGCACCGTGCCGCGCCGCTGCGGTACGAGCAGATCGCGGCGGGTCATCCGGGTCACGGCCGAGCGCGTCGCCTGGGCCGGTACGCCCAGCTGTTCCATGAGCGTGATCAGGTCGGCCACCGAGGACCAGCCCCGCAACAGCCTCGAGTAGCGCCCGTGGGCGGCCAGGATCAGCAGCTGGGTGCTGTTCTTCGCCTCGTCCTGCGGCAGGTCCACGGGCAGCGTCATCACTCGCCTTTCGTCCTGAGGTCGTTGGCGTCCCCATTTTCCTCCCGACCGGCACCCCCAATTTATGTCGGATCTCTTCCGGTCAAGCGAGATCCGACATACTCTGCCGTCTGTGTCGGCCGTGCCTGATGTACGAACGAGGAGGCATGCCCTGTATGAAGCGCGAGCTCTACGACACCGACCACAAGGACTTCCGGGCCATGGCGAGGGCTTTTGTCGCCAAGGAGGTCATCCCGCACCTTGCCTCGTGGGAGCTGGCCGGCCAGGTCGACCGTTCGCTGTTTCGGGCCGCGGGCGCCGCCGGACTGCTCGGGCTCGGAGTGGAGGAGGAGTACGGCGGCAGCGGCGTGGACGACTTCCGCTACAACGCGGTCCTCAACGAGGAGTTGTGCCGGGCCGGCGCCACCTCGGTCGTCATGAACATCAACGGCTTCACCGACCTGATCGCCCCCTACTTCCGCGAACTCGCCACCCCCGAGCAGAAGTCGCGCTGGCTGCCGGGGCTCGCGGACGGAAGCCTGGTCGCGGCCATCGCCATGACCGAGCCCGGCGCCGGCAGCGATCTGCGCGGGATACGCACGCGTGCCCAACGGGCCGCGGACGGCTATCTGCTGAACGGCACGAAGACCTTCATCAGCAACGGGATCCTCGCCGACCTGGTGATCGTGGTCGCCCGTACCACCGCCGACGACGGGCAGGAGGCGCTCAGTCTGTTCGTGGTGGAGCGGGGCATGCCGGGCTTCGAACGAGGCCGCAAGCTGGACAAGCTCGGCCTGTCCGCCCAGGACACGGCCGAACTGTCCCTCACCGACGTGCCCGTGCCGACCGCGAACCTGCTCGGTGAGGAAGGGCGGGGCATGCAGTACCTGAAGCGGAACCTGCCGCAGGAGCGCCTCAGCGTCACCGTCACCGCTGCCGCCACCATGCGGCGCGTCCTCGACGAGACGATCGCCTACACCCGGGACCGGATCGTCTTCGACCGCCCGCTCTCATCCCTCCAGGCGACGAGGTTCACCCTGGCCGAGCTGGCGACCGAGACGGAGATCGCCCGGACCTTCACGGACCGCTGCGTCGGCGAACTGGCCGCCGGCCGTCTGACCGCCACAGAGGCGGCGATGGCCAAGTGGTGGGTGACCGAGCGCCAGCAGCATCTCGTCTCCCGCTGTCTGCAACTGCACGGCGGATACGGCTACATGACGGAGTACCCGATCGCCAAGGACTTCGTCGACACCCGCGCCAGCACGCTGTTCGCCGGCACGACCGAGATCATGAAAGAGATCATCGGCAAGTCGCTGCTGCGGTGATGCGACCACACGGCAGCAGCAGCGATCCCGGCGGTACGGCCTAGTCCGGCTGTTCGGCCAGTTCCTTCACGCCGCGCAGGGTGGCTTCGATGTTCGTGCGCAGCTCGGCGATCCTGAAGGCGACGATCTCTTCCTCGCGGTCGGGCATGTGGTCGATCGCCAGGCTGACCCCCGAACGGCCCGGACCGATCCGGGCGATGTGCCGCAGTTGAGTGCCGGTCCCCTCGGGGCCCAGTTCGAAGCGCCAGGTGGCCAGCCGGTCGGCGGGGCGCCGCGACGGGGTGCCGAACCGGCCGTCCTCGTCGACGACCGCCCAGCAGAACACCCGCTGCTCCTCCAGTTCGACGATGTGCGAGACGGTCCGCCACTCGCCGATCATCCGGTGGCGGTTGTAGCCCGCGAAACGCGCCCCCACGGCAGGCCCCTGCACGCCGTCGAGCCATTCCACACGCTGGAGTTCAGGACTCAGGCGGGCCGGCAGGGCGATGTCGGTCACCAGGGTCCACACCCGCGACAAAGCCGCTTCCACGTGGACGTCACCACTCGCGCTCGGCGCCTCGGCGTACCGCACGGGCTTCCTCCCAAGTTTTGCTCCCGCGTCCTCAACTGTCGAAGTCGACCGTGAGGGTGTCGGAGGCGGCGTAGGTCTGGCAAGTGAGGACGTAGCCCGCGGAGACCTCCGCCGGTTCCAGGGCGTAGTTGCGGCGCATGTCGGCGTCGCCGTCGGTGACGAGGGCGCGGCAGGTTCCGCAGACTCCGCCCTTGCAGGCGAACGGCAGGTCGGGGCGGGCCTGTTGGGCGGCGTCGAGGATGCTCCGGTGGCGTGGCGCGGTGAACGTGGTCGCCCTGCTGTCGAGGACCACGGTGACCTCGCTCGTCGGGCCCCGGTCGGTGACGTCGTCGTGGTCGGCGGAGGATGCGGGGGCCGATTCCTCGTCCGCGTGGAACAGTTCCTGGTGGACGCGGTCCGTCGGGACGCCGAGCCCGGTGAGGAGCGTTCGGGCGTCGCGCACCATGCCGTGCGGACCGCACAGCCACCAGTGGGACACCTCCCGGACGTCGAGGAGCGCGTCCAGCAGCGCGGTCAGCCGCACGCTGTCCAGACGGCCGGAGAGCAACTCCGCCTCGCGCGGCTCGCGGGACAACACGTGCGCGAGGTGGAAGCGGGCCGGGTGGCGGTCCTTCAGGTCCGCCAGCTCGTCCGCGAACATCACCGTGCCGGCGCGCCGGTTGCCGTACAGGAGCGTGACGTGCGCGTCCGCGTCCGCGGTCAGCACGGACGCGGCGATGGACAGCATCGGCGTGATGCCGGACCCGGCGGCGAGCAGGACATGATGGCCGAGGCCGTCGGTGACGGTCAGGTCCGGGGTGAACGCACCCGCCGGAGGCATGACTTGGAGGGTGTCCCCGGGCTTGACGCCGTGCACCAGCCAGGACGAGAACAACCCGCCCGGGACCACACGGACGCCGATGCGCGGTGCCGTACCGGCCGGTGAGCAGATCGAGTACGAGCGCCGCTCGTCACGACCGTCGATCTCGCGGCGCACGGTGAGGCACTGACCCGGCCGGAACGCGAACTCGGCGGCGAGACGGCGGGGGACCTCCAGGGTGAGGGCGGCGGCGTCGGCGCACAGCGGTTCCACGGCGTACACCCGCAGGGCGTGGAAGGCCGGGCGGCGGCGGGACCGGACGGAAGGCAGGGTCATGGCAGGTCCTTGACGTGCGGGAACGGCTCCAGACAGGCACGGCAGCGGCGAAGTGCCGTACAGGCGGTGGCGGCGAAGCGCGAGATCTCCTCGGTGTCGGCCGAGGCGCAACGCGGGCAAGGGACTGGGGCCGGCGCGGTGGCAAGGCTCAGCCAGATCCGGGCCGGCTGCGAACCCTGCGCGTCTCGTGGGCCGGGCGGTGCGATGCCGTGCTCCGCCAGCTTGCGACGGCCCTCGTCCGTGATGCGGTCCGTCGTCCACGGTGGATCGAGCACCGTGACGACCCGCACGTCGGCGAAGCCGGCCGCCCGCAGCCGGGCAGCCACCTCCGCGCGCATCTCGGCCACGGCGGGGCAGCCCGCGTAGGTCGGGGTGAGCCGTGCGACGACGGTTCCGTGCGGTGTCACCTCGATGCCGTGCAGCACGCCGAGGTCGGCGAGCGTCAGCATCGGCAGCTCGGGGTCGGGGGCCTCGGCGGCGATCCGCAGGGCCCGTTCGGGCGAGGCCGTCACCACGACGCCTCCGGGTGGGCGCGGGCGACGCTCTGCAGCTCGGCCAGGAGCGGTGCCAGGTGCGGGGTGTGGTCTCCGTTCCTGCCGGAACCCGGGACCGGGGCCGCCGGCGGGTCGAGCGGGGACGCGTCGGCGGACCGGTTCAGGCCGGCATCGGCCAGCACATGGAACAGCTCCAGGCGCGTCCTTGCGGCGACGGCGACCGGATCCGCGCCGAGGCGCGCGGCCGTACGGTCCGTCAGCAGCTCGTCCAGCCAGGGGGCGAGGGCGTCGAGCGCGGCCCGCACCCGGCCGGCCGACTCGTCGGTGCCGTCACCGAGCCGTATCGTCCACTCGGCGGCCCAACGGCGGTGGTAGGCAAGCTCCTTGACGCTCTTGGCGGCGATCGCGGCCAGGACCGGGTCGGGGGCCGCGGTGAGCGCCTCGCACACGGCCAGCCGCCAGATGGACAAGACCAGCAGGCGGGCGACGGTGAACGCGAAGTCGCCGCCCGGCAGTTCGGCGAGGCGTACGTTGCGGAAGTCCTCCGGGTCGCGGAAGTAGGCGTACGCATCCTCGTCGCGGCCCGTGCCGTCGGCGCGACCGGCGCGCGCGTACAGCAGCCGCGCCTGGCCCAGGAGGTCGAGGCCGATGTTGGCCAGCGCCAGCTCCTCCTCCAACTCCGGGGCGCGGGTGCACCATTCGGCCAGCCGCTGCGCGGACACCAGGGCGTCGTCGCCGAGCGCCGCACAGCAGGCGGCCAGGTCGTCCGCGTCGACCCCGTCGGGCACCGCCTGGTCGACGCCGTGCAGCGGGTCGGTGAAGCCGGTGCCGAACGCCCAGCGCGCGCTGTCGCCGTCGACGTACAGGTCCTCGTCGTTCATGCGCTGCTCCTCGGTGTCGCTAGATGTGGGGTACGTCGTCGGGGATGTCGTAGAAGGTGGGGTGGCGGTAGACCTTGTCGCCACTGGGCGCGAAGAAGGGGTCCTTCTCGTCGGGCGCGGAGGCGGCGATGGTGTCCGAGCGCACGGCCCAGATGCTCACGCCCTCGTTGCGCCGGGTGTAGAGGTCGCGGGCGTGGAGCAGGGCCATGTCGTCGTCGGCGGCGCGCAGGGAGCCGACATGGACGTGGTTGAGTCCGCGCTTGCCGCGGACGAACACCTCGTACAGCGGCCAGCCGGCCCTGGTGATCGCACTCATGCTGCCGTCCCCTTCCGCTTGGCCGCGTGGGCGACGGCCGCCGCACGCACCCAGGCGCCCTCCTCGTGAGCGGCCCGGCGCCGGGCGATCCGCTCCGCGTTGCACGGCCCGTCACCCGAGACGACCCGCTTCAGCTCGTCCCAGTCGGGGGTGCCGAAGTCGTGGTGGCCGCGCTCCTCGTTCCACCGCAACTCCGGGTCGGGCAGGGTGACGCCCAGCTTCTCGGCCTGCGGGACGGTCATGTCGACGAAGCGCTGCCGCAGGACGTCGTTGGAGTGCCGCTTGATCCTCCAGGCCATGGAGCGGGCCGAGTTGGGGGAGTCGTCGTCGGGCGGGCCGAACATCATCAGGGACGGCCACCACCAGCGGTCGACGGCGTCCTGCACCATGGCGCGCTGCTCGCCGGTGCCGCGCATCATGGTCAACAGCAGTTCGTAGCCCTGCCGTTGGTGGAAGGACTCCTCCTTGCAGACGCGGACCATGGCGCGTCCGTACGGGCCGTAGGAGGTGCGGCACAGGGGGACCTGGTTGCAGATGGCCGCGCCGTCCACGAACCAGCCGATCACTCCGACGTCGGCGAAGGTGCGGGTGGGGTAGTTGAAGATCGAGGAGTACTTCTGACGGCCGTCGATCAGCCGCTCGGTCAGCTCCGTGCGGTCGGCGCCGAGCGTCTCGGCCGCCGAGTAGAGATACAGCCCGTGCCCGGCCTCGTCCTGCACCTTGGCGAACAGGATCGCCTTCCGGCGCAGCGAGGGCGCCCGGGTGATCCACTCGCCCTCCGGCTGCATGCCGATGACCTCGGAGTGGGCGTGCTGGGCGATCTGCCGCACGAGTGTGGCCCGGTAGGCGTCGGGCATCCGGTCGCGGGGTTCGATGCGCCGGTCGCGGGCGATGGCGTCCTCGAAGGCGGACATGTCCGTGGAGGCAGGTGGTTCTGTCATCGGTGCTCCTTCGGGGTGGGTGGTCAGCGGCCGCGGAAGTCCGGCCCGCGCCGTTCGAGGAAGGCGGTGACGGCCTCGCGGTGGTCGTCGGTGGTGCCGAGCCGCCGCTGGACGACCGACTCGCGCTCCAGTGCCGCAGGCAGGGCCGTGGTGCTCGCCGACCGCAGCAGCGCCTTGGTCTCCCGGTGTGCGGCGGTGGGCCCGGCGGCCAGCGCACGGGCCAGGGTCACGCCCTCGGCGGCAGCAGCGCCGTTTGCCACGACGCGGTGCACCAGCCCCCACTGCTCGGCGTCCCGCGCGGTGAAGGTGTCGCCGAGCAGCATGAGTCCGGCGGTGCGCGAGGGGCCCAGCTGCCGGGCCAGGGCGCGGGCCACGCCCGAGTCCGAGGCGAGGCCGACACCGCCGAACGCGGTGGCGAAACGGGCGCCCTCGGCCGCCACGCGTAGGTCTGCGCAGAGCGCGAGGCCCAGTCCGGCGCCGACGCAGGAGCCCTCCACCGCGACGACGAGTGGGATGGGCAGTGCGTGCAGCTCCTTCACCAGCGGGTTGTAGTGCTCGGGGATGTTGGCGAAGGCGGTGGCGGGCGAGGTCTTGAGCAGGTGGGCGTGCTCCTTGAGGTCCTGGCCGACGCAGAAGTGCCGGCCGCGGGCGGTGATCAGCGCCGCCCGCACCTCGCGCCGGGCGTCCGTGGTCAGCCGCCGGGCGGCCATCAGGAGGGCGCTGCGCAGGTGTGCGTCGAGGGCGTTGCCGGTGGTGCGGCCGCGCAGTTCGATCACGGCCACGGAGTCGGTGACCTCGTACGACACGCCGTGCGATCTCGGAATCTCGGTCACTGCCATCGATAGAACCCCTGACCGCTCTTGCGGCCCAGCTCACCGCGGGCGACCTTCTCCCGCAGCAGCCGCGGCGGTGCGAACCGTTCGCCGAGCGTGGCGCGCAGGTGCTCCGCGATGGCGAGCCGTACGTCGAGTCCCACCACGTCGGTCAGGCGCAGCGGGCCCATCGGGTGCCGGTAGCCGAGGCTCATGGCCGTGTCGATGGCGTCGGGGTCGGCGACGCCTTCCTCGACCATGCGGATCGCCTCCAGACCGAGGGCGAGGCCGAGGCGGCTGCTGGCGAATCCGGGCGAGTCCTTGACGACGACGTCCTGTTTGCCGAGGGCATGCGTCCAGCGGACCGCCGCGGCCCGGGTCGCCTCCGCCGTGTCGGGGGCCAGGACCAGCTCGACGAGGGCGGACACGGGCACGGGATTGAAGAAGTGCATCCCCAGGAACCGCCCCGGACGCCGCAGCACCGCCGCGAGGGCGGTGACCGACAGGGAGCTGGTGTTGCTGGCCAGCACGCACCCGCCGTGCACGACATCCTCCGCGGCGGCCAGCAACTGCGCCTTGAGCGCCGCCTCTTCGAAGACGGCCTCGACGACCAGGTCCGTGCCGTGCGGCAGTTGGGCGATCGAGGAGACGACGGTGACACGGTCCGGTACGCCGAGGTCCGGCGGCCCGGCGAGCGTCCCGCGCTCCGCCGCCTGCCGAAGTCCCTTGGTGATCCGCTCCATTGCCGCGGCCGCGGTCGAGCCGTCGCGCTCCAACACGACCACCCGCGACCCCGCGGCCGCGAACGACTGGGCGATACCGGCACCCATGCGACCGCCGCCGATCACCCCCACCACAGCGGGTGGTGCTGCCGTGCTCATCCCCGGCCTCCCTTCTTCTCCAGGAAGCGCGTCATGCGCTCCTCCTTGTCCGGGCTCTCGAAGAGCACCGCCTGGGCGAGGTCGTCGGCCACCGGATGAGCCCCGGAGGCGTCGGTGACGAGCTTGGTGAGCCGCAGGGCGAGCGCCGAGGAACGGGACATCCGGTCGAGCAGCGCGTGCGCCTCGGCCATCAGCCGGTCCGTCGGTACGACGTCCAGGACCAGCCCGCAGGCGAGCGCGGCACGGGCGTCGAGGGTGCGCCCGGCGAGCAGGACCTGCTTGGCCACCGACTCGCCCACCAGCTCCCGCAGCCGCCAGCACGCACCGGCTGCGGCGAGGATCCCCAGACCCGGCTCGGGGTTGCCGAAGACCGCGTCGGGCCCGGCGATCCTGAGATCGCAGGCGTACGCCAACTCGGCGCCGCCGCCCAGCGCCCAGCCCGGCACCGCGGCCACGGTCGGCAGCGGCAGCCTGCGCACCCGCTGGAACAGGCGGCTGTTGATCCCCTCAAGGGCCTCGTCCCGCCCGCGCCGCCGCAGTTCACCGATGTCGGCGCCGCCGGCGAAGACCCCGCCGTGCCCGGTGAGCAGGAGGAGCTTCGGAGCGCGCTCCAACTCCTCGCACACCCGGTGGAGTTCGGCGATCATGCGCCCGTTGACGGCGTTGCGGGCGGCGGGCCGACGCAGGGTGACGACCGTGCGGTCCGTGCGCTGCTCGACCGACAGGGTCTCGTACGACGGGCTTTCCTTACCGGAGTTGTCGTACGCCGGTCTCTCAGCCGTGCTCATATCCGCTCCACGAGCATGGCCACGCCCTGTCCGACCCCGACGCACAGGGTCGCCAACCCCCGGCGGCCGCCTTCGCGTTCCAGTCGGCCCAGCAGGGTGAGCAGGATGCGGGCGCCGGAGCAGCCCAAGGGGTGGCCCAGGGCGATGGCGCCGCCGTCGGCGTTGACGCGGTCCGGGTCGAGCTTCAACCGGCGTATGACGGCGAGGGCCTGGGCGGCGAAGGCCTCGTTGAGTTCGACGGCGTCGAGGTCGGCGGCCGTCCAGCCCGCCCGGTCCAGGGCCTTCGCGGTGGCCGGTACCGGGCCGAGGCCCATCAGGTGCGGCTCGGCCCCGGCCGAGGCGGCGGTGACGACACGGGCCCGGGGCGTGAGCCCGCACCGCTGCACGGTCGCCCCGCTCGCGACCACCAGCGCGGCCGCCCCGTCGGACAGCGGCGAGGAGTTGCCCGCGGTGACGATGCCCTCCCGGCGGAAGACGGTGCGCAGGCCGCCGAGCCTCTCCAGCGTGGTCGTCGGGCGCGGTCCTTCGTCCTCGGTCACCTCACCGTCCGCCACCGGCACCGGGACGATCTCCGCCGTGAAACGGCCCGCCCTCTGCGCGGCCACCGCCCGCCGGTGGCTGCGCAGCGCGAAGGCGTCCGCGTCCAGGCGGCCGATGCCGTCCAGGGCGGCGACCTCCTCCGCGGTCTCGCCCATCGACAAGGTGGTCGTCGCGGGGAAGCGCGGATTGGTGAACCGCCAGCCGAGGGAGCTGTCGTGGACCTCGCCCGGCCGCGCCCAGGGGGTGCCCGGCTTGGCCGTCACCCACGGCGCACGGGTCATCGACTCGACCCCGCCGGCCACGGCCAGTTCCGCCTCACCGGCCCTGATGGCCTGCGCGGCGGACGCGACCGCCGTGAGCCCGGACGCGCACAGCCGGTTGACGGTGTACCCGGGCACGGTGTGCGGAAGGCCGGCCAGCAGTACGGCCATCCGCGCGACGTCACGGTTGTCCTCGCCGGCCTGGTTCGCGGCGCCGAGGATCACCTCGTCCACGCCGTCGGCCGGGATCCCGGCGCGCCGTACCGCCTCGCCGACGACGAGCGCGGCCAGGTCGTCGGGACGCACGGACGCCAGGGCACCGCCGTAACGGCCCTGCGGGGTACGGGCCCCGTCGATCAGATAGACCTCATCGGACATCGGCGTGCTCCTCGGCGGGCGCGTGGCGGCGGGACTGCAGGACGGCGAACCTGCCGGTGACGAACGCCGGATCGGTCAGGGTGGCGTTCGCGGCCGGGTTGGCCGAGCTGCCGTGGAAGTCGCTGAAGGCGGCGGACTGGTTGGCGAACACGTCGCCGGTCAGGTTCTCCGAGAGGTGCACGCCCGCCTCGAGGGCCGTCTGCCGGGCCGCCGCCGGCACGTCCTCGCCGGTCGCGTACACGCAGGCGGTCAGCGCGCCGTGACGTCGCACGGTGTCGTGCAGGACGCGCAGCGAGTGCGTGGTGTCGTCGGTGGCGATGACGAAGGAGACCGGCCCGAACCACTCGCTCGTGTAGGTCTTCTCGTCGGCCTCCGCGTCCAGCCGGGCCACCAGCGGGGTGCGGACCACGGCGTCCGGGTGGTCGGGATGCGCAACGGCCCGCGAGGGACGGGCAGTACGGCCCAGGCCCGCCGCCTCCTCCAGGCGTGCGAGAACCCCGTCGTTCACGATCGCGCCGAGGGTGGCGGCGGCCCGGGCCGGTTCGGCCAGCAGGTCGTCCAGCGCGGAGCCCAGATCGGCGGCGAACTCGTCGGCCGTACGCGGCCCTTGGTCCGTTTCGAACCCGTCGCGCGGCACCAGGATGTTCTGCGGGGTGGTGCACATCTGCCCGCTGTAGAGCGACAGTGAGAACGCCAGGTTGCGCAGCAGCCCGGTGTAGTCGTCCGTGGAGTCCACGACGACGGTGTTGAGACCCGCCTTCTCCGTGTGCACGACGGCCTGGCGGGCGTTGTCCTCCAGCCAGTCGCCGAACTGGCTCGACCCGGTGAAGTCCACGATCCGCACGTCGGGGTGGGTGGCCAGGGCGGGCGCGGTGCGCTCCTCGGGGCGCGAGGCGGCCAGCAGCACCACGTCGGGGTCGAAGCCGGCCTCCGCCAGCACCTCGCGGGCGATCCGCACGGTGATCGCCAGCGGCAGCACGGCCCGCCGGTGCGGCTTGACGATCACCGGGTTGCCGGTGACCAGGCTCGCGAAGAACCCCGGGTAGCCGTTCCAGGTGGGGAAGGTGTTGCAGGCGATGAGTACGGCTACGCCCCGGCCCACCGGCGTGAAGGTCTTGTCCATGACCAGCGGTCCGCCCCGGCGCCGGGGCTTGCTCCAGCGCGCGGTGGCCGGGTGGCGCCGCTGTGCCTCCCAGGCGTACGCCACCGCCTCCAGGCCGCGGTCCTGGGCGTGCGCGCCGCCCGCCTGGAAGGCCATCACGAAGGGCTGGCCGGTGGTGTGCTGGACGGCGTGCGCGATCTCGAAGCTCGCCGCGTTGAGGCGGGCCAGGATCTCGGCCGCCACACCGGCCCGCACGTCGGGGCTCGCCGAACGCCAGGCCCGGGCAGCCGACTTGGCGGTCGCCACGGCGGCCTCGGGCGCCAGGTGCGGGTAGCTGACGCCGAGCGGGAACCCGTACGGCGACACCTCCGTGGCCGGGACGGTGCCGGTGGTGGGGTGTCCGTCGAGCGGGAAGGGACGGTCGAGGAGGGCACGGAAGGCCGCCTCGCCCGCCTCGGGCGCTCCCGCTCCGTACACGGAGGCGCTCGGGGTCTCCGGATACGGCGTCCAGTAGCCGCGGTCGGTGGTGCGGGCCACGGCCTGTTCGAGCAGGTCGGCGTGGCGGGCGTAGAAGGTGGACATGAAGACTCCAGGCCGAACGTTCGGTCGGTTGGTGGGTGCGATGCGCCCAAGTGCGGGAAGGGAAGGCCGGGTTGGTCAGACGTCGGCGAGCAGGATGGCCGGGCGTTCCACGCAGTCGGCCACGAAGCGCAGGAAGCCGCCGGCGGTGCCGCCGTCGCAGACCCGGTGGTCGAAGCAGAACGACAGCTGCGTGACCTTGCGGACGGTCAACTCACCGTCCACCACCCAGGGTTTGTCGACGATACGTCCGACGCCGAGGAGGGCCGCCTCCGGGTGGTTGATGATGGGCGTGGAGCCGTCGACGCCGAACACGCCGTAGTTGTTGAGGGTGAACGTGCCTCCGGTCAGCCGGTCCGGCGGCAGGTTCCCGGTCCGGGCCAGCTCGGTCAACCGGGCCAGTTCCGCGGCCAGTTGGACCGTGGTCAGCCGGTGGGCGTCGCGCACGACGGGGACGACCAGTCCGCGGTCGGTCTGCGCGGCGAAGCCCAGGTGCACCTCCTCGTAGCGCAGGATCTCCCGGCGCTCGGTGTCGACGGCCGAGTTCAGCTCGGGGTAGCGGCGCAGACCGGCGACACAGATCCGGGCCAGCAGGGCCAACAGGCCGACACGGCGGCCGGGTTCGGCGGCCTCCAGCGCCTTCTTGGCCTGGAGCAGTCCGGTCGCGTCCACGTCGACCCAGGTCGTGGCGTCGGGGATCTCGGTCCGGCTGCGGGAGAGCTTGTCGGCGACGGCCTTGCGGACGCCGCGCAGGGGGATGCGGACCGGGCCGTTGGAGGCGGTGTCCGAAGCGGCTTCCGGCATGCTCTCGGCCATGGCTCGTTCGACGTCCCGCCGCAGGACGACCCCGGCGGGACCGGACGGCGCGAGCACGGCGAGGTCGATCCCGTGATCCCGCGCCAGCCTTCGCACGAGCGGGGAGATGACCCGCGGAGCGTGCGCCTCGGCCACCGGCGCCGCGGCGGCCGGCGGCGCGCTGGTCGCCGTAGCCGGGGCACGTCGGCGGCGACGGCGCGGTGCCGGTTCGTGCCCGGTGCCGTAGCCGATCAGCACGTTGCCTGACCCGGCCTGCTCCTCCTCGCGGTAGCGCTCGGCGGCGGCCTCGGGCGCCGGAGCCGCCGCCCCCACCGTGATGAGCGGTTGCCCCACCCCGAGCGCCGTGCCTGCCTCGGTGTGCAGCCGCAATACCGTGCCCGCGTACGGGACCGGCACCTCGACCGCGGCCTTGGCGGTCTCCACCTCGACCACGATCTGGTCGATCGTCACGGTGTCGCCGACGGCGACCTTCCACTCGACGATCTCCGCGTCGGTCAGCCCCTCGCCCAGGTCGGGGAGCCGGAAGAGCTGCTCCTGCGTCGTTGCCGTGGTCACGCGACCGCTCCCTTCAACAGGTGCCGGGTGTCGGGCTCGTCGGCGAACTGCAGGCGGTCGACGGCGTCAAGGACCCGGTCGACGCCGGGCAGATGCGCGTGCTCGAGCTTCGGCGGCGGGTAGGGGATGTCGAAGCCGGCCACCCGCAGCACGGGCGCGGCGAGCGAGTGGAAGCAGCGCTCCTGCACCCGGGCGGCGATCTCCGCGCCGACCCCGGCGAAGCCCTGCGCCTCCTGCACGACCACACACCGCCCGGTCCTGCGCACCGACTCCGTGACCGTCCCGTCGTCGAAGGGCACCAGCGTCCGCAGGTCCACGACCTCCAGCTCGATGCCGTCCGCGGCGGCGGCCTCGGCCGCGGCCAGGGCCACCGGGACCGAGGGCCCGTAGGCGACGAGGGTGGCGTCCCGCCCGGCCCGGCGGATCGCCGCCTTCCCGAACGGCAGCGCGCCGCGCGTGCGCAGGTCGGTGTCCTCGCGCGACCAGTACAGCTTCTTCGGCTCCAGGAACACCACCGGGTCGGGGTCGGCCACCGCGTCCCGCAGCAGCCAGTACGCGTCCTCGGCCGTGGCCGGGGTGACCACCTTCAGGCCGGGTGTGTGCGCGTAGTAGGCCTCGCTGGAGTCGCAGTGGTGCTCGACTCCGCCGATGCCGCCGGCGTACGGGATGCGGATCACCATCGGCAGGCCGATCCGGCCGCGGGTGCGGTTGCGGGTCTTGGCGACGTGCGAGGCGATCTGCTCGAACGCCGGGTAGGCGAAGGCGTCGAACTGCATCTCCACCACGGGCCGGAACCCGCCCATCGCCATGCCGACCGCAAGACCGACGATGCCGGCCTCCGCGAGCGGGGTGTCGAAGCAGCGCTGCTCACCGAAGTCGCGGGTCAGCCCGTCGGTGATGCGGAAGACGCCGCCGAGCGGGCCGACGTCCTCGCCGAAGACGAGGACCTGTTCGTCCTCGCGCAGCGCGTCGCGCAGGGCGGTGTTGAGCGCCTGCGCCATCGTGACCTTGGCCATGGTCGTCAGTCCTCCTGGGCCTGGGTGGTTTCGGCGAGCTCGGCCGCCAACTGGGCACGCTGCTCACGCAGTTGCGGAGTCGGCTCGGCGTAGACGTGGTCGAACAGCTCGAGCGGGTCCGGCACGGAGTCCGCGTTCAGGCCCGCGCGCACCCGCGCCGCCAGCTCCTCGGCCTCCTCCCGCAACCCCGCCACGTCCTCGTCCGTCAGCACACCGCGCGAGCGCAGATACGCCTCCAGCCGGTCGACCGGATCCGCCGCCCGCCACTGCTCGACCTCGTCGTCCTCCCGGTAGCGGGTGGCATCGTCGGCGTTGGTGTGCGCGTCCATGCGGTAGGTGTGCGCCTCGACCAGAACGGGACCGTGTCCGGCGCGGGCGTGCTCGACGGCCGCGGTCAGCACCGCCAGCACCGCGACCAGGTCGTTGCCGTCGACCTGCTCGCAGCGCACGCCGTAGCCGATGCCCTTGTACGCCAGCGCGGGCGCCGCGGTCTGCCGGGCCAGCGGCACGGAGATCGCGTACTGGTTGTTCTGCACGAAGAAGACCACCGGCGCGCGGAACACGGCCGCGAAGTTCAGCGCCTCGTGGAAGTCGCCCTCGCTGGTCGCGCCGTCGCCGATGAGGGCCATCGCGACGCCGTTCTGGCCCGTGCGGCGCAGGGACTCGGCCATGCCCGTCGCGTGCAGCACCTGGGTGGCCAGCGGGGTGCACTGCGGAGCGGTACGGGTGGCGGCGGGGTCGTAGCCGCAGTGCCAGTCGCCGCGCAGCAGGGTCAGCACCTCGACCGGGTCGATGTCCCGGGTCACCAGGGCCACGGAGTCGCGGTAGGTCGGGAACAGCCAGTCGTCCGGGCGCAGTGCGAGCACGGCACCGATCTGGCAGGCCTCCTGGCCGCGGCTGGACGGATACACCGCGAGGCGGCCCTGCTTGGTGAGGGCGGTCGCCTGGGTGTCGAACCGCCGGCCCAGGACCATCCGCCGCCAGGCCTCGCGCAGGGCCTCGACCGGGGGCTCGGGGTACTCGGCCGCCGGCCTGGCGACCGGGGTGCCGTCCTCGGCCACGAACCGCACCGGCGTCAGCGACGGCAGCAGGCCCTGGACCGTCTGGCGGAGGCTCTTCACGGACATGGACGGCGCTCGCTTTCTCTGGACACTTGACAGGAGAATGGTGGCCATCGCGGAATATGTGTTCAATAGCTCGACCGAACCGGCGATGAACTGCCGGATCCAGGGGTCTGGGAGGACAAAGTGTCCGAGGAACTCTCGCCGCCGGGGGCGGTGGCCGGACGAACTGCCGTCCCGCTCGACGACATCGACCGCCAGATCCTCAGCCGGCTCCTGCAGGACGGCCGGATCTCGGTCCGGGCCCTCGCCGAGCAGGTGCACATCTCCCGGGCCAACGCCTACACGCGCATCGGCCGGCTCGTGGCCGAGGACGTCATCACGGGCTTCACGGCGCAGCTCAACGCCCAGCGGGCGGGCCTGGGCACCAGCGCCTACGTGACGATGGGCATCGAACAGAACGCCTGGCGCGACATCTCCCGCGAGCTGCGCGAGATCCCGTACGTGGAGCATGTCGCCCTCGTCACCGGCGACTTCGACGTCCTGGTCCTCGTGCGCGCCCCGGACAACCTCGCCCTGCGCCAGGTCGTGCTGGAGAAGATCCAGGGCATCCCGGGGGTGCGCTCCACCCGCACCTGGCTCGTCTTCGACGAGGTGCGGGGGCGCGGCGCCACCTGGACGGACTGAGCGGTGGTGGGCTCGGCGGCACTGCCGGGCGTCACTCGGCGTCGGCGAACCGGTCGGTGCCCACCACGGTGAGCAGGGCGAGTTTGTCGTGGCTCTCCGTGCCCGGGGTGGCCGTGAAGACGAGGAGCGACTGGCCCTGGTCCGGCTCGAGCAGGAGCTGGCAGTAGAGCTCCAGCTCGCCGACCTCGGGATGGACGAACCGTTTGGTGTCGCTCCACCGCAGGCCCACCTCGTGCCGCTCCCGGTGCGCAGCGGGACGTCCGCCAGGCCCGCCGCGGGGGAGCCGGGCCCGTCCCGGGTGATCGCCGCGCGCAGCAGCGCGACGTTGGTCCGGCTGTTGTCGTCGTGCTCCGCGGGGTGGTAGCGCTCACGGGCGGCCGGATCGGTGAACCACGCCGGGATCCACGGCGTGCACGGCTGTGCGGTCATACGTCGATCAGCGTCGCGGTCGCCTCGGGCCGGGCCGGTGCCGGAACCGGCGCCGGCGGCGGTGCATGCCGCCGGGAGCGGATCACGCTGAAGCGTCCGGTGATGAAGTGGGCGCCCGCGCCCGGCAGTTCGGCCAGTGCCGAGGACGGGTCGGCGGGCAGGTCGTCGAGGTTCTCCACCAGATGCACCCCGGCGTCCAGCGCCGCCGTCTCGGCCGCCGCAAGGACCAGCGGGTCGGTGGAGTGCACCGCCGCGTACAGCGCGCCGTGCCGCGCCACGGTACGGCGTAGGAGAGCGAGGCTGAGCGAGGTCGAGTCGGTGCCCACCAGGAAGGAGACCGGCCCGGGCCACTCGCGGGTGTAGACCCGCTCGTCCTCGGCGTGCAGCCGCACCAGCAGCGGGCTGCGCAGATCGGCGTACGGGTGGTCGGGGTGGGCCACCGGCCCGGAGGCGTGCAGGACCGGCCCGTACCGGGCGGCCTCCGTGAGCGCGCCGCGGACGTCGTCGGCGGTGACCGCGCCCAACACCCGTGCCGCACGGGCGGGATGGGCCAGCAGCCGGTCCACGGCGTCGGCGAGGTCGGCCCCGAGGTCCCGCAGTGTCCTGTGCCCCTCGTCGGTGGGGAAGCCGCGCTCCGGCACCAGGATGTTCTGCGGGGTGGTGCGGACCGTGCCGTTGCACCGGCACGAGGCGAGGGCGAGGCCGCGCACCAGGCCCCGGTAGTTGTCGGTGGAGTCCACCACTACGGTGTTCAGTCCGGTCCGGTTGGTGAACACGGCGGCCTGGCGGGCGTGTTGCTCCAGCCAGTCGGCGAAACGGGCGGCGCCGGTGTAGTCGACGATGCGCACCGCCGGGTCCGTGGCCAGCCGCCGGTGCACATGCCGCTCCGGTTCCGCCACCGCCAGCGTCACCAGGTCGGGGGAGTGACCGGCCTCCGCCAGCACCTGCCGGGCGACCCGCACCGTGATCGCCAGCGGCAGCACCGAGCGCGGGTGCGGGGCCACGACCACGGGGTTGCCGGTCACCAGGCTGGCGAACAGGCCCGGACACCCGTTCCACAGCGGGAAGTCGGGGCAGCCCACCAGCAGCGACACCCCTCGGGGCACCAGGGTGCAGGTGCCCCGCAGCGCACGCGGCTGCCCTCCCCGTTCGCCGCTCTCCCAGTGCAGGTCGGCCGGGACCCGTTCCGACTCGGCGAAGGCCTGGGCCACCGCCTCCAGGGCACGGTCCTGGGCGGGCGGCCCGGCCGCGCGGAAGGCCGCCCGGAGGGGCTGGCCGGTGGTGTGGTGCACCGCGAGGGCCAGTTCATGGCTGCGCGTGTTGAGCCGGCGCAGGATCTCCACGGCCAGCCCGGCGCGCTGGTAGGGCCCGGCGGCCCGCCAGCCCGCCGCCGCCCGCGCGGCCGCCGCGACCAGCTCCGCGGGATCGCAGCGCGGGTAGTCGATGGCCAGCGCGAGGCCGTACGGCGACGACTCCGTGCGCACACGGCCGAGCTCGCCGGGCTGCCCCAGCTCGAACGGCCGCCCCAGCAGCGAGCGGAACACCTTGCCCGCGGTGCGGGTCGACCGCATGCCCGCGTCGGCCGCGTCCTGGCCGGTCGCCTCGGTGAAGGGGCGGTGGCACGCACCGGCGGCGATCGCGCGAACCACGCTGTGCAGCAATTCGCGGTGCCGTTCGTAGGGACCGGGCCGCATGGCCGTCAGCCTCTCCAGCTCGCCGCGAGCGCGAGGAGGGCGTCGTTCTCCTCCGGCAGCCCGACCGTCACCCGGACGCCCTCGCCGGGGAACGGGCGGACCACGACCTTCCCGTCGGCGCAGTGCCCCGCGAAGCCGGCGCTGTCCGCCCCGAGCGGCAGCCAGACGAAGTTGGACCGGGATTCGGGCACTTCATGGCCCAGCGCCCGCAACTGCTTGGTGACACGCTCGCGTTCGCCGACGGTCAGGGTGGCCCGCCGGGCGACCTCCGCACCCTCGCCGAGGGCGACCACGGCGGCCCGCTGGGCCGGCGCGCTGACGCTGAACGGCACCTGCGTGCGGCGCACGTGCGCGGCGATCCCGGGCGGTGCCACGCAGTAGCCCACGCGCAGCCCCGCCAGCCCGTACGCCTTCGAGAAGGTCCGCAGCACCGCCACGTTCGGCCGGTCGCCGAGCAGGGCGAGTCCGTCGGGGACCCGGTCGGGATCGGCGTACTCCCGGTAGGCCTCGTCGACGACGATCAGCACGTCCCGCGGCACCCGGTCCGCGAAGTCGGTCAAAGCCCGCGCGCCGACCGCCGTGGACGTCGGGTTGTTCGGGTTGCACACGAAGACCAGCCGGGTCCGGGCGGTGATCGCCGCGGCCATGGCGTCGAGGTCGAGGGCGTGGTCGCGCAGCGGCACCTTCACCGCCGTACCGCCCGCCACGGCGGTCAGGATCGGGTACGCCTCGAACGACCGCCAGCCGAAGACCACTTCGTCACCGGGCCCGACCACGGTGTGCAGCAACTGCCCGCACACCTCCGAGGAACCGGCACCCACCGCGATCCGGTCCGGCTCCACCCCGTGGTGCGCCGCCAGGGCCTCGACCAGCGAGGCGGCCTGCAGATCGGGATAGCGCGAGACACCGCCGGCAGCCTCCGCGAGGGCCGCGGCCACCCCCGGCAGCAGGCCGTACGGGGACTCGTTGCTGGCCAGCACGACGGCTCCGGGCAGTTTGCGGCCCGGGACGTAGGCGGGCAGCTGGGACAGGGACGCACGGACACGCACCATGCTGGTCTCGCTTCTGCAGCGCTGGGGCCCGAGGCCTGGCCGTCGGGCACTTGACAGGCAAATCGTGAAGAGCGGACGACAGGCGCTCAACCGTTTGGGAAATTCGGCTACGAATCGCCGAAATCGAAGCGCCCGATCGACAAACCGTCTTCCGGCGACCCCTGCGGGACCTTCGGTACGAGACGGACGGCACGCCCTGTGCCGGGCACCGGACCGCCTCCTTGATCACGGGACGGACACAGCGGCCCACCGAGGCCCCCGCCGCGGACGAGGCGCCAGCAGACTGCTCGCCGCCCGAGCCACGCGATCCCGCGGCCCGCCCCGTTCCGATCGAGGGAGACCATGCACAGCACCAAGACCCGCCCGCGCCGCGCAGCCATGACGGCCTGCGCGGCGGCCCTCGCGCTGCTCGCGGCCGGCTGCTCGAAGGCGTCCGCGGGCGCGCAGACCGGCGGCTGCCGCGACGACGGCCACTGGACGGGGCGGCAGCAGGCGGCGTGGCTGCGGACCGCGGTGACCATCCGCGGGACGGTCGACGGCTCGTCGTACACGGACGCGTCGGTCGTCGTCCGCCCACCCCGCACGGGCGATGTCCGGGTGCTGTGCCAACCGCTGGCCGTGCAGGTCGAGTTCTGGACCGTCACGGCCACGACGACGGGGACGGAGATGTCGTCCGTGATGCGCTACCGGCTGTCCTCGGACGGCAGCAGGACGCGAACCGTCGGCTTCCCCGCCGGCCTTCCCGGCGGGCAGGACGGCACCTGCACCCGGGTCCTTGTGGCGGCGTACGCGGGTGCACCCCTGACTGACCGTCAACTACCCCGACTGGCGGGCGATTTGTCCACTGCCGACGACGCGGCCGTGCGGTTCGCGACGGAGCGGATCGGCGTGCACCGACTGCTCCCGGCGCTGGATTCCGCGCAGTGCGACGCGGACCGGCGGACCCCGAGCCCCGCACGCACGGGGTCGACGGACTGGGACATCTACCATCCGTGACCCGGTCACGGCCGGGTGATCGGCCGCAACCATGGTCACGTGCGCGGCGTGTGATCCCGTGGGACGGCTGTCGCCCGTCTCCGCACGCAAGGCGAGGGGGGATTGATGACGCAGGAGCAGACAGAGGACGCGATCGCGCGGACGAGACCGGGCGCGAGGCGGATCAGGACAGTGGCAGGCCGTGTGACGCGCTGGGTGTTCCGCCTCGTCATGGCTGCTCTGATCCTGCTGCTCGCCCTGCGCACCTACGAGGAGACGGGCATCGCGGACGCACGGTCGAACGGGTCGCTGCACACGGCCGAAGCCACCATCACCAAGCTGACGTCCCACACGACGAGAGGGACAGACGGCGGAGGCCAGGACGGCGGCAGCGGGCAGTGGTTCGTCACCACCGTGTACACGATCGAACTGCGTGTCGGCGACGAGACGAAGGCAGCGAACGGTGTCCCGGACGATTCCGCGAACGACTTCCAGGAGGGGCAGCAGGTCCAGGCGGGCCTGTGGCACGGGCGGGTCGTGGAGATCGACGGGCGTGACGTGTGGCTCGGCTGGCACCCCGGGGGGTGGGACATCACGCTGTTCGTGACGTATCCATTGGCCATGGGGTATGTGATCGCCCTCGTCGTGGCCGCCGCCGCACACCTGGCCGGGCGCGGCGGGCGGGTGCGGTTGGAGCGGCAGGAGCGGTCGGTGCCCTGGGCGATCGGGTTCGCCCTCGGGATGTCGGCGATCTTCGTGCTCCTCGGGTGCGTGGCTTTCGGGAACGGCATCGCGTACTGGCCGGTCGTTCCCGTCGGTGCCGGAACCGCGACCGCGCTGGCGGGGCTGAGGAGAGTGCTCCGGCGGGCCCGGGCCGTCGGCGTCGCGGACGCACCCGGCGGGAGTGCACCGGCCCAGGTCTGAGAGCCGGGGACCGTCGCCCAGGGGGCCACTCTGGAATGATCATGCTAACTCGGTGGGGAATGGAGACATGCTGGTGCCGGCAGGGGACGAGACGGCGACGACGCTGGTCGGCAGAGCCGAGGAGCTGAAGCGGCTCGACTCGGTGATCGCCCGTCTCGGGCAGGACGGCGTTCCCGCGGTCGTCGACATCGCCGCGGACGCCGGCATGGGCAAGAGCCGGCTGCTGGGCGAACTCTGCGCGCGGGCGCGGCAGCATGGGCTGACCGTGCTGCGCGGCAGGGCCACGGAGTACGAACGGCACACTCCGTTCCAGACGTTCACGGACGCGTTCGCCGACGTCGACCACACCTTCCTGGACTCGGATGCCGTGCCCGAAGCGGCGGCACCGGTGCTGCGCGGCGCCGACAGCGCGCAGGGCGCCACCTCGGGCATCGCGAACCGCGATCGATTCGGCCTCTATCGGGTCGTGGCGCACGTACTGACCGGGCTCGGTGAGCGGAGCGGGCTGGTGCTGGCGCTGGACGACCTGCACTGGGCCGATCCCGCCTCCCTGGAGCTGCTGGACCACCTGATCCGGCACCCCGTGCGGGGCCGGGTGCTGCTGCTCGTGGCGCGGCGGGCCCGGCAGACACCGCACTCGCTCGCCGCCGCTCTGACCCGCGGCGTCGACAGCGCGGCCGTACTGCCCATGGCGCTGCGGCCGCTGCCCGAGCAGGACGCCATCGAGGCGCTGGCCCCCGACCTGCCGCCCGGCGACGCGCAGGAGATCCATCGGTCCAGCGAGGGCAACCCGCTGTACTTCCACTGCCTGTTGCACGCCTACCGGCATGGCACGTCATCGCGCGGCACCGCCCTTCGGGCCCACGACGACACGGTGTCCGGTGTGCCCAGCGGACTGGGGTCGCTGCTCCTGGACGAACTGGCCGCGCTGAGTGAGGCGCAGCGCCGCACCGTCGAAGCAGTGGCGGTCCTCGGCGACCACGCCACGCCCGCGATGCTGAGCCGGACGACCGGCCCCCTCACCGCGAAGGAACTCGACGCCTGCATCAGTGCGTTGGCGCGGCGCGATCTGCTGCGCAGACGGTCCGACGGCCGCTGGACCCTGCGCCACCCGCTGCTGCGGGCACTTGGTCTACGAGAACACCGCCGCCGCACGCCGTGCCGAGATCCATCATGGCGCGGCACAGGAACTGGCGCGGGCGGGCGCCTCCGCGGCCGAACGGGCCCACCACGTCGAGCGGTCCCTGGCCGGCTGGGATCCGGCGGCCGCGGCGGTGCTGAGCGAGGCGGCCGCCCAGTTCGCCCACACGGCGCCCGCGACCGCCGCCCATCTGCTGGACGTCGTCCTGCGGCTCATGCCGGACACACCCGTATATGCAAGACAGCGCGGGGAGTTGACGCTGGCACGCGCCAGAGCCCTCGGCGTCGGCGGCAGCCTGCGGGAGAGCCGCGATCTGCTGCACACACTCATCAGCAGCTCCGGGCCGGCCGACGCCTCGCTGCGCGGGGACGCGACAGCGCTGTGCGCCATGATGGAACGCCACCTCGGCCACTCCCCGGAGGCGATCGCCCTCCTGCACCGGGAACTGGTGCGTGATCCCGGCCCCGAGCCCCGCCAGGCGGTCTCCCTGGGACTCGCGCTGGGCATGGCCGCCCTGAACACCGTCTCCTATCCCGACGTACGCGACGACATCGAGCGGACGCTCGCGGTGGCCCGCTCCCACGGCGACGTCATGGGAGAGATGGGAGCCCTGGCCCTGGGGTCGCTGGGCGAGGCCTACGAAGGGGAGACCCTGACGGCCCGCCGGTTCGCCGAGGCCGCCGCCGGGCTCGTGGACGGCCTGACCGACCCCGGCCTCACGGAACTGTGCGAGTCGCTGGTCTGGCTGGCCTGGGCGGAAGCCCTGCTGGAGCGCTACACCGACGCGGAACGCCACGCCGAGCGGGGGCTGGACATCGCCCGCCGCAGCGGCCAGGTCCACGTCCTGCCCCACCTGCTGAGCAGCAGGGCCTTCGTGCACCTCAACACCTGCCGGCTGCCGTCCGCCCTGGAATCGGCCGAGGAAGCGGAATCCGTCGCCCGGGCGATCGGCAGCAGCGATCTGCTGGCCTTCACCCTGACCTTCAAGGCACTGATCCTTCTCCTTTGCCGCCCCCTGGGCGACACCAGCGCCCTGACGACCGCCGAGGAGGCCGTGGCCACGGCCGGCCGCAGCGGCCACTGGTGGGCGTCGCTGGCCCGATGCGTGCTCGGCCACACGGCCCTCGTCAACGGTGACCCGCACCGCGCACAGGACTCCATCCTGCAGGCCGGCGGCCCCGAACTGCTGGGCCTACAGCCCTCCATACGCCCCGGCCAGCTGGACACCCTCGTCGGCACCGCCCTCGCCCTCGGCGACGTCGAGCAGGCCGCGCGCTGGGCCGCACGAGCCGCCGAGGAAGCCGACCGGATGGGACTGCACGGCCAGCGCGGGGCGGCACTGCGCGCCGAGGCGGCGCTCGCCCAGCACCGCGGAGACCCCCGCGCGGCAGCAGACCTCTTCGAGCGCGCCGCGCAGGCGTACGCACCCTCCGGCGCCGCGGTCTGGGAGGCGTACTCCCTGCTGCTGGCGAGTGTCCAGGCGCAGGCCGCGGGCGAGGGGCGGCGCGCAACCGCGATGTGGGAACGGGCCCGCCGTATCGCGGACGAGGGCGGCGCACGCCTGCTGTCCGACCTCGCCGCGCTCGTGCGCCCGCAGGCCGAGGAACCCTCACGCGCACCCACGGAGCTCGACCAACTGACCACCCGTGAACGGGAGATCGCCCAACTCGTCGCCGAAGGACTGAGCAACCAGGCCATCGCGACGAAGCTCTACCTCAGCCGCCGCACGGTCGAGACCCACCTGTCGGCCATCTACCGCAAGACCTCCGTGTCGTCCCGCTCGGCACTGGCGGGCCTCATGACGCGCGCCGCCCTCGACCGGAGCATATGAACAGTGGTGCTCAGGTCGTGGCGTCCCGGTAGTCGCCGAGACAGCGGAAGGCGCCCCCGCTCGCCCGGAACAGGTACATCGCGTCCGTGTAGCGGTAGGTGGACGAGTCGTAGCGCAGCCGTTTGGTGATCCCCCGGTAGTCGGTCTCGCGCAACTGCCCCACGATCGCCCCCCGTTGGGCGCCCGAGCCGCCCAGGACCGTCATGGCGCGGGCGACGAACAGCGTCGCGTCGTACGCCTCGGCGGAGTACCAGGGCGGCGCGGCGCCGAAGCGCGCGCGGTAGGCGGCGGCGAAGGACTTCGCGGCCGTCACCCGGCTCGGATCGAGGAAGGAGGCGGCGAACACCCAGCCCTCGGCGGCGTCCCCCGCCGGGCTGAGGAAACGGGGGTCGAGCGCGCGCTGACCGGCCAGCCGCGCACCCGAGAAGCCGGCGGAGCGCAGCGCGCGGGCCAGCCGCGCGGCCCGGGCGTACCCGCCGCCGAAGACCACCGCGTCCGCCCCCGCCTGCGTCACCGACTCCGCGAGGGCACGGAAGTCCTGAGCCGAGCCGTCCCCGGCGGCCAGGGTGCGCCGGATCGTGGTGCGCTGCGCGGTCCGTACGGCGTCGTCGATGCCGGCGCACAGCCGCCAGCTGAAGTCGCCCTCGGCTGCGTCGTCGATCAGCACCGTCTTTCGGGCCTTGGCGGTGCGGACGAGGTAGGCGACGAGCGGCGCCGCCAGGGTCGCGTCATCGGGGCGGGTGGCCGCGTACACGCGGTACGTGGTGGGGGACACCTCGTCGAGTCCGACCGACACGGTGACCATCGGGAGCCGCGCCTGCTGGTAGAGGCCGAGGACGGCCTTGGCGCAGGCGTCGGTGGTCGGCCCGATCACGGCCCGGACCCGGTCGTCGGCCGCCAGCCGCCGGGCGATCTGCCGTGCCCGGGCCGTGCCGCCCGCGTCGTCGTGCACCTGGAGCGCCAGGTCGAAGGCGCGCCCGGTACGGGAGTTGAGATCGTCGACGGCGAGCCGGACGCCGTTCTCCTGGGCGCGGCCCGTCGTACGACCGCTGCCGCTCAGGTCGGCATGCAGGGCAACCACCAGGCGCGGGCGCCGGGTTCGGCCCGCCTGCGACGCGGTGCTGCCGGGGCGGTTCGCCGTCCACCAGGCCGCCGTGCCGCCGGCCGCCAGGACTCCGGCGGCCGAGCCCAGTATCAGCAAGCGGCGGCGCGTGGTGCCTTCCGGGCCGACGGCTGTCGTGTCACCGGGCGCTGCGTCGGCCACCGTTGCCGCGGTGACTTCGGTCGCCTCGACGGCCGGCAGCGCGAGCACCGCGGCCGAACGGCGCGCGATCAGCCGGGTCAGGGGCTCCGGCAACCAGCCCCCGCCCTCGCCCGCACCGTCCAGGGCTTGCCGCACGTCGGACACCGCCGGCCGGGCGCCGGGCTCCTTGGCCAGGCACCCCCGCAACAGCGGCAGCAACGCCTCCGGCACGCCGCCCAGGACCGGCTCGTCATGGACCGTGCGCACCAGCGACTCGGCCGCGGAGCCCCATCCGAAGGGGCGCTCGCCCGTCACCGCGTAGGCCAGCAGACAGCCGAGCGAGAAGACGTCACTCGCCGGACCGATCTCCCGGCCCCTGCCCTGGGCCTGTTCGGGGGAGAGGAAGCCGGGGGAGCCGACCACCATCCCGCTGGCGGTGAGCGCGGTGTCCTCCGGCATCCGCGCGATACCGAAGTCGATCATCCGGGGTCCGTCGACCGCGAGCAGCACATTGCCGGGCTTGACGTCCCGGTGCACCAGACCCGCCCCGTGCACCGCCTCCAGCGCCTCGGCCAGCCGCACGCCCAGGACGCGGACACTGCCGTACGGCAGCGGCCCGCACTCCTCGACCGCCTCCGCGAGCGAGGGCCCCGGCACGAACGCCGTGGCCAGCCAGGGCGACTCGGCGTCCGGGTCCGCGTCGAGCAGCGGCACCACCCAGGGGTTGGCGACCCGGCCCGCCGTCTCCACCTCACGGCGGAACCGGGCCCGGAATCCCGGGTCGTCGGCGTGCGCCGCGCGGATCACCTTCACCGCGGCGAGCGCGCCTCCGGGGGAGCGGGCCAGATACACCACGCCCATGCCGCCCGCCCCCAGCCGGCGCAGCAGCCGATAGCCCGCGATCCTGGCCGGGTCGGCGCCGCGCAACGGCTCCATCAGTGCCCCAACGGGCGGACGCCGGGGGTGAATTGCCCCATCAGGCCGACACCTGGAAGGGCGCCACGCCCTGGTACGCGAACCGGCCGCCGGCCACCTTCCACCAGTAGACCCCGCTGCCGTCGACGACCAGGGCCCCGGTCGTCTTGTCGAACGCCAGGTTCCGGGAGATCCCCTTGTACGTGGCCGCGCGCAGCGCCGTCGTCAGGTTCTGCCGGGTACGACGCGCGGCGGTCAGCGAGCGCAGAGTGCGTACGGCGAGCTGCGCCACGTCGTACGTCTCGACGGCGTACCGCTCCGGCTCCGCGTCGAAACGCTTGCGGTAGGCGGCCCTGAACGCCTTCGCCTCGGGCGCCACCGTGGCGTCCATGACCGGGGCGACGATCACCCAGCCGTCGGCCGCGTCCCCCGCGGCGGACAGGAACCGGGCGTCGAGCACCCCCTGGGCGGCCGTCCTGGCCCCCGGGAAGTCACGGCCGCTCAGTGCCCTGGCCAGCAGCGCGGCCCGGTCGTGGTAGCCGGCGAACACCACCGAGTCCGCGCCGCCGTCGAGCAGGGCATCCAGCGTCGGCCCGAAATCGGTGCGCAATGCGCTGACCACCTTCAGCACGGCAGGCTGCCGTGCCTTGCGCAGGATGTTGGCGAGGGTGCTGCTGATCTCCCAGGCATAGGCGTCCGCCGCCCGGTCGTCGACGATCCCGACCGCGCGCGACTTCGCCGTGCCGCGCAGATACGCGTCGAGATAGAACGGCAGGATCGTGTCCGTCACCCGGGCGTGCAGGAAGGACCGGCTGCCCATCACGCCCAGCACGGTGGCGCCGGGCGACACCGCGATCAGCGGCAGCGAGGCCGCGTCGTACGTCGCCAGCGAGGCCAGCGCGGTGGCGTCCGTGGTGGGACCGATCACGGCCAGCACGGAACGGTCGGCGACGAGCTTCTTGGCCGCCTCGGCCGCCCGGGCCGGATCTCCGCCGTCGTCCACCGTCTTCACGGCGAGCACGAACGGGCTGCCCGCACGGGCGTTGAACTCGTCGACCGCGAGCCGCAGCCCCCGCTCCTGCGCCCGGCCGACCGCCTTCTGATCGCCGCTCAGGTCGGCGTGCAGCCCGAGGGTGTGCACGGGATAACTGGAGTTCGGGGCGGCGTTGTCGCTCTCACCGTCCCCGGCGAGCGCCCCCCATGCGGCAAGGCCGCCCCCGGCCGCGACGACCGCAGCGCCTGTGCTCATGAGCAGGAAACGTCGTCTGCCGACGGCACGGGACGCCGGCTGCGCGGCGTCCGTCTCCGTCGGAGCGCTGCCGGCGGACGCGGGGTCGACCTCGGTGTCGTCGATGGACGGCAGCGCCAGCCCGGCGGCCGACCGCTCCGCGATCAGCAGGACCAACGGCTCCGGCAGCCAGGCCTCTTCGTCGGGGGCCGGCTCCTCCTCGGATTCTGCAGGACGTACGACTCTCAGCGCCTCCCGGGGGTCGGGAGGCGAAGCAGACGAGGCGGCCGTGAGGGTCTCGGACAGCGTCTCGGCCGTGGGCCGCAGCTCCGGATCCTTCTCCAGACAGCTGCTCACGACCTCGGCGAGCTCCGCCGGAACACCCTCCAGATCCGGCGCGTCGTGCACCGTCCGATACAGCAGTGCGTCGAGCGACCCGGTGCCGAACGGAGGGCGGCCGGTCGCCGCGAAGGCCAGTACACAGCCCAACGAGAAGACGTCTCCGGCCGGCCCCGGATCCCCCGCCCCTCGCGCCTGTTCCGGTGGCAGGAACCCCGGCGTGCCGACCACGACACCGGTCGAAGTGAGCGACGTGTCCTCGGGATCGCGGGCCACACCGAAGTCGATCAGCCGTGGTCCGTCGAGCGCCAGCAGCACATTGCCGGGCTTGACGTCCCGGTGCACGAGCCCGGCCGCGTGCAGCTCACCCAGCGCCTGGGCGAGCTGCGTCCCCAGCACCCGCAGGCTCGGCACCGGCAGCGGCCCGTGCGCGGCGAGTGCCTCGGCGAGCGAGGGACCGGGTACGAACGTGGTCGCGAGCCAGGGCTGCGGCGCCTCGGGATCGGCGTCCACCAGCGACGCCACCCACGGGCTGGTCATCCGGCGGGCCGTGTCCGCCTCGCGCCGGAACCGCTCCCGGAAATCGCTGTCCTCGGCGTACTCGGCCTGAATCACCTTCAGCGCGACCAGACTTCCGCCGGCCGAGCGGGCCAGGTACACCACGCCCATGCCGCCGGCGCCCAGCCGTCCGAGCAGCCGGTAGCCCGCCAGCTTGGCGGGATCTGAGGTACGCAGCGGCTCCATCACTTTCCCTTCAGCCGCTGCTCGATGCGCGTCAGCATCTGAGCCAGGGCCTTGCTGCCCAGTTCGTTGAGTGCCTGCTCGGTGTAGCCGGTGCCGGCCGTCACGGAGACGGCCACGACGACCGTGCCCAGCCGGGCGACCATCCACCGGTACGGCTGTGCGGCACCGCCGCTCTCCGCGTAGGTGCCGGCCTCCAGTACGGAGTCGTCGGCGTACTCCTGCTCGCGGGCGCCGAAGGGCGTGCCGAGCGACATCAGACCCGTGATCCGTTCCTCCGACCGGGGCCGCTGCTGCGGGCAGCGCAGCACCTCCTCGAGGGTGGTGCTCAGCTGTTCGTCGGCGCCGAGGGCGGAGGCGTGCACGGTGGCCACGGCCGTCACCGTGACCGCGCCCCTGCCCTGTCCGGCCGGCTGCCGGCTGTAGCGGGACGTGCTCGCCAGCACCCCGCGCGGCAGCTTCTCCCGCTCCCACCGGCAGTCCTCGTCCAGCACGGCCCAGGTGCCCGGGGTGCTCTCGGCCGGAGTCCGGGCGATGTACCCCCGGCCCCAGTCGTCCGGGGCGAGCACGACGGATTCGACCAGCCGGCGCCCGTCCTTCGCAGTCCGGGGGACGAGGGAGGCATCGGGAGCGAAGACGGAAGCGGCGGCGGACGAACCGCTCGACGGAGTCGCCCCGGCCCTCGGCGAAGCACCGACCGAAACGCTCGGCGAAGCACTGGCCGCGGGCGAACCGCCCGCCCGGGAAGCCCCGTTGTCCGCCCCCTGTGCCGAACACCCGGCCAGCAGACTCCCCGCCACCCACAAGGTCACCCAACTGCCCCGGATTCCACGGGAGTTGCTTGTCACTCAGTCCCCTCAACACCGTTCACGCCGTCCGAGGCCTCGAACGTAAACGGCCGGGAGGAAGGGGACCTCAGTGGAACCACGTATCCGGCTACGTATTTCCCGTCAGCGGTCGGAAGACAGCCGCGGCCAGCACCAACGCGCCCGCGGCCCCGCACAGCAACCGCTCGAAGAAGACCACCGGGATATGTCCGTCGGGCAGCAGCGGGGAGGCGACGGCGCCCGCCGTCACGACGGCCACCGACGCCCAGAACAGCGCGGGCCGCGCCACGACCGGCGGAGGCGGTCCGTGCCAGCGCCTGAGCAGACCGCGACGCCCGATGGGGATGCCGGCGTCTGGTCTGCGCCCCGCCCGGGGCCGGCAGACCCAGGGCCGGTGTCGGCGGATGATGGGCGACACGGACGCCGGGAATCGACGGCGTCACCCAGGGGAGACGTACGCCCATGACCGCCCCGAAGCCCCAGGCTTCCCACCCGGCCCGGCCGACCCGCATGCGGCCCTGGCGGTTCGTGGTGTGGTTCGGCACGGTCAGTCTGCTCGCGGACTTCGTGTACGAGGGCGCCCGCTCGATCACCGGACCGCTGCTGGCCTCGCTGGGTGCGTCGGCGCTGGTGGTGGGTGTGGTGACCGGCGCCGGCGAGGCGGCGGCGCTCGGACTGCGGCTGGTCTCGGGTCCGCTGGCGGACCGCACCCGCCGCTTCTGGGGGCTGGCGATAGCCGGGTACGCGCTCACGGTGATCTGCGTACCCCTGCTGGGCGTGGTCGGAGCGCTCTGGGCGGCCTGCGCGCTGGTGATCGCCGAACGTGTCGGCAAGGCGGTGCGCTCACCCGCCAAGGACACCCTGCTGTCGCACGCCACCGCCGCGACCGGCCGCGGGCGCGGCTTCGCCGTGCACGAGGCGATGGACCAGGTCGGCGCACTGCTCGGCCCGCTCGTCGTGGCCGGCATGCTCGCGCTCACCGGCGGCGACTACGGGCCGGCACTCGGGGTGCTGGCCGTCCCGGGCGTCGCGGTGCTGGGCCTGCTGGTGTGGCTGCGGGCGCGGGTGCCCGACCCGGAGGCCTACGAGCGGGAGACGACCCCGCCCGCGAACGCACCCGCGCCGGACGGCCGCCTGCCGCGCGCGTTTTGGACGTACGCAGCGTTCACCGCGGCCACCACGGCCGGCTTCACCACCTTCGGCGTGCTCTCCTACCACCTCGTCGAACGCCACCTGATGACAGCGGCCTGGGTGCCGGTGCTGTACGCCGCCGCCATGGCCGTCGACGCCCTCGCCGCACTGGCGACCGGCTGGCTGTACGACCGCGTCGGGCCGCGGGTGTTGGTCGCCCTGCCGGTGCTCACCGCTGTCGTCCCGATGCTGGCGTTCACGAACACGGTGACGGTGGCGGTGATCGGCTCCCTGGTGTGGGGCGCGGCCATGGGCATCCAGGAGTCCACCCTGCGGGCGACGGTCGCCGACCTGGTGCCACCGGGCCGGCGAGCGACGGCGTACGGCGTCTTCGCGGGGGTGGTCGGCGGGGCGAGCCTGGTGGGCGGTGCGCTGACCGGTGCCCTGTACGGGGTGTCGATTCCGGCCCTGATCGCGGTGGTCGTGGCCGCCCAGGTGCCGGCCCTTGTCCTGTTGGCGGTCAGTGGCACGGCAGATCGTGGACCCGTTGGCGGGGGTCCCTCCCGCGGAGCGACGGGGCCGTAGTGTGCAGGGCTGCGTGGACCTCGGCCCGAGGTCCTGTGTGCGGCGTGGTGCTGGATGACGCCGGAGATGGCCTCACGCGTCGATCACGAGGTCTTCCAGCGGTTTCGAGCAGCAGAGCAGGATCTTGTTCTGGGTGATCTCGCGTGGCCGGATGCCTCCGTTGTGCTGCATGTCGACGGCGCCGGAGAGCAGGCGCGTCTTGCAGGTGCCGTACATGCCCTGTGCGCACGAGGCCGGCAGGCTGAGGCCGGCTCGGGACGCGGCGGCGAGGAGCGAGGTGTCGGCGTCGCACTCGATCGTGCGCCCGCTGCGGGCGAACTCGACCTTGAAACCGGCACCCGTGTCGACCGGTGCGGCAGGCGCGGTCGGCGTCTCGAGGTGAAGCTCTCCTCGTGGCACGGGCCCAGGGGGGCGTAGGCGGTCCTCCTCGGATGGTGGGCGCGGTCGCGGCGATGAGGTCGAGTTCGTGGCGGAAGACGATGTCCGCCGGGGTGCGTGCGCTGTGCACGAACACCAGGGTTGGCCGGCCATGTGGGCGAGCACGGTCCGCTCGTGCATGCCGTGCGGGAGGGCGACGGCGAGCGCGCTGCGGGCCTGGCCGCCGAGCATGTGAGCCGGTTCGAGACCGCGATCCGTTCCCTGCTGTGACGCCTGAGTCGCCTTCACACTGGTCCTGACGGCAGTGGACAGGACAGGAGTGATGACACGTGACCGACGCCGACGCGTTCACGGACCTGTTGAATCCCGAGATGTGCGTGGTCACGGCCGCAACAGGCGATGAGCGCTCGGGCTGCCTGGTGGGATTCTTCTCCCAGTGCTCCATCCGACCCGTGCGGTTCGCGGTGTGGCTCTCCACGGCCAACCACACCTACCGGGTGGCGTGCGCCGCGGACCGTCTCGCCGTCCATCTGCTGACGCGTGACCAGCACGAACTGGCCGTCCTGTTCGGCGGCGAGTGCGGCGACCGGATCGACAAGTTCGAGGGCGTGCGATGGACGCGGGGACACGGCGGCACGGTCGTCCTCCAGGACGCCGCGGCCTGGTTCGTCGGCACCGTGGAGCGGCGCGTCGACGGCGGCGACCACGTCGGGTTCGTCGTCCAACCCGAGCAGTGGGGCCGGCGGACCGAGGGGCACCTGCTGCGGCTCGGCGACGCCGGCGACATCGAGCCCGGGCATCCGGTGGAGTGACCATGTCCGTCCGGTGGGTCAACGGCCTTGCCGGGGAACGACCAGCCCGCTGTCGTACGCCAGGATGACCGCCTGGACCCGGTCGCGGAGGCCGTACTTCTCCAGGATGTGGGCGATGTGTGTCTTGACCGTGGTCTCGCCCACCCCGAGTTCGAGGGCGATCTCCGCGTTCGACAGGCCGCGGGTGAGCGCGCGCAGTACGTCGAGTTCGCGGCCGGTGAGGGCGTCGAGCCGGGCCGGCACGGGTGCGTCCGCGGGTGCGGCCAGGTGTGCGAAGCGGTCGAGGAGCCGGTGGGTGACGCGCGGGGAGAGCACCGCGTCGCCGTCGGCGACCGTGCGGATCGCGCCGACCAGGGAGTCGGCGGGGCCGTCCTTGACGAGGAAGCCGCTGGCTCCGGCGCGCAGGGCGTCGACCACATGGGCGTCGAGGTCGAAGGTCGTCAGGATGACGATCCTGCTGGGCGAGCCCGACCGCACGATGCGGCGTGTGGCCTCGACGCCGTCCATGCCCGGCATGCGGATGTCCATCAGGACGACGTCGGGGGACAGCGCCTCGGTGCGCTCGACGGCCTCGGCGCCGTCCGCCGCCTCGCCCACGACGGTGATGTCCGGCTCTGCTTCGAGGATGAGCCGGAATCCCGTCCGGATCATGGGCTGGTCATCGACCAGCAGGACGCGGATGACCTGCATACGGGGTGTGCCCTTCGTGCCGGGTTTCGGAGGTGGGGAGCGGGATGACGGCGTGCACGCAGTAGCCGCCGCCGGGCCGGGTGCCGGTGTGCAGGGAGCCGCCGACCGCGCCGACCCGCTCGCGCATGCCGACCAGGCCGTGCCCGGTGCCGTGCGCCGCGACCGGCGGCCGTACCGGCTCGCCTTCGGCCGGCGGGCCGTCGTCGCACAGTCGTACGGTGAGCCGCTCGCGCTCCGGTTCCCAGGCGAGGCTGAGCGCGGTCCGGGTGTGGCCGGCGTGCTTGAGGGTGTTGGTGAGGGCCTCCTGCACGACCCGGTACACGGTCAGGTGTGACCCGGCGGGCAGTTCGGCGGGAGTACCGCTGGTGCTGAAGTCGACCTGGAGCCCGGCCGCGCGCACGGAGTCCACCAGTGCGGGCAGGGCCTCGATGGTGGGCTGCGGCGGTTGCCTGCTGGGGTCGTCCTCGGCCTCCTCGTCGGTGCGCAGTACGTCGAGCAGGCGGCGCAGTTCGGTGACGGTGGCCCGTCCGGTCTCCTCGATGGCGCCGTGCAGTTCGTGGGCCTTGTGCGCGTCGCGGTCCTGGACCCGGTCGGCGGCGATGGTCTGCACGACCATCAGGCTGACGTTGTGCGCGACGATGTCGTGCAACTCGCGGGCGATCCGCGCCCGTTCCTCCATGACCGCCGCCCGCGCGTCGGCGGCCTGCTCCCGCTCCAGGGCCGCGGCCCGCTCCAGCGCCTGGTCCCGGATGGCCGCGCGCGCCCGGGTCAGCCGCCCCAGCGCCCACGCGGCGACCAGCAGCACCGCCTCGGTCAGCAGTGCGGCGATCCGGTGCCCGGCCGGGGCGAGCACCGCCTCGGTCACGGCCGCCACGGGGATGAGCACCGACCCGACCAGGGCCGCGATCCTCGGCGTACTGCGGGTGGCGGTCAGGAAGACGGCCGTGGCGACGGCCATGTAGGTCGGCCCGATGGACGTGCCGTCGGGCCCGGACAGCGCGGGAAAGTAGTGCAGCCCCTGGAGCGCGCCCGCGGCCACCGACACCACCAGCAGGGCGGACAGCGGGAACAGCCGGTGCAGCGCCAGCGGAAGCGTGGTCAGCAGGACGAGTACGACCCACAGGGCGTCCGGCGCGCGCAGTTCGGGACCGTCGGGCGGCATTGCCAGGGGCAGGGCCAGGCACCCGGCGGTGAGCACCAGGGCGAGGGCCGTGTCGGTGACGGCCCGGGGCACAGGGCGTCCCGCCAGCGACTCGATCCGGTCCATGCCGTCACGTTAGCCGGATCGCCAACGCTCGTGATCTCACCTGGGGTTGAAACGTCCCGACCGCTCTCCTCCGTGCAGCCTCCTCCGGAAGGAGGAGACGTCGGGCTGCCTCGCCCGCCCGGCCGAGAAGCCGGTTCGACTGCGTGGCCGAGGCCAAGTCCCCGTTCCACCGGTGCACTTGAGACATCACCCACGGACGGTCGCACGAGGAGTCACGGTGCTCGCAAGCCGGTACGCGGTCCAACTCACGGACCTGACGAAGCAGTACGGGGAGGGACCGGACGCGGTCCTGGCCCTCGACAAGGTCAGTGCGGGCATCGAGTCCGGCACCTTCACGGCCGTGATGGGCCCCTCGGGCTCCGGCAAGAGCACCTTCCTGCACTGCGCGGCCGGCCTGGACCGGCCCACGGCGGGCGAGGTGCGCCTCGGCGAGCAGGACCTCTCGAAACTCCGGGAACAACGGCTGACGGAACTGCGCCGCACGCGGATCGGTTTCGTCTTCCAGGCCTTCAACCTGCTGCCGTCGCTGACCGTCGAGCAGAACATCCTGCTGCCCCTGCGACTGGCCGGACGGCAGCCCGAGGAGACCTGGCTGCGCCACATCGTCACCGCCGTCGACCTCGGCGAGCGGCTGACCCGCTACCCCGCACAGCTCTCCGGCGGCCAGCAGCAGCGCGTGGCGATCGCCCGCGCCCTGGTCACCCGGCCCGAGGTCATCTTCGCCGACGAACCCACCGGCGCACTCGACCCGGAGACGGCCCGGGACATCCTGGTCCTGCTGCGCCAGGCCGTCACCGACCTGCACCAGACGGTGGTGATGGTCACCCATGACCCGGTCGCCGCCGCCCACACCGACCAGGTGCTCTTCCTCAGCGGCGGACGCGTCGTCGACGGCATGGTCGGCCCCAGCGCGGACCGGGTCGCCGAGGTCATGTCCGGCCTGCGGAGGTCGGTGTGATGCTCACCCTCGCCCTGCAGACCCTCAAAGCCCGCAAAGGCGGCTTCGCCGGCACCTTCGTCGCCCTGCTGCTGGGCGCCGCCGTGCTCTGCGCCTCCGGCATCCTCCTGGAGTCGGGCATCCGGGCGGGCTCCTCGGCCGAGCGGTACGCGGCGGCCGACGCGATCGTCACCGGCCGACAGGACGTCACACTGACCCTGAAGGACCTGGACGGCTCGACCCTGAAGGAAACCCAGCCACTGCCCGAACGCGCGCCGCTCAACTCATCGACGGCAGACCGGATCCGGCACGTCGACGGCGTCCGCACGGTGATCGAGGACGACGGCGCCACCGTACGCCTGGCGACGGCCGACGGCCGCCCCGTACCCGGCCGCCACGGCACCGCACCCGAGGCCCACAACTGGTCCGGCCTGAGCCTGGGCGACTTCCGGCTGACCACGGGCCATGCACCGCGCACGGCCGAGGAGATCGTCCTGGACTCCGAACTCGCCGGACGGGCGGGAGTGCGCCCCGGCGACGAGCTCCGGCTGATGACCACGACCGTGCCCGGCACCTACACCGTCGCCGGCCTCGCCGCCCTGAAGGACGGCCGGGCACCCCGCCACTCCGTGCTCTTCCTCTCCGACGCGGGCCTGCGCCAACTCACCCCCACCGCCTACGCGTTCGGCGTCCTCGCCGCCCCGGGCACCTCACCCGGACAGCTCGCCGGCGCCATCCGCTCCGCGCTCGACGACGACCGTCTCGCCGTACACACGGGGCAGGGGCGCGGCCGGGCGGAGTTCCTCGACGTCGTCGTCAGCGGATCCAACCTCGTGGTGCTGGCCGCCGCCGTCGGCGGCAACGTCCTGCTCATCGCCGTCTTCGTCCTGTACGCCACCACCTCGCTGTCCGTGCGGCACCGCCGCCGGGAGATCGCCCTGCTGCGGGCGATCGGCACCACGCCGGGCCAGGTGCGGCGCATGCTGGCGGCGGAGGCAGCCGCGACGGGTGGGGTGGCCGGACTGTTGGGCGGTCCGCTCGGACTGGTCCTGGTGTACTGGCTGCGCGGCCGGTTCGCCGGACACGGCATCGTGCCACCCGACTTCCAACTCGCCCTCAGCCCGCTGCCGTTCCTCGGCGCGGTCCTGGCGACCGTGCTGACCGCACTCGCCGCCGTCCTGACCGCGGCCCTGCGCGCGACCCGGATCCGGCCGACCGAGGCGCTCGGCGAGGCGTCCGTGGAGCCCTCCGGTCTGAGCCGCGGACGCAGGATCACCGGTGGTGTGCTGCTGGCGCTCGCGGCCGGCGTCTTCGTCACCGGCCTCGCCCAGCACGCCGACTTCTTCACCCTGGTCGGCCTCGCCAACTCCCTTGTCCTTCTACTGGTGATCGCCACCGCGGTCCTCGGCCCCCTGCTCGCCCGCACGGCCGTACGCCTGCTCGCCCCGCTGCTCGACCGCACCGGCGTCACCGGCTACCTCGCCGCGGCCAACACCCGTGCCAACGTGGGCCGTCTGGCCGGGGCGATCACCCCGCTCGTGCTCGCCGTGTCCTTCGCGTCGACCGTCGTCTTCACCCAGACCACCGCCCTGCGGGAGTCCTCCGACCAGGTGCGCTCGGGCCTCGTCGCCGACCATGTGCTCACCGCACCGAACGGGGTGTCCCCCGATCTGGCCGCGAAAGTGGGGGAGTTGACGCAGGTCGCGGCAGCCACCGGACTGGTGAAGTCCAAGGTCGTCGCCGCGGGCGAGATGATGGGTGCCCAGGAGGCCGTCTCGCTCGGCGCCCAGGGAGTGGACCCCGACGCACTCGGCACCACCCTCGATCTGCACACCGCCAAGGGCGACTTGAAGAAGCTGTCACCCGGCACAGTGGCCCTCAGCACCACCGCGGCCTCCTGGCTCGACCTCGGCGTCGGCGACACCGCACGGCTCCACCTCGGCGACGGAACCCCCTTCCGCGGCAAGGTGATCGCCGTCTACACACGCGGCCTCGGCTTCGCCGACGTCACCCTGGACCACGACCTCCTGCTCGCCCACACCACCCAGAAGGCCGACGCGTCGGTCCTCGTCCGCGCCGCCCCCTCGGCGCACGGCCTCACCCAGGCCCTGACCCGGGTCGCAGCCCGCTACCCGGGCACGGTGGTCCGGGACGGCCTGGCCGTCGACGACCAGCTGGCGGAACAGCGCGCGAACGCCTGGGTCAACTACCTCGTCGTCGGCGTGATCATCGCCTACACCGCGATCACCGTCGTCAACTCCCTCGCCATGACCACTGCGGCCCGCCGCCGGGAGTTCGCCCTGCTACGACTGTCCGGCACCGCACGGCGCCAGGTCGCCGCCATGATGCGCAGGGAGAGCGCCGTCGTCGTCCTGGCCGGGGTGGGGCTGGGCACACTGCTGGCCGTGTTCCCGCTGGTCCTCGTCGCCCTGGCGCTGGGCGGGGCGCCGTGGCCCGCCGTACCCGCTCTCGGCTACGTGGCGATCGCGGGCGCCCTGGCGGCCCTGGCCACCGCGGGCATGATGGTGCCGGCACGGCTGCTGCTGCGGATCCGTCCGGTCGAGGCGATCGGGGTCAGGGAGTGAACTCGGCGGTGTCCGGGCGGCGTCGCCTTCCTACGGGACGACGCCTCCAGCGGCGCGGCCTGCAAGGGCTACAGGGCCCGGGCGGGGGCGTATCGCTTCAACGCCGGGTAGATACGTCAGGGCAACAGGACGATCTTGCCGTGGGTGTGCCGCTGCTCCAGCTGCGCGAAGGCGTCGGCGACCCGGTCGAGCGGATACGTGGCGGCGATCGGGATCTCGACGGCACCCGAGGCGACCAGTTCGACCAGCTCCACCAGGATCTCGCGGGCGGTCGCGTTGTGGCGGCCGTCGGTCCTGGCGCCGATCTCCGCGGCGCGTTCCATGGCGACGGTCGTCTGGATGCGGTCCGGCTTGATGCCGAGGTCGACCGCGAGGTCGAGGTACTCGGGCCCGTAGAGGTCGATGAACGCGTCGATTCCGCCTGCTCCCGCTGCCCGTTCGAGCCGTTCGCGAAGGCCGTCTCCGTACGGCACCGGGATGACGCCGTGCTTCTCCAGCCACTCGTCGTTGTCCGGCGAGGCGATGCCGAGCACGCGTACGCCCTGGTGGGTGAACAGCTGCACGAGGAAGGAACCGACCCCGCCCGCGGCGGCGGACACCGCGACCGTCTCCCCGGGCCGGGCGGCGACGGCGTGGGCGGCCGCGTAGGCCGTGGCGCCGACCATGTGCAGGGAGCCCGCCGCCTCCCAGCTCACCCGGGGCGGCTTGGCCACCAGCCGCTCCGCCGGGACGGCAAGGTGCGTCGCGTGCGCGCCCGCTGCCGGTGTCCAGCCCAACACCTCGTCACCGACGCCGAGTTGGCCGACCTCGGCACCGACGGCCACGACGACTCCCGCGAGGTCGCTGCCCTGGCCGGAGGGGAAGTCCACGGGGAAGAGGTGCCGGATCACCCCGGAGCGGATCGTTGCGTCGAAGGGATTGATCGCGGCGGCCCGCACCTCGACGACGACTTCCCGCGGCCCCGGCTCGGGCGCCGGGATGTCGGTGACGCGCAGTACGTCACGGCCGCCGTACTGGTCGAAACGGACTGCCTGTGTTGTTCGGTTCATGTCTACTCCGCAATGGGCGTCAGCCAGGTCGTTTGATTCAAATTTGAAACGCACCGCTGACGGTAGACTGCGAGTTCCAATTTGAACAACCGAGAGGGTGGTGGCGTGGGCCACACGCGATGGCTGAACGATGAGGAGAAGCGCGCCTGGACGGCCTTCACCACCGCGCACGCGCTGCTGTTCAGGCAGCTGGAGCAGCGACTCAAGCGCGATGTCGGCCTGTCCGGTCTGCAGTACGAGATCCTCGCTCGGCTCAGTGGCGCCCCGAGCCGGGAGATGCGGATGGCCGAACTGGCCGGCGCCCTGGTCAACTCCAAGAGCGGGCTGACGTATCAGATCGGGCAGCTGGAGAAGTCCGGCCTGGTGCGCCGCCGTTCGTGCCCGAGCGATGAGCGCGCGGTCTACGCCGTACTCACCGACGCAGGCATGGCTCTGCTGCAACAGGCGGCGCCCGGCCATGTGGAGACGGTGCGCGAACTCCTCTTCGACGCGCTCACGCCCGACCAGGTACGCGCCCTCGCCGACGGCCTCGGCGAGGCGAGCCGCCGTATGACCGAAGGGGCTGCCGAAGCCGGGTGATCTCCGATGACCACGGAGGTCGCCGCGCACGGAGCGGCGTGAGGGATTTCAGGTCACCGCCGGACGGAGCCAGCCCCACAGCGCAAGGACCGACTGGCGATGCCCAGTGGTCGGCCGCCTGCCATACCGCAGAAGGGAACCGCTACTCCGAATCCGGTGGCCGGCTTCCCGCGGAGCATGAATCCATCTCGGGCGGGAGTGGTCAACCGATCAGGGCAGCCCTGGCCTCAGGAATCTGTCGGGTTTCAGGACCGCATGGCCCTGACCTTCGTCAACAGAAAGGCGCGTCTGGGGAGTTGGCCCAGAAGGAGAGGAAGGACCAGGTCTGGGCTCCGATCAGCCCGTCGACGACGATGCCGGCACATTGCTGGAAGTCCACTGTTGCGGACTTCGTGAGCCGGCCAAAGTCTCCGTCCTCGTCCAGGCCGGCGCCGATGGCCTCGTTCAGGTAGCACTGGGCTTGCTGGACGGCCCGCCCGGAGGATCCCTGGTGAAGGCTTGGGCGGCTCTTGGTGTAGTTGCAGATGTCGTCCGGCCCCTGGGCCACGAGGGTTGTTGGATGCTTCAACTTGTGTGCGGTCTGAGCGCCGGCCACGACGGCGGTTGCAGAAGTGCTGTGGGATGCCGCGACAGCCGGAGCTCCTGCAAGGGCAATTGGAAGGGCCAGGGCCGCTGCGGCGGTGAAAGCACGTCGCATCCTCATCACCTCCAACGAGGGAGCACTGTCCTCATCATGCGCTTCGCGCACCCCGGTTGCATCTCGAGGACGACTGTCTGAGGATGCCGAGCGATCCCTGAAAAGTACCCGTGTGCCGCCGCGGAGTGACGGCGCGGTGGCGGGACGTGAATCTCTGGGCGTGCAGGATGCCGCAGCTTGGTGGGCTGGCTGCCGAAGCTTTATGAAGGCCCGTCAGAAAGCGGTGCGCCGTCGGCGAGCATGCATCGGCGGGCCCCGGTACTCCGGGGCCCGCCGACCACTCATCCGGTCATCCGCGGATCAGCTGCAGGAGGCCCGCCAGCGGTGGGAGCGGAGCTTGACGTCGAGGTTCGCCCAGGTGCCGCCGTGCTGCTCGATGCAGTAGCCGGGATAGCCGTAGTTGGCACCTTCGTAGAGGATGACGTAGTTGTACGAGGACGACGTGCCGCTGTTCTTGGCCGATCCGACGACCTGGTTGTCGGCCCACGAGCACTGGACGGAACCGCTGTACCAGTCCGAGTCGGCGTTGCTCCACGTGCACCGGCTGCCCGTGCCGTTGTCGCCGGTCCAGATGCACAGATTGCCGCTGGGACAGTCCCACGCCGCCTGCGCCGAGGCGCTCGCGGCGTTCGGTGCGATCAGGCCCAGGGCGGCCGTGGCGAAGGTGAGCGACGCGGCGACGAGGGCCCTGCGGCCCCGACGGGGTGTGCGGCTGGACTTCCGGTCGTGCTCCTGCTGGTACGAGGACATCCCGTGCCCTTTCTCGTGGAGGGTGTGCCAACTGGCTTGGGGCTGGCGGGAATTCATGTTTCCGGCCCGGTGATGCCACTGTCATGCTCATGCGAGTGCACTGACACTTCGCAGGTCGACAACGGTGGCCCACGGAGAAACGGATGCTCCGCTTTCATTTCACTCCCGAGGACCTCACCAAGGTCAGAGTGGCGACCGAGCCGCATGCGCTCTGGGAGATCGCGGCCAGTCTGCACCGGCTCCAGACCCGTGAAGGCCGCTGGGCCTACGCGCCCTGGTTGCGTACCGCGCGTGACTCGTTGCGCGAGGCCGGGCTCGAACGGACGGTGAAGACCTTCCTGCTGCCGCTCTTCCCGCGCGCCAGCTACTTCCCCGACTTCCTGACGCCACTGGAGGGCACTCAAGGACTGGACGCCGGTCTGGAGGCCGTTGTGGCGACGCCGTACGGGCGGGTCGTGCGGGAGGTCGACACGCTCACCCGGGCCGTCGGTGCCCCGGCCTGGGCACACCGGCTCACCGAGCGGGACATGCGCGAACAACTCGTGGGCGCCCTGCGCGCCTACTACGGTGCCGTGATCGCCCCTCACGAGGAGCGTATCCAGGAACGTCTGCACGCCGAGCGGGCCCGGCACGCGCACACCCTGTTCCACTCCGGGACGGAGGGCATGCTCACCGGACTGGGTCCCACGGTCCGCTGGCGGCCACCGGTTCTGGAGATCGAGCCGTATCCGGACCACCGCGACGTCCGCCTGGACGGGCGGGGGCTGCTCCTGATCCCGTCCCATTTCTGCTGGCACGTGCCCATCGCCCTGGCCGATTCCGGGCTTCCGCCCGTGCTGCTGTGCCCCCTCCACCATCTGCCGGCGACGACCTCGCACGCCGACGCCCCACCGCTGAACGTGCTGCTCGGCCCGACCCGCGCCGCCATCCTGAGAGCCAGCGCGACCGGTTCCACCACCACCGAGGCCGCCCGCCGGGCCGGTGTGACCCCTACGACGGCGAGCCATCACACCGCCGTACTGCGCGACGCCGGCCTGATCACCAGCCACCGTCACGCCAACACGGTCCTGCACACCCTGACCCCGCTCGGAGCCGCCCTGCTGCGAACGGGGCCGGGTGGCCGCTGAGCCCGGTGCAGCGGCGCAATTCGGTGGCAGCCGGAGCCGTGCCTGGGGCAGGCTCACGCACATGGTCTCAGTGGTGCAGAACGTGGCGATCGACTGTGCGGATGCCTATGAACTGGCCCGGTTCTGGAGCGAGGTGCTCGGTTGTCCGCTGCATCCGGAGGACAGGCCGGGTGCCCCGGAGACCGAGGTGATGCTGCCGGAGGGTCCGCTGCTGCACTTCAACCAGGTGCCGGAACCGAAGACGGTCAAGAACAGGATCCACCTGTGCCTGCGCCCGGAGACCTCGCGCGAGGAGGAGGTCGAGAGGCTGCTCGGCCTCGGCGCCACCCTGGTCACCGATCGCCGCCGAAGCGACGGTGCGGGCTGGGCCGTCCTGGCGGATCCTGAGGGCAACGAATTCTGTGTCCTCCGCAGCGCGGCCGAGCGGGCTGCGATGTCGTCCTGAGCCCTGGGCGTCGTAGGCGCCCCTGCTTCTGTCGCCCTCCGTCAAGAGTCTGTCGCCTGCTGCCCGACCGCCGGCGGTGCCGTCCCCGACGATCGAGCCAGGCACGATCCGAGGGGAAGGCAGATGAGCGCAACAGCGGCGACCGGTACGACCCAGGTGCGGGGTGCGTGTCCGCACGACTGCCCCGACACCTGCGCGATGAGGATCACCGTCACCGACGGCAGGGCCGTGAACCTGACCGGTGACCGCGAACACCCGTACACCCGCGGTGGTTTGTGCGTGAAGGTCGACAACTACCTGGACCGGGTGTACAGCCCGGACCGCGTGCTGTACCCGATGCGGCGCACGGGTCCGAAGGGCAGCGGCCGCTTCGAGCGGATCAGCTGGGACCGGGCGCTGGACGAGATCGCGACCCGGTTCCGGGGGATCGCGGCCGAGTTCGGGCCCGAGGCGATCATGCCGTGCAGCTACCTCGGCACGCAGGGGATCCTCAACGGCCTCAACGTCGGCGACCCCTTCTTCGCCAAACTGGGCGCCACCATCGCGGAGCGCACGTACTGCGACTCCGGCTCGTGCACGGCGTACACCATGACGATCGGCGACTGCGCGGGCGTGGACCCGGAGAGCCTGGTCCACTCGAAGTTCATCCTCATCTGGGCCTGCAATGTGATGAGTACGAACCTGCATCTGTGGCCGTTCATCGCCGAGGCCCGCAAGCGTGGCGCGACCGTCGTCGTGGTGGACCCGGTCAAGACCCGTACCGCCCGGGCGGCCGACTGGCACATTCCGATCCGGCCCGGCACGGATGGCGCTCTCGCGCTGGCGATGATGAACGTGATCATCGGGGAGGGGCTGACCGACGGCGAGTACATCGCCAACTACACCGTCGGATATGAGGAGTTGGCCGAGCGGGTGCGGCCCTGCACGCCCGAGTGGGCCGCCGAGGAGACCGGCGTTCCGGCCGACGACATCCGTCGGCTGGCCCGCGAGTACGCCGCCGCGCAGCCCTCCGTCATCCGGATCGGCGTGGCCGTCGAGCGGCACGCGGGTGGCGGTCAGACCGTGCGGGCGCTGGCCTGTCTGCCCGCGCTGGTGGGTGCCTGGCGCAAGCCCGGCGGCGGGATCCTGCAGCTGCCGCTGTGGGCGTTCCCCGTCAACTGGGGCGCGATGATGCACCCGGAGATGCTCGAACCCGGCAAGCGGGTCGTCAACCAGTACCTGCTGGGGCAGGCGCTGACCGGCGGCCTCGACCTGGACCCGCCCATCAAGGCCCTGATGGTCTACAACTCCAACCCGGTGGTCGTGTGCCCGGACCAGGACAGGCTGATCGAGGGCCTGCGGCGGGAGGACCTGTTCACCGTGGTCAGCGAGCAGTTCATGACCGACACCGCTCAGTTCGGCGACATCGTGCTGCCCGCCACCACCCAGCTGGAACAGGACGACATCATGTTCTCCTGGGGGCACCTCTACGTCACCTACAACCACCGCGCGATCGCACCGCTCGGCGAGGCGGTGCCCAACACCGAGCTGTTCCGGCGGCTGGCTGCCCGCATGGGCTTCAGTGAGCCGGTGTTCCGCCGCACCGACGAGGAGATGATCGCCGAGGCGTTCGACTGGTCGGCGCCCGCCATGCAGGGCCTCACCCTCGACTCGCTGAGGGAGAAGGGCTGGCAGCGGCTCAACGTGCCGCCCGCGGACCAGTACGCCCCGTACGCGTCAGGCAACTTCCCCACACCGTCGGGCAAGGTCGAGTTCAAGTCCTCCATCGCGGAGACCGCCGGCAACTTCGTGGTCCCGCTGTTCCGGCAGGGATCGAACGACCACCAACCCGGCACGCCCGTCGACCCGTTGCCGCACTACATCCCGCCCCGCGAGTCGGCCCGCGCGAACCCCGCCCTGGCCGCACGCCACCCGCTCAACCTGATCACCCCCAAGCCGCACGCCTACCTCAACTCCAGCAGCGCCAACCTGCCCTTCCACCAGCGCGTGCAGGGCGAGCCCACCGTCCTCATCCACCCCGACGACGCCGCCGAACGCTCCATCGCCAACGGCGACGACGTACGGATCTTCAACGACCGCGGCTCCTTCGTGGTCAAGGCGAAGGTGGACAAGTCCGTCCTGGCGGGCGTGGCCGTGTCGGCGTACGGCGGCTGGCGCATGCACACCAAGTCGCTGTCCACGATGGCCTCTTTGAACCCCACCGTCTTCGCCGACCTGGGCAACGCGCCCACGTTCTCCGACACCCTCGTCCAGATCGAAAGGGCCTGACCCATGGCGTACGTCATCACCGACGCCTGCGCCGACATCCTCGACCAGGCCTGCGTCGAGGAGTGTCCGGTGGACTGCATCTACCAGGGGGACCGGATGATGTACATCCACCCCGACGAATGCGTCGACTGCGGCAAGTGCATGACCGCCTGCCCCAGCGAGGCGATCCACTGGGAGCACCGGATCCCCGTGGAACTGGCCCAGTTCACCGCGGCCGCCGTCGAGTTCTTCGAGGAGCACGAGGACGCGGCCGGTGGTGCCTCGGCGCGCGGACCGATCGGCGTCGACCACGCCCTGCTGCGGAACAGGCGTGGCGGCGATGGGAGTTGAGCACGGCTGCGACAGCGACCTGCTGATCGTCGGCGCCGGACCGGTCGGCCTCTACGCCGCCTACTACGCCGGGTTCCGCGGCCTGTCCGTCACGGTCGTCGACGCGCTCGAACACCCCGGCGGCCAGATGGCGGCCTTGTATCCGGAGAAGCAGGTCTACGACGTCGCCGGATTCCCCGCGGTGAAGGCCCAGGACCTCGTCGACGCCCTGGTCGAGCAGGCCTCGCAGGCCAAGCCCCGCTACCTGCTCGGCCACAGTGCGCAGACCCTCGAGGACACGGCGGACGGCGTCACGGTCACCACCCATCGCGGCACCCTGGTGACGGCGAAGGCCGTCCTGGTCACCGGCGGGATCGGCAGCTTCACGCCCCGCCCGCTGCCCGCGGGCTCCGAGTACGAGAACCGCGGCCTGCGCTACTTCGTGCCGAAGCCCGCCGAACTGACCGGCGCCGACGTGGTGGTGGTCGGCGGCGGGGACTCCGCGGTGGACTGGGCGCTGGCGCTCGAACCGCTCGCCCGCTCGGTCGCGCTGGTCCACCGCCGGCCGCAGTTCCGGGCCCACGAGCACAGCGTCCGGATGCTGCGCACGTCGTCGGTGCGGCTGTACACCCCGCACGAGATACGGCACATCCATGGCGAACTCCAAGTCGAGCACGTCGAGTTGAGCAACCTCGACACCGGTGCGAGCGAGCGGCTGCGGGCGGACGCGGTGGTGGCCGCGCTCGGCTTCGTGGCCACCCTCGGCCCGCTCACCAAGTGGGGGCTCGAGATGCGGGGCCGGCACATCGCCGTCGACCGGACCATGCGCACCAGCCGCCCGCGGGTGTACGCCGCGGGCGACATCGCCGACTACGACGGCAAGGTCGCGCTGATCTCGGTCGGCCTGGGCGAGGCCGCACTCGCGGTCAACCACCTCGCCCCCGTGGTCGATCCGACGCTGGCCACCGTGCCGGGCCACTCCAGCGACGGCGTGTGACGGGCGCCCCTACGCCCGGGCCCGGGCCCGGTAGGCGGTCGGCGAGGCGCCGTAGACCTCCCGGAACGCCCGGCTGAACACGGCGAGATCGGTGAACCCCCAGCGGACACAGATCTCGGTGAGAGTCGCCTCGCCGCCGCGGCGGGTCAGCAGGTCGCGTCGGCAGCGCTCCAGCCGCTGCCGGCGGATCACCTGGGACACCGTCTGTCCCCGGCCGGCGAACATCCGCTGGAGCTGGCGCGTGGACACGAAGTGCGCCTGCGCGACGCGTTCCGGGGACAGGTCCGGATCACCGAGGTTGTCGGCGATGTAGGTGTCGATCTGCCGCAGCAGATCGGCGTGCCGGTCGGTGCCGGCGCCGGAGCCGTGCACCTCCGTCGCGATGGTCGCCACCAGGTCGCCGATCTCGTCGGCGATCCGGATCGCGCCCCCGTCGCTGACGGTCGGCTTCTCGACGAGCAGGTCGGCCAGCATCCTGCTCAGCACTCCGGTGATGCCGCTGCCGCCCTCCAGCGTGCGGCAGGTCAGCAGGGCCGACTCGCTGTCGCTGAGCCGGATCGTGTCGCGGGGCCAGGTGAAGACGGCGAGCTCCCAGTAGGGGGTGTCGGCGGCCGAGCGCAGCCACCACTGAAACGGCCGCTCCGTCTCGTACACCACGAAGTCGCCGGGGCGGAGCAGCGCCTCGTGCCCGTCCTGCGCGGCACGCGCCGCACCGCGGCGGACCAGGCAGACCTGGAGGTAGCGGTCGCCGTCGCGGCGCAGCAGTTCCTGCGTACGCAGGATGTCCTGGTCCACCGAGCGCACCCCCGACACCCGGAGATGGCCGAGGAAGTCGCTGCGCACGGCACCGTCGAAGATGCCGCCGTCCCGTTCGACGTCCACGTCCAGGCTGACGAAATGGTCCCGGAGCAGGTCACGCCAGGCCTCTCGCCGGTCGGTGTTCGCCTCGCTCGGCCTCGTCGTCATGGCCCACCTCGCTCGTATGCCGTGCCCACTCGGTCCGGCGCTGTACGAGTACTCGTCGTTGCGCGAGTACGGGTTGGTGCATGAGTACTCGTCCTCCCGAGTGTTGGCCATCTCTGGAGGCGGATCGTTTTTACCGTGTAAACGGCCGGAAAACCCGGATGCCGGGGGGTACTCCCTCGTCGCCGCTGGTCAAATGCCTGCCGCGGGAAATGCCGGATCCAGCTGCCGGCCGTCTCCGGCTTGACGCATGCCGATATGGGCATACGATGGCGGCCATGGCACGAGCAGCGACGACGTCGGACGTCTTCAACGCGATCGCCGAGCCGCAGCGCCGGGAGATCCTGGTACTGCTGCGGGCGGGCGAGCGGCCGGTCACCGACCTGGCCCAGGAGCTGGGGATGAGCCAGCCGCAGGCGTCCAAACACCTGCGGGTGCTCCGGGAGGTCGGGCTGGTGCGGGACCGCAAGGCGGGCAAGCAGCGCCTCTACGGCCTCGACGCCCGCGGGCTGCGGCCGGTCCACGAGTGGACCGGCGGATTCGAGCGGTTCTGGAACGAGAGCTTCGACCGGCTCGACGCCTACGTGCAGGACCTGAAGCAGGCAAGGCAGGAGGAGTAGCTGATGAGCGCGACGGGACGAGGAGCGCCGGCGCAGTCCGCGACGGCCGACCGCGAGATCGTCATCTCCCGGGTCATCGACGCCCCACGAGAGCTGGTGTTCGAGGCGTTCACCGAGGTCCGCCACCTGTCGCGGTGGTGGGGACCGGAGGGGTTCACCACGACCACGCAGTCGTTCGAGTTCCACGTCGGCGGGGAGTGGGTCTTCGTGATGCACGGACCGGACGGGACGGACTACCAGGAGTGGATCTCCTGGACCGAGATCGCCCCGCCGCAGCGGATCGCACTGCTGCACGGCGAGTCCCGCGGCGACCCGAACGCCTTCGAGTCGGTCCTGACGTTCGAGACCGACGGTGCCGCGACCCGCATCGAGCTGCGCACGGTGTTCCCCACCAGGGAACTGCGCGACGAGGCGGTCGAGAAGTACCACGCGATCGAGGGCGGCCGGCAGACCCTGGGCAACCTGGCTGCCTACGTCACCGAGTTGGTTCGGAAGGGAGCGGAGGGCTGATGGCCGGGAAGGTGTTCTTCAGCGTGTCGATGTCGCTGGACGGCTTCGTCGCGCCCGAGTCCGTGCCCGTCGAAGACGAGCTCTTCGCGCCCGACAAGCAGGACGACCCGGATGTGCAGCGCTGGATGGCGCAGTGGATGGAGCTGCATCAGTGGATCTTCCCGCAGCGGTTCTTCCGGGAGAACCTGAAGTTCGGCGAGGGCGGCGAGGAGGGGCGCGACAACGACGTCGCGCGGGAGACGTTCGAGCGCACGGGCGCGAGCGTGATGGGCAAGCGCATGTTCGACCTCGGCGAGCAGTCCTGGCCGCAGGAGGCGCCGTTCCACACGCCGGTCTTCGTCGTGACGCACGAGAAGCGTGACCCCTGGGAGCGGCCGGGCGGGACCACCTTCCACTTCGTCAACGACGGCATCGAGACCGCGCTCGACCAGGCCCGCGAGGCCGCCGGCGACCGCGACGTCCGCATCGCGGGCGGCGGCACGACCATCCTGGAGTACGTGAACGCCGGCCTGATCGACGAGTTCACGATCGCGCTCGCACCCGTGCTGTTCGGCTCCGGAATCCGCCTGTTCGAAGGCGTGGACGCGAGCCGCGTGGCCCTGGAGCCGGTCCGCGCGGAGCCGACGCAGCGGGTGACCCACCTGACCTACGCAGTCCGGGAGCGGTGACCGTCTCGACCTCGCGGCGTCGTCGTGGAACCTCCACAGACGCGCCGGCGGGTGCTCCTTGTTCCAGTTCACCGCCGCCTGGATCCGGCCGAAGTCCCGCGGTCGGGTGCAGGTGTCCGCGTTGCCGGCCAGCGTCATCGTTGTCCGGCTGCCGTACGACGAGAGGACTGCTGGTGCCCGAGCTGGAGACGGGAGTTCGCCCGTGATCCGGGAAGGCGGCGTTCGTGAGGATCGGGTCCGTGAAGCGGCCTGAACGGGTTGCCGTCATCGGAGTGGGCGTCCTGGGAGCCAGCGTGGGCTGGAACCTGTCCCGGCACGGCGCCGAGGTGGTCTTCATCGACGCGGGCCGGCCGGGCGAAGGCGTCAGCAACTGGTCCTTCTCATGGGTCAACGCCAGCAACAAGACCGTGCGCAAGTCCTACTTCGACCTGAACGTCGCGGGCATGGCGGCGCACCGTGAGCTTGCCGGGATTATCGGGCCGGACTCGTGGTGGTACCCCAGCGGCCACCTGCGCTGGGCAGACGATCCCGCAGCGCAGGCGAAGAACCTGGAAACAGCCGGACTGCTGGCCGACTGGGGCTACCGGGTCGAGGAGTACACGGGCGCCGAGGTGCGCCGCCGCCTCGAACCTGCTCTCACGATGCCTGGTGAGCTTCCCGTCCTGTTCTACCCCGACGAAGCCTGGGTGCACGGACACCATCTCGTCGGCCGCCTGGTCGGCCAGGCCGTTGCATCCGGCGCCGAGCTCCGGTCCGGCACCGCGGTCCGTGACATCGGCACCGGTGCCGACGAGAGCATCCGCACCGTTGCCCTGTCCGACGGGAGCTCTCTCGACGTCGACATCGTCGTCAACGCGGCAGGCCCCAGCGCCGCCCACATCGCCGGGCTCGTCGCACGCCCATTGCCGATGCGCCGGGAACCCGGCGTCGTCACCCGGATCGACTGTGATCAGGTCCCGATTCACCGGGCCATGCACGCACCCCACATCGAGATCCGTCCCGACGGAGACGCTTCGGTCGTCCTCCACAGCCGCGAGATCGACGCACTCATCGACACAGGCGAAGAACCGGCGCACCTCGCACGGCTGCTGCACGCATCGGTGCAGCACGTCGTTCCCGCACTCGCCGACTCCCGCATCGCACAGACACGGGTGGCCAACCGGCCCATCCCGGCCGACGGATTCCCCTCGGTGGGAGCGGTGCCGACGGTGCCGGGCTACTACGAGGCCGTCTCCCACAGCGGCATCACGCTCGGGCCGGTCATCGGCCGGCTGCTCGCCTCGGAGATCGTCAGCGGGAAGCAAGACGAGATGCTCGCGGACTTCCGCCCGGAGCGCTTCCTCCCGTGACAGCGCGATCTTGAGAACTTCACGGCGTCGAATCGTCAGCGGCAATGGGCGCGTGGCTACTCGCCCAGGGCGCCGACGCGGTCCCCGTACGCGCGGCGGGCCTTGGACGCGCGTCACCGCCGTCCGCGCCCAGGCCCGCGAGCAGGCGCAGCCCGTCCTCGGTGGGGCTGCCGGGGGCCGCGGACAGCACCAGCAGCTCCATGCCTGATTCACCCGGCAGCGCGAAGTTCTCCTGGTGCAGTTCCAGCAGCCCGACCAGCGGGTGCCGGTACGGCTTGCGCCCATGGGTGCGGGCGCGCACGTCCGCGCGGGCCCAGAGGCGGCGGAAGCGCTCGCTGCCCATCGCCAACTCGCCGATGAGCGAGGCCAGTCGGGGGTCCTCGGGGTATTTGCCCGCGGCCAGGCGCAGGTGCCCGACCACGTCGAGGGTGCACTTCTCCCAGTCCGCGTACAGGCCGCGCTCGGCCTCCTCGAGGAAGATGTGCCGGGCGGGGTTCAGACCCGGTATCGGACGGCCGTAGAGGAGCCCGGCGAGGCGGTTCCCGGCGAGCACGTCCATGCGGTGGTTCATGATCAGCGCGGGCGCGTCGGCGACCAGGTCGAGGACGCGCAGCAGCTCCGGCCGGACCCGCCCGCCCGTCACCTTCGCGCGGCGGCGGCGCTGCCGGGCGAGCCGGTAGAGGTGCCCGCGTTCGGTGTCGTCGAGGCCCAGGACGCGGGCGAGCGCGTCGAGGACCTGCTCGGAGGGCTGGGTCGCGCGGCCCTGCTCCAGACGTACGTAGTAGTCGACGCTGACTCCGGACAGGTGGGCGACCTCCTCGCGACGCAGCCCTGCGACCCGGCGGCGGCTGTCGGTGGGGATGCCGGCGGCCACCGGGTCGACCCGGGAACGCCGGGTCCGCAGGAAACCCGCAAGATCGTCCATGCCCTCCAGTATGGCCTCGGTGGTGCCCATGAAGGTGGCCCTGCCGTTACCAGGAAGTCCCGTCCGACGGAAAAGGAGCCCCTGAACGCCGGGCGCCGCAGCGCCCAGGATCGAAGGCACCCGACGACGACGACGATCCGAAGGAGTTCCCTTGACTTCTCCCCTTCCTGAAGGAGGGGGATTCTCGCGGCTCGCGCTGTGAGGGTTTCTGCTTCGTCGCCGACCGCCCGCCCGGAGTGTTCCGTTGAGGTCTTACACCAGCTCCACAGACTGTCACCGCCAGTCCGGCGGCCAGAAGATTGCGTGCGGCATTCACGTCCCGGTCGTGGGTCGTGCCGCAGTCGCATGTCCAGGTGCGGACCTGCAGCGGCATCCTCTCCTGCACGGTGCCGCAGGCGGAGCACAGCCTGGAGGAGGGGAAGAAGCGGTCCACCACGACCACTTCCCGCCCGTACCAGCAGACTTTGTATTCCAGCATGCTCCGGAAGTGCGACCAGGCGGCATCGCTGATGGCGCGGGCCAGACTCCGGTTTTTGACCATGTTCCGTACGGTCAGGTCCTCGATCACGAGCGTTTGGTTGTCACGCACGAGTCGAGTGGTCAGCTGGTGCAGGTGGTCACGGCGGCGATCAGCGATCCGGGCGTGGATCCTGGCGACCTTCCGCCGTGCCTTTTGACGGTTGGCTCCATCCCCCTTCGCCTTCTTCGCCAGGCGGCGCTGGGCCAGGGCGAGCCGGGAGCGGTCCGTGCGTTCGTGCCTCGGGTTGGCGATCTTCTCGCCGGTCGACAGGGTCAGCAGATGCTCCAGGCCCAGGTCGATACCCACCGCCGCGTCCGTGGGCACAAGCGGCCGGATGCCCGCATCGTCGCACAGCAGCGAGACGAACCAGCGTCCGGCCGCGTCCTGGGACACGGTTACCGTGGACGGCATCGCCCCCTCGGGAAGGGGCCGGGACCACACGATGTCCAGCGGCTTGGTCATCTTCGCCAGGATCAGCTTCCCGTCGCGGAAGCGGAAACCGCTGGTGGTGTACTCGGCGGACCTCCTCGACTTCTTCCGGGACTTGAAGCGCGGATACTTCGCCCGCCGGCCGAAGAAGTGGGTGAACGCCGTCTGGAGGTGGCGCAGGCACTGCTGCAAGGGCACCGACGACACGTCGTTGAGGAACGCCAGCTCCTCGGTCTTCTTCCAGGCCGTCAGCATCGCCGAGGTGGCTTGGTAGTTGACGCGCTCCTGCCGCGCCCACGCCTGCGTACGGGCCGCGAGGGCCAGGTTGTAGACCTTGCGGACGCAGCCGAACGTGCGGGACAGCTCGGCTGCCTGCACCTCGGTCGGATAGAAGCGGTACTTGAACGCCCGCTTCACGCACGTCCCGGTCACGCTCACAACCTAGCGGGTCTGCGACTTGGTGCTCACATCTGTGGGTCAGAGCACGGTCTTTCGCCCCGGCGGCGAAACCCCGCTTGCTGCCCTGCTCCGCAGGGGTTTCGTTTCCTCCCCCGGCTGAAGCCGGGGGTATTCACGAAAGGACTCAGATGAAGACGCTGATCGTCTACGCCCACCCGGAGCCGAAGTCGCTCAACAGCTCGCTGAAGGACCTCGCGGTGTCCACCTTGGAGACCGCCGGGCACGAGGTACGGGTGAGCGATCTGTACGGGATGAACTGGAAGGCGGTCGTGGACGCCGCGGACTACGGCCCGAACGCCTCGAGTCCGCTGAAGGTCGCCCTGGACTCGGGCCGGGCCTTCGACGCCGGGACGCTCACCCCGGACGTCCGCGCCGAGCAGGAGAAGCTGCTGTGGGCCGACACGATCATCTTCCAGTTCCCGCTGTGGTGGTACACGATGCCCGCGATCCTCAAGGGCTGGGTGGACCGGGTGTTCACCTACCACTTCGCGTACGGCGTCGGCGAGCACAGCGCCACCAGCTACGGCGAGCGCTTCGGCGAAGGCACCCTCGAGGGCAGGAAGGCCCTGCTGTCGGTGACCGCCGGCGGCCCGGAGTCGCATTACGCCGCCCGCGGGATCAACGGCCCCATCGACGATCTGCTGTTCCCGATCCACCACGGCATCCTCTACTACCCGGGCATCGAGGTGCTCCCACCGTTCGTGCTGTACGGCGCCGACCGGATGACCGGCGCGGACTACCCGGACATCGCCAAGGCCTGGGAGCAGCGCCTGCTCACCCTGGAGTCGACCGAGCCGATCGCGTTCCGGCGGCAGAATTTCGGCGACTACGAGATCCCCTCGCTGCACCTCAGGGAGGGGCTGGAGCCCGCGGGCCGCACGGGTTTCGGGCTGCACGTGCGCGGCTGACCGCCCGCGATGGCGCGAGGGACAGGGGATGGCGCCGGGATGCCCTGAGTGCGCCGTAGGGCCACGCCCTGGTCGAGCGCGGCCCACCCGCCGGTTCAGGCGTGCAGGGTGGGCCGGTAGATGAGCTCCTGGATGTGCCCGTCGAGGGTCCGGTGCTCGATCAGTTCGAGGTCGAAGTCGGCCGCGCCCTGGAAGATCGGGTCCAGCCCGGTCCGACCGGTGATCACAGGGAAGAGCGTCACCTGGACGCGGTCGACGAGCCCTGCGGCCATCAGCGCCCGGTTCATCGACAGGCTGCCGTGCGAACGCAACGGCACCTCGGACTCCTCCTTGAGCCGGGCGACGACGTCGACGGCGTCGCCGCTCGCGACGGTCGCGTCCGGCCAGTCGAGAGGTCCTTCCAGCGTGGTCGACACCACCGTGGCCGGCAGGTTCCTCATCCGGGTGACCCATGGGTCACGCACGTCGGAGTCCGCGGTGCTCGCGGCCAGCATCTGGGCGAACGCCCGATAGGTGTTGGCCCCGAAGACCATCCGCTGCTCCTCGCGGTACAGGGCGAGGCGGTGGTTCAGAAGCTCGGGGCCCTGCTTGCCCCAGTAGCCGGTCCAGTCGCCGCCGGCGGCCCCGAAGCCGTCGAGGCTGGAAAAGACGTCGAAGGTGTAGGTGGCGGTCATGATGCTCTCCTCGCGTGCGGTTGATCGCGTGTCGGGGGTACTGACCGGCAGCCACGGCGAGACTCATCGGTCCCGGCTGTGAGGTCTGCGATGGCTCGTTGATATCCCGTGGTGGGTCATGGTGGAACGCTCATAGGCTTCGCAGGTGTCCGAAGCCCTGACCACGGAACGCGTCGGTGAGTTGTTCGACGAGCTGCTGCCCGGGCACGGCCCGGTGCGTGGCGTCTCGCGGTTCGCCGAGGGCTCGGTCACCGGCGCGTACCGCATCGAGTTCGCCCGCGCCGACTCGGGACCGGCCGTTCTGAAGATCTACGGGGCCGACGGCCTGCCGTACGCGGCCAAGGAAGCGCGGGCCCTGCGATTCCTGACCGACCACGGCATCGACGTCTCGCCGCGCGTACTGGCGTTCAGCAGGTCCGCCCCGGCGCTCGACGGCCGCCCGTGCGTCGTCTCCTCGCTGCGCCCGGGCCGCACACTCACGGCACTCGGCGAGGAGCTCACCCCTGCGCAGCGCCACGAGGTCTACCGGCAGCTGGGCCAGGTGCTCGGGCGCCTGCACGCCGTGCCCGCCCACGGTTGTGGCTACGTCAACGGCGAGATCCGCGACCCACTGCCGGACAACCGCGCGCACATGGCCCGCACCTTCGAACGCGAGCTGCGCCGGTTCCGTCACCACGGCGGCGACCCGGCCCTGGCCGACCGGCTCGCCGCGCATGTCGCCGAGCTCGCCTCGGCGTTCGCCGCATGCCCCCGGCCCGCCTACTGCCACGGCGACGTGCACGAGCCCAACCTCCTGGTACAGCTCGCCCACGACGGCACCTGCTCGCTGACCGGCCTGCTCGACCCGGCCAACCTGCACGCGGCAGACCCGCTGATGGACTTCGTGCGCCTGGACGCGTTCTCCATGCACGGGGACGCGACGAAAATCGCCGGGCTGTTGTCCGGGTACGGCGTGTCCGCAGCCGGACTACAGCCCGGCCAGTGGCCAAAGGCCTGGCGCTCACGCCTGCCGCTCTACCGCATCGCGCTCGCCCTCGAGCTGTACAACTGGTTCACGATCACCGGTCGGACACCCCACCTGCCCGCCCTCGACCGTGACTTGCGCCGCCTCCTGGGCGAGCCTGACCCATGACCGACGAGCCCGCCGGGCACCCTTGGTTCACGACCGGTGAGGGGAGAGAGCGACGTGGCCGACTACGCACTGACCCTCAACGACTCGGAAGTCGAGCGCTACCGGATCATGGCGGATGCCGCGGAGCGGCGGGAGCGTGAGCTGTGGGCCGCCGCCGGGGCGGTCCCCGGTGCGCGGATCGCCGACGTGGGCTGCGGGCCCGGTGCGATCGCGGTTCGGCCGGCGGGCATCGCCGCTCCGGACGGCGCCGTATGGGCCGTCGACCGGGACGGCGACGCGCTGGCCGTGGCCTCGGCGCTCGCCGCACGCTCCGGCGTACCGGTGCACACCTGCGTCGGTCCGGCCGACGCCACCGGGCTGGACCCCGGCACCTTCGACCTGGTGATGCTCCGGCACGTCCTGGCCCACAACGGCGGCCGTGAACAGGCGATCGTCGACCACCTCGGCGCCCTGGCCAGGCCTGACGGCGGCGCGGTGTACCTCGTCGACATCGACGCGAGCTCCTCCCGGCTGCGTGGCGCCGGTCCCGTGTTCGACGAGATGGACGAGCGCTACCGCGAACTGCACCGCCGCCGCGGCAACGACCTGACCGTCGGCACCCGGCTCGACGAACTGCTCACGGCGGCCGGCCTGGAGATCGTCGCCTTCGAGGGCCACATCACCGTCCTCACACCGCCGCCGGGCATGCGCGGCCCCGTCTGGGCCGCCCGCGACGCGCTGATCGCCGAGGGCCTCGCGACCCCCGACGACATCGCCCGCTGGGACGGCGCCTTCCAGCGCGCCGAGCACGCCCGCAGCGGAGTCCGCTTCTTCGCCGCCAACTTCGTCGCCGTCGGCCGACGCACCTGACACCGGTACTGCCCGGCGTGAACTTCTGCGCCCTGGTGCTGCGGTTCATGTCGCAGCCGCCGCTCGCGGAGTCGTTGGCGTGGTAGACCATCCAGTTCTCGGTCCAGTCGGGCGACGTGAAGAAGCCGTTGTGGCCGGGCCGTACACGCCGTTGGCGTCGGACTGCTGGGAGACCGGGTTCGGCGACTTCACCCAGGACGAGGAGCTGAGCGGGTCACCGCCGTTGTAGGTGAGCATCCCCAACCTGTAGTCGGGCGTGGAGCAGTGGCCGGCGGAGTAGACGATGAACGTCCTGCCGCCGTGCTGGAGCACCTCGGGGCCCTCGTTCCCTGTGCCGCCCACCGTCTCCCAGCCGTACGTCGCACTGGGCCGCGTTCTCCTCCCGGCGGTGCGACCGGGCCTGATCACGGTGGGGCTGTTCGCGTTCCTCGCGGCCTGGAACGACTTCATCGCGCCGCTGATCCTCATCTCGGACAGTGAGAAGGCGCCCCTGCCGCTGGCCGTCGCCAACCTGCCGCAACTCATTTGCCCGCCGCACCGGCTGACCCGCGCGACGCCGCCCGGCCGTACCAACCGGTCGACCGAGCCGAGGCTCCCGCCGTCGAAAGCACGGGGATCGCCCTGATCCCGTACCACTCATGGGCGAACCGCGGGCCCTCGACGATGGCGCGTATGGCTGCCGACCACCTGACGTGGGCGGGCCTCATACGCCGACGGGTGAGAGGAGCGCCGTGACCAAGGCAGCGGCATCCGCGCCCTGGTGCAGGAGGGTGTCGGCGGCGATGACCCGCAGACCCTGCTTCGCCACGGCAGGCAGCCGCTCCACGTCCGCCCGGTCGAGGACGAAGGACGAGGCCACGTCCGCATAGAAGGCCGCGACGCCGACGGGGTTCGGGGCGAACCCGGCGGCGGCCAGCAGGCGGGCGCGGCTGCGCGCCCGGGTGCTCTCGCCGGAGTCCGTGATCGGTACCGACTCGACGATCGGGGTGACCACGACCGTCCTGTCGCGAGCGGCCGTCAGCGCCTCACGCACCCCGGTGAGGTGAAGGATCGGCCCCAGGCTCGCGACCGGGTTGCTCGGACCGATGACGACGAGATCGGCCGCGGCGAGGTGTGCGAGGAGTCCGGTGGTCGGTTGGGCGAGGGCCGGGCCCTGGAGGTACGGGCGCGCGACCCGGGGAACTGCCTGCTCGCGTACGAGGAATTCCTGGTAGTGCAGGTCCCTTCCGTCGGCCGTCACCACGCGGGTCGTGATCTCGGCGTCGGTCGCCGGAAGGATCCGGCAGCCGATCCCGAAGCCGCGCGCGAGGTCCGTGGTGATCTCGCTGAGGAGGTGGCCCTCGCGGAGCCGCCCGGTGCGGTGCAGGTGCACGGCCAGGTCGCGGTCGCCGAGGTTGAACCACTGGGGGCCTGCGATGCCGCCCAGCGTTTCCATGCAGCGCCAGGTCTCGTCCCGTACGCCCCAGCCGCGTTCGGCGTCCTGCCGTCCGGACAGGGCGTAGAGCACGGTGTCGAGGTCGGGGCAGACCCGCAGGCCATGGAGCCATAGGTCCTCGCCGGTGTTCACGGCGAGGGTCAGGTCGAGGTCGCCGCCCAGGGCGAGAAGCGCCTTCCAGAGCCTGGAGGCACCGATGCCGCCGCCCAGGCCGACGACCTTCAGGGGGCTCATGCCGGCACGTCCAGGCTGTAGCCCACGCCGCGGATCGTACGGATCATGCGTGGTCCGCCCGCGGCTTCCAACTTGCCGCGCACCCGGTGGACGTGCTCGGTGACGGTCGCTTCGCCCAGCCATTCGGCCGACTTCCAGATGTGGTGCAGCAGTTGGTGCCGGGTGAACACCTGGCGCGGGTGTGTCGCGAAGAACGCGAGCAGGTCGAACTCCTTGGCCGTGAGCTCGACCCCGGCGCCTCCCACCCGTACCTCGTGCGTGGCGGGCTCGATCCGTAGCGGCCCGACGACGATGAGGCCGACGGGGTCCGGCGCCGTCCGGCGCAGCACGGAGCGGACCCGTGCGGCCAGTTCGGCCGGGGAGAACGGTTTGACGAGGTAGTCGTCGGCGCCCAGATCGAGGCCGATGATCCGGTCGGTCTCGCCGTTGCGGCCCGACAGGATGATGACGGGCAGGTCCTCGGCGGCCCCCGCCCGTCCGGTGCGCACCGCCCGCAGCACGTCCAGACCTCCCACCTCGGGCAACGACAGATCGAGGACGACGAGCGCCGGCGCCTCGCCCGCTATCCGCTCCAACGCGGCACGCCCGTCGGTCACCTCGACCACCTCGTACCCGGCGTCGTTCAACTGCCGGCGCACCAGGGACCGTATGCGCGGATCGTCATCGACGACGAGGATGCGGGTCACGGGAAACAGCTAGCACAGGGCGCTACCCGGGGCAATATCCCTGAATTGCAAAAGCGTGCGGAGCGGCGGCCATTGAGGAAGCGTTGAGAAAGGGTTGAACCCGCCGTGATGTACGGGTCGCAGCATTGCATCCGTGGTATTCATCGCTCCGGCCCGTGGCGCCGACACCGTCTCCGGTGTCCTCTCCTCCCAGGCGTCCATCCGTGGGGACGCTCCCTTTCTCGTCTTCGAACGCGAACCCGGGCTCGTCGACACGACGAGTTGGGCCGAACAGGACGCGCGCGCCCGGCAGACCGCCACCGCCTTGGCGGAGCTGGGAATTTCGGCCGGCACCCGATTTGGCGTGCACCTCGGCAACTGCCCGGAGTTCTACGACATCTGGTTCGCCGCCGCCTACCTCGGCGCGGTGATCGTGCCGACCAACCCGCTCTCCACGGCGGCGGAACTGCGTTACCTGCTGCGCCATTCCGGCTGCCGGACCGTGCTGACCCAACCGGGCCTCGTGGCCACCGTGCGGGAGGCGGGCGCAGCGCAGGTCGTCGACGTCACCACCGACTGGACCAGCGGTGTGCGCCGCTTTTCGGGCCCGCCGAACCCCGCTCCTGGCGATGTGCTCGGCGTGCTCTACACGTCGGGCACCACCAGCCGGCCCAAGGGCGTGCAGATCACCCACGCCGCCTACCTCGCCGTCGGTGACGCGGTCGCGGGTCACGTACGGCTGCGCCCCGACGACCGCTTCCTCGTGGTGCTGCCGCTCTTCCACGGGAATGCGCAGTACTACTGCTCGATGTCGGTGCTCGTCACGGGCGCGTCCATCGCGCTCACCCCTCGATTCAGCGCCGGCCGGTGGTCGGAACAGGCCGCGCAGCTCGAGGCGACACTCGCCAGCCTCTTCGCCGCGCCGATCCGGATGATCCTGGCAAAGGCGGGAAATTCCGGGGGAGATGCTCCTGGGCCCGGCGCCGGTCATTCCCTGCGGGCGACATTGTTCGCGCAGAATGTGTCACCGGACCAGGCCGCCGAATTCGAGCGCCGTTACCGGACGCCGCTCGTGCAGCTCTACGGAATGACGGAAACCGTGATTCCGCCGACCGTCAACCCGCTGTACGGGCCGCGGAATCCGCTCAGCATCGGCCGGCCTCTTCCCGGTGCGCGACTGCGGATCGTGGATTCCGACGGAGCCGACGTCACCCCCGGGCAGCCCGGCCGGCTCCTGGTCGGCGGGGTGCCCGGGCTGACGCTGATGAGTGGCTACCTCGACGATCCGGAGGCGACCGCCGCCGCGCTCGTCGACGGCTGGCTGGACACCGGTGATGTCGTGCGCGCCGATGCCGACGGGTTCCTCTACTTCGTCGACCGGGCCAAGGACATGATCAAGCGCTCCGGCGAGAACGTCGCCTGCGGTGAGATCGAGCGCGTCGTCGACCGGTTCGAGGGCGTGCTGGAGTCGGCCGCGGTCGGGGTTCCCGACGCGATGCTCGACGAGGCCATCCATGTCTACGTCGTTCCTCGGCCGGACGCGCACGTCGACCCCGCCGAGGTGATCGCCCACTGCCGGGGCGAGTTGGCGAAGTTCAAGGTCCCCGATGCCGTGCACATCGTCTCGGAGCTCCCCCGCACCTCCGTGGGGAAGATCCAGAAGCACCTCCTGCGCCGCCCCGCGTCGCAGGCCCGATGAGATGGAGGCACCATGACAGCAGTGCAGCCCGAAAAGGCGGCGGGGTTGCCGTCGTCCCTGGGCCTGACGTTCAAGGAGGCCGTCGGCCGGCGCCGCTCGATCCGCTACTACAAGCCCTGGCAGCCGGTCGAACGCGAGAAGATCCAGAAGATCCTGGAGGCGGCCCGGCTCCAGTCCTGCCACGGCAACGCGGGCCAGATCCGCAAGGCGGTCGTCGTGCACCGCGACGAGACCGACGAGGACGTCTTCGCCGGACTCGTCGACGCGCTCTACAACCAGCCCCAGGCCTCGCAGGCACCGGTCCACATCTACTGGACGATCGACATGACCGGCTGGGAGCACCTGCGCGACAACCTGATGGGCCTGATCGACGCCGGTGCGCTGACGTCGAGTTACGGCTGGAGCGAGCAGTTCATCGACGAAATCGTCCTGAAGACACCGGACTTCAACGTCATGGCCGGCGAACGGCGCTTCGCCGAGTGGCTGTCCGCCATCGAGACGGGCATGGCCATCGGGGCCGCCCTGCTCGCCGCCCAGGACGAGGGCCTGGGCACCCAGCTGCTGACCGGGAAGCGGCAGCAGATGGCCGAACTGCTCGGCATCCCCGACACGGCCACGGTCGCCCAGATCCAGATACTCGGCTACGCGGCCGAGGGCACCGAGGCGGGCGGGCAGCGGCCCCGACCCGACTTCGAGGAGCTCTACTTCGACGGCCGCTGGGGCAACTCCCTGCAGCGCGACCCGGAAGTCGTCGCCGAGCTGATCGAGGACGGAATGATCCAGGAGCAGGCCCCCCTCCCGTACCGGCGCAGGGAAGTCCGGGCGCTCGCGGCGATGTTCGGTCTCCCGGACTGATCGAAGGGGTCGCATGGTGCCCAGTCCCGACTTCGTCGCGCACCGATCGGTCCGGCGGTACGCCGCCACACTCGCCGACCTCACCCCCCGGGAGCGCGACGAACGGCTGGACCTGCTGCAGTCGTTCGCCGCGTACGTGGACCGTGACCCGGACACGATGATCGAGGAGATCTTCGACGAGGAGACCCGCAAGTACCGCAAACGCGGCTTCTACACCGACGAGGCCAAGGCCTTCGCCGCGAGCTTCGGCGATTCCCCCAACGCCCGGTTGCGGCGCAGCAATGTCATCCGGGCGTTCTTCATCGCCAACGGGCGCCGTCTGCTGACCGAGCGACCGGCCTGGATGAGCTGATCACGACACGAGGGAGCGGGAAGGACACCATGGACGACCTCGCGCAACGCGATACGGCCGAACTCGTGGCCGCGGCAGGGCGCCTGCGCGACGACGCCTTCGGCAGCCGTATCACGTACTCGCCCAAGGTGTTCGTCCCGCTGACCCGGCTCTGCCGCGACCGCTGCGGCTACTGCACCTACGCGACCGCACCACGAGCCCTGACCACCGCCTACCTGTCGCCGCAGGAGGTGCTGCAGATCGCGTCCCGGGGAGCCGAAGCCGGCTGCCACGAGGCGCTGTTCACGCTCGGGGAGAACCCGGAGGCTCGCTACCCGCAGGCGCGGGAGTGGCTGGCGGAGCACGGCTACGCCTCGACCGTGGACTACCTCGCGGCGATGTGCGAGCTGGTCCTCACACACACGGGGCTGCTGCCGCACACCAATGCCGGAGCGCTTGCGGCAGCCGAACTCGCGGCTCTGCGACGGGTGTCGGTCTCCCAGGGGATGATGATCGAGTCGTTGCGTTCCGACCTGCCGGCCCATCGCGGCGCACCGGACAAGGCGCCGGCCCGCCGGCTGGAGACCCTCGAAGAAGCCGGCCGGCAGCGCATCCCGTTCACGACCGGCATCCTCGTCGGCATCGGGGAGAGCGAGCCGGACCGGATCGCCGCACTGCGCGCCATCGCCGCCGCGCACGCCCGGCACGGCCATGTGCAGGAGGTCATCGTCCAGAACTTCCTGCCCAAGCCGCACACCGCGATGCGCGACGCCCCGGCCTGCCCGCACGAAGATCACGTCCGGGCGATCGCGCTGGCGCGGCTCGTCCTCCCGGCGGACGTCCACGTCCAGGCACCGCCGAACCTTTCCGACCCCGAGCGGCTCGGCGCGCTGATCGCCGCGGGCATCGACGACTGGGGCGGGGTGTCGCCGGTGACGGCCGACCACGTGAATCCGGAACGCCCCTGGCCGGCGCTGCGAATACTCCGGGCGGCCACGGAGCTGACGGGCCACGTCCTGGCCCCGCGGCTGCCGGTCCATCCCGAGTTCGCCCGCACCGCCGACCGCTGGCTCGACGAACGGCTGCGCTTCCCGGTGCTCGACCGCTGCGATGCCGAATCACTGGGCCGCGACGATCCCGGCGCGCACTGGCCCGAACGGTACGAGGCCGCCGGGAACGTCGGCACCGGTGCGGAGGTCGTCCAGATCGGCCGCCGCTCCACGGCCTGGTACTCCGGCGCGGGCGCCGACCCGGTGGTCCTGCTGCCGGGGCGGGCAGCCGCCTCGGGAGCGGTCCGTGAGGTGCTGGACGGGGTGTCGGCGGGCCAGGAGACCGGATACGACGAGCTGTTGACGTTGTTCGCGGCTCGCGGCCCGGAGGTCGCCGCGGTGGCGGAGGCCGCCGACCGGATCCGCCGCGAACAGGTCGGCGAGGACGTCACCTTCGTGGCCAACCGCAACATCAACTACACGAACGTGTGCACCTTCAGGTGCAGCTTCTGCGGCTTCTCCAAGGGCCCGCTGTCGCTGAACCTGCGCGGCACGCCGTACCTCCTGACGATCGACGAGGTGGTCGCCCGAGCGGGGGAGGCCTGGGAGCTCGGCGCCACCGAGGTGTGCCTGCAGGGCGGGATCCATCCGAAGTTCGACGGCGACTTCTACGTCACTGTCGCCGGGGCGATCCACGAAGCGCTGCCGGACCTGCACATCCATGGGTTCACCGCGCTCGAGGTGCGGGAGGGCGCCCGGCGGCTGGGCGAGTCTCTGGAGGACTATCTGCGCAGGCTCCGGGCGGTCGGGCTGAGGTCCCTGCCGGGAACCGCCGCGGAGATCCTCGACGACGACATCCGTGCCGTGCTGTGCCCCGACAAGCTGACCACCGAGGAGTGGCTGGAGGTGCATCGCACCGCGCACCGGACCGGCCTGCGCAGCAACGTCACCATCATGTTCGGGTCGGTCGAGCGCCCCGAGCACTGGGTACGCCACCTGCTGCGCACGCGCGCGTTGCAGCGCGAGACCGACGGGTTCACCGAGTTCGTGGCACTGCCGTTCGTGCACATGGCCGCACCCGTCTATCTCAAGCGGGCGGCACGCAGGGGCCCCACCTGGCGCGAGGCGTTGCTGATGCACGCCGTTGCCCGCATCGCCTACCGCGACGACATTCCCAACATCCAGGCGTCCTGGGTGAAGTTGGGGCCGGTCGGCGTCCGCCAGTTGCTCGCCGCCGGTGTCAACGACCTCGGCGGGACCCTGATGGACGAGAACATCAGCCGTGCGGCGGGCGCCACCCACGGCCAGGGGCTCAGGCCCGCCGACTTCGCGGCCATCGCCGCGGCCGTCGGCCGACCGGTGCGGCAGCGCACCACCTTGTACGGCCAGGTGTCGCGGACACAGGTGTCGGCGCTCGGAGAGGCCCGGTGACGGGCATCCGTACTACGGATGCTGACCGACGAACTCGATCCCGAATGCGCTCATCCGCCGATACAGCGTGGCGCGGCTGATCCCGAGCGCGGCAGCGGCCCTGACCCGGTTGCCCTTGGTCTCCCACAGGGTTTTGACGATCAGGTCGCGTTCGGCGGCCTCCAGCCGGGACAGCCGTCGCCTGCTGGTGCCCGACACGAAGCTCATCGGCAGGTCCCCGGCGTCGATGTCGCCGACCGGGCGCCGTCTGAGCGCGGCGCGCAGCACGGACCGGAGTTCGGTGACGTTGCCGGGCCAGTGCCCGCCGGCGAGCAGCCGGGCCGTCTCGGTCGAGCAGCGCACACGGCGGCCCGGTGCGAGCGTGCGCAGCAAGGCCTCGGCCAGCGTGCCCAGGTCTCCGGGGCGGTGGCGCAGCGGCGGCACGGTGATCGACGCGTCGAACACGTCGAGTACGTCGTACACGGGAGCGGAGTCCTCCACCGTCGTGGCGGTGACCATGCCGACGAGCCAGAGGTCCGCGGAGGCCTCCGCAAGCCCGGCCCGGATCGCGGCCACGGTGGCCGGGTCGGCGCATTCCAGGTGACGCAGGACGACCGTGCCGCCCGAGTCGGACAGCGCCGTCCGAAGCGCTTCCCGCGAGGTCGCCGGATCCTCCGCGCAGTCCAGCAGCATGAACCGCCGCAGCGGGCGCTGCTCGAGATGGGCGGCGCGCACGACGGCGTACTTGCCGACCCCGGGCTCGCCCAGGACCAGCGTGGACGTCCCCTGGGCTGCTGCCCGGCGCAACGTGCCGCAGACGCCGAGCCAGATCGGGTCGGTGCCGGCCAGGCCGGCGAAGGGGCGCTCCGTGGCGACCGCCGTGCCCTCGCCCTTCCGCGCCGGCCGGGGGAAGCTCACCTCCAGCACCACGCCGAGCGCTCGTCTTCCGGCCCGTACGGGAACGGAGTTGAGCCTGGTCTCGCCGATGCTGAGCAGCAGTCGTCCCTCGCCGCGCGCGCCGCGGGCGAGGTCCGCGGCGATGTGCTCGATGTGCTCCCGGTCCGCGGCGGGCAGCCGGATCGCCGCGGAGTTCGCCATCACGAACTCGCCGGAGACGGCCAGCACCGGGTTGGCCGAGCGTGCGCAGGTGGCCTGGAACTCCGCCAGGAGAGCCCTGGGGCCGGCACACACCCGCTCGAGGAGCAGCCGCTCGACGTCGTGGGCGGCCTGCCCCGCCAGCACCCGCATGAGCTCGGTGGCGTCCGCGGCACGGCAGGTGATGTCGATGATCCCCTCGAGCCTGCCCGTCAGCGGGTGGTGGATCGGAGCGCCCGCGCAGGCGAACGGCCGCAGGGGATCGGTGAAGTGCTCGGCGCCGACCACGAGGGTGGCCGAACGGCTCTCCAGCGTCGTCCCGACCCCGTTGGTCCCCGCGTGCTGCTCGGCGTAACTGAAGCCCGGCGCGAACGAGATCCGGTCGAGCCGGCACCGCAGATCGCTCTCCCCGACCCTGCGGTCCAGCAGCCGGCCGTGCGCGTCGGTGAGCACGACGCCCACCGCCATCCCCGACAGCTGCTCCTGCAGCCGTTCCAGCACGGGCGCGGCGCAGGTCGCGAGGGAACCCTCGAAGTCGAGATCCGGCTCGTAGGGGATGTCGAACCGCTCGGCGGGGACACCGGCCGTCAGGGACCGGCGCCAGGAGGCGAGGATCTGCGTGCGCACGGAGGCGCCGGGGCTGTCGCCGCTGAGGAACCGCTCACGGGCGTGCTCGACGTGGGCACGTTCCATCTCACCACCACCTTGCGGTGCGGGCCGCGTTGCAGGAGGAGCAAGTCAACGATACGGCGCAGTGGTGTTTCCGGAAGAAGCGAACTGTCTCAATCTGGAACAGCCATGGCGGGATCCGTCCCGTGTCCTTGTTCCATGACTTCGATGACGCAATCCACTGCGGATGTACGGCCGTTGCTGCACGAGATGGCCAATGAGTTCGGCGTCCTGTACGGCACCGCGGAACTGTTCGCGGTGTCGCCCGGACTGTCCGAGCAGCAGCGTCACGACGCGAACGTCATGCTGGACGCCCTGCGCAGACTGGCGGAGTTGCTCGCGTCCGACGGCGCCGAGGCGAACCCGTACCGGCTGACGGCCGAGTTGGCGCACGAGCTGCGGACACCCCTGCAGGCCGTCATCGGATTCGCCGAGATGCTGCAGGCGGGCGAGGCGCGGGACGACTGTCTGCGCGGTGTGGTGACCGCCGGGCGGCACATGGCCGGACTGCTGGACGACGCGATCGTGGGTCGTGCGGGGCAGACCAGGACGTCGGTGGGCGCGGCGGTGGCACAGGCGGTTCTGCTGGCCTCGCCGCTGGCCCGGGCGGCAGACGTCCGCCTGGTGGCGATCCGGCGCACGGCACAGGATCTGGTCGGTGCCGATCCGCTCCGGTTGCGGCAGGCGGTGCTCAACCTCCTCACCAACGCCGTGGCCTGCAGTCGGCCGGAGGGCGAAGTGAACGTCGTGGTGAGCAGGCGGGCGGGCACCGTGACCATCGCCTGTCACGACTGCGGGCCGGGTCTGACCGCCGACGAGATCACGGAGTTGCTGAACCTGCGCCGTGGCGACCGGGCGCACGGCCTGGGCCTGGTGATCACCCGTGAACTCGTCGGCGGAATGGGCGGAGCCCTGGGCATCCGGAGCGTCCCGGGCCGCGGTTCGTGCTTCTCGATCGATCTTCCGGCGCTGTCACAGGGCCGGGACTAGCGCCCCCGATGGCCCGGATCCTCGTCGTGGAGGACGACGATCGGCTACGTGAGCTGCTGGAACGCCAGCTGGTGAGGCTCGGGCACCACGTGCTCGCCGTCGCGGACGTGGCCACGGCGCTGGGGCGCGGCCGGGCGGGGGAGTTGGCCGTCGTGCACCTCGGAGTGCCCGGCGGCGGATGGGACCGCCTGGGGGTTCCCGTCGTGGGGACCTCGGGCGGGCCGCGGCATGCCCCGGTGCCGCCCGGTGTCGTAGAGCTGCTCCACAAGCCGTACACGCTCGCGGAGTTGGACGAGGTCATCGGCCGGCACACGCGATAGGGGGCGCGGTGTGCCGGCCGATGGGCCGGGGAGCAGCGGTCAGAAGGGGTTCTTGCTCCCCATGGGCGCGGCCGCGGGGGCTGCCTCCATCACCGTGATGGCGACGATAGTGATTCCCTCCAGACGTGCCTGTTTCGCGTTCTCCTGCGGGATCTTCCGGCCGTCGAGGGCGATCCTGATCCAGCGGCCCGGATCGCCGGTTTCGGTGGACAGCCTCCACATCAGCTCGGGATGAGCGTCGGCCAGCCGTGCCCACAGCTCGCCCACGGTCGTGCCCTCGCCGTCGACGACCCGCTGCCCTCCGGTGCACCAGGCCATGCCGTGCGGTACCTGTACTTTGACCGTCATCTTCACTCCCCGGATGGTCGGATCCTGGATGGCCGCTCAGTGCCAGGTCGCGTCCTGGTTGCGGATGCGGTCGGTGATGTAGCCCGGGACGTAGAACTTGTCGTAGTACGCCGCGTCCACGTTGTGCAGCTGGATCATGAAGTTGCACTGCATGGGGCTGAAGTTGACCGGGTAGCGGCCGTACTTCTCGACGTTGTGCCGGACGTCGCGCTTGACCGCCTCGATGGTCCAGTCCTCGTAGCGCAGCCGGGGGTTGCCCCGGAAGCTCTCCAACTGCTCCCGCTTGAAGGGCAGTTCGTCGAGCTCAGAGCCCGAGGCCCCGCCCTTGCCGAAGAAGTCGCCCTTCTTTCCGTAGCGGTAGGCGACCACCGCGTCGACGAGTTCGTCGATGCTGCTCCACCAGGGCGCGGGATAGCCCCAGCTCTCGAAGACGTCCTCGCGGCCGATCGAGTAGCGCTGGCCGTTGACCTCGTTGAACTTGAAGCCGAGCCCGTTCGCGATCTCCGGGAGACTGCCGAGCACCAGGTCCTCGGCGAAGCCGCAGAAGTTCCAGTAGCCGAGACCGAGCGCCTCGGCGGCCAGCTTGGCGTTGCCGATGGCGTGCCCGACGACGTAGTCGCTCGCCTGCAGGCACAGCTCCTCGAACTTCTTGTGCGGGTAGGGGAGCGTGAGGTTGGGGTGCTCGCGCAGGAAGTCCGCGCCGACGTTGGGCTCGCCGTCGTCGTCGACGATGTACCAGCCGGCCCACTCGTAGAAGGTGAGGAGCAGGTTGATCTGCTCGAGCGCGATCTCGCCGACCGGGATGATGACGGTGGTGCCGGGCTTGTTGAAGTTCCACTGCCAGGCGCCCATCAGCCGGTTCGGCACGCCCCAGGAGAGGTCGATGCGCCGGTCGGAGAGCTGGATGAGCCCGTCGCGGTACCACTGGAGGATCTTGTAGTAGTCGTCCGGGCCCTCGATCTCGACCGGCTTCTCGCGCTTGCGGGTGGGCTTCCAGAAGAACGTGCCGCGGTCGTTGACCAGGAAGAAGTGCACCTGCGAGTCGTTGCAGGGGCCGGGGATCGTCCGGCCGGCGACGCACAGGAACGTCGCCATGTCGACCCCGCACGGGAGGTCCATGACGATCTGGCCGTTCGGGCCGCCGGCCGCCCACAGGACCAGCGCCTCCTGGACCTCGGTCAGCGGCACCGGCTCGGCCTGGGACTTGTACTTGAACTCGCCCTCGGGCAGGAGCTGGGGCAGCCCGGTGGCCGGGTGGATCTCCTCCTCGCCCGTCTCGTAGGTGAAGCCGCGGCCGAACCGGCGGGTCCTCAGCTGCGACAGCAACTGGAACACCGGCGGGGTGTCCTCGAACGCGCGGGCCAGGTCCGCCTGCTCCTTGTCGGTGGGCTGGACCTTGCCGTTGCTCTTGACGTCGTAGGTGATCGCCGACATCTGACCGCCTCCTGCTGGGTGTTCGTGAACCGACGCGGTCCACGCTGAACCCGCTCTCTCGGCTGGAGGTAACGCCGGTCACAACGTCCGCTCAACGCGGGCGCGTTGACGGACGGTTGAGACGGCGTTGGGACAGGCGTGAGAGGCCCGGCGCAGGCTCTGCCCCATGGTGGTACACGCAGATCTCTCGCCCCGATTCCGCGACGCCATGGCGGCCTTCCCCTCGGGCGTCACGATCATGACGACGGTGGACCGGTGGGGACGGCCCTGGGGCTTCACCGCCAGCTCGTTCTGCTCGCTGTCGCTGGACCCGCCCCTGGTCCTGGTCTGCCTCGCCAAGACCGCCCGGTGCCACCCGGCCTTCCTCGAGAGCGAAGAGTGGACCATCCAGATCGTGGCCCCGCGCCATCTCTCCCTGGTGACGAGATTCGCCACCAGTGGCGCCGACAAGTTCGCCGGAGGCGAGTTCACCCCCGACGACCGGGGCGTTCCCTTCCTGCCGGACGCCCCGGTCACCCTGGCCTGCGTGGCCCATGCCCGCCACGACGGCGGCGATCACAGCATCCTGGTCGCCCGCGTCCACGATGTCACCGTCCTGGACGACCAGCCCCTGCTGTATTTCCGGCGCACTTTCCGGCCGCTGACACGTCTTTCGTGATTCTCGCAGGTCAGAGGCGCCCTGCGGGACAGCTCGAGGCTGGTTACGCTGGTGACAGACCGCTCGGCTCAACCGCTGTTGACGCGGTATCGGGAGAGCAGCGAGGTGGCGTCATGGCCCAGGCACCTGGCAGTCAGGCCGACGTGAGCGCAGTCCGCGAGTACGACGAGGTGCGCGAGGTGGTGCAGCTCTTCCTCGACGGCGAGGCGAAGGGCGACACCGCGAAGCTGAAGGAGGCCTCGCACCCGGACGCCCGGATGTTCGGCTCGGTCGCAGGTACCCGCTACGACATGCCTGTCGCGCAGTTCATCGAGCTGGCGGCGAAGGAACCGGGCGACACGGGCAGCCATCGCGCGCGCATCCTCTCGGTGCAGCAGACGGGCGACGCGGCCACGGCCGTGGTGGCCGAGGAGGGCTACTGGGGTTCGCTCTCCTTCATCGACTACTTCCAGCTCGCGCGCGTCGAGGGGACCTGGAAGGTGGTCAGCAAACTGTTCGCCCACACGTCCGGGGACGTGCCGCCGTCGACGTAGCCCACATGACGCCGTGCCCTGGCCGACCGGCCTGGTCGGCGGTGGCGGTCATGGTGTTCCTTCCGGTGCTCGGCATGACACGCTGTGTCCTCAACCGTGCGAACGCAGGAGGTCACCATGACTGCCGATTCTTCACCGCAGGACGGTCCGGAGCCGGCTGACGCCGAGCGCCCTCCTCTGGCGCCCGACGAGGAGGGCCAGTACGACCTCAAGCGCAAGTTCCGTGAGGCCCTCGCGCGCAAGCGCGGCGGGCAGACGGAGGGTGCCGCGCACACGGACGGGTCGAAGATCCGTGGCACGCACGGCCCGGCCGCGAACCAGCGGACGTTTCGGCGTAAGAGCGGGGGCTGATCAACAGCTCGTGATGCCGCGTGCGGGGCGTGGGCGCCAGGGTGGCGCCGACGGCCCGCACCGGCCCCGCTCCACGCCGACACGCCGATCGCCGTGGTGCGCCGCCGCACTCGTGCCAGTGCCGCCCCTGCCCCTCTCAGGACGCCTCCACCGCCGCCTTGATGCGTTGGCCGAACGCGGGCGCGTCCTTGCGTGCCGCACTCAGTGCGAAGCCCACCAGCAGCTTTCCGATGCCGTGGCCTTCGAGGACGTTGAAGATCCTCACCCTGGTCGTGCCCGGACCGGTGGACTCCAGGTCGTAGCCGCCCTCGTCCGCCGTGACGATGTTCTTCGAGATCTCCGCCCAGCGGATTCGGTGGGGAGCCTCGAATTCGGTGATCCGGAACTTCCGGCCCGTCTTCATGCCGGCGTCCTTGACCGTGCTCGTGAAGACCGTGCCCACGGCCGTCGGCCCCTCCGGATCCTTCGTGATCGCCTGGACCCGCGGGCTGAACTTGGGGTCGTTGGTGCCGTCGGAGAGGAAGGCGAAGACTTCCTCGATGGGGCGGTTGATCTCGGCTGTCGCCTCAAACTGACCGGCCACGGTTCCTCCTGTGCTCAGGTCGCTGGTGTTCCGGCTGAGTGCACGCTGCCTTGCCGAGCGTTTTCAGCCTATCGGCGCGATGCCACCCGTGCTCCTCGTCGGCCTTCAGCCGCTGGTCCCTTCGGGCCAGAGGACGAAGTCGGCGAACGCCCGGCGAGCGGGGCGGGGCCCGATCTCGTCCAGGGCCGCGCGCACGGCGTGCAGGTGGGCCGGGGTCATTTCGAGCGGGGGTTCGTCCGGCTGGTACGTGGTGCGGACCGGGTAGTCGACGCCGGGCTCGCGGGTCATCTCGATGTGGCAGCCCAGGACGTGGGTGACCGGACGGCGGTCGGCGAATGCGATCAGCCGGTCGATGGTCCGTGAGAAGGCCGGCCAGTCCTCGATGTACAGCCGTCCGCGGTAGACGGTGTCCCCCGTCAGCAGGAACCCGGTCCACGGGTCGTAGAAGGTGATCGCCGCAGCGTCATGGCCCGGAGTCGCGAGCGCTTCCAGCACCCGGCCCCCGAGGTCGAGAGGCCGCACCGCCTCCGGGTCGTCGGCGAACCCGAAGCAGGCCCAGGCCGCATCCCGGTCGCCACCCACCACGACCGTGTCCGGCCGGCCCAGGAACTGGCCGTCGCCCGCGACGTGATCGCCGTGCGAGTGCGTGTGGAGTACGACGAGGCCATAGGAGTCACGGGGGTTACGGGCCAGCCATGTCTCGACAAGGTCGTCGACGGTCCGGCGGACCGGAAAGAACTCCGGTGACGCCGTGGCACCCGTGTCGATCAGGACCGCCTGGCGCTCCCCGAACAACAGGTACAGGAACGGAGCCTCGTAGTTGATGGCCTTGTTCTGCCTCAGCACCACCGTGTGCCCGTCGTACCAGTGCACCTGAAGATCGGGGTCGGTGTTGTGCTTGGCCGACGGCGACCCGTGAATCCAGTCGACGCCCAGTGGCTCCGCGCTGAACTTCCGGACCCCGAGCTCGCCCGCACCGGACACGATGCCTCCCGCAGTGCGTCGTCTTGGCGGGCCGGGTACGGCGCACATCTCGTCCGGGAAGACACGCGCTCGCGTCTCCATCCGGGACGCTATCAGCGCACCTCGAGTACGGGCGAGCAGTTGCCCGGTAGGGGATCAGGGCGCCGTGAACAGCGTCGGGAAGCGGGGCGCGAGCCAGGGTTTGCGTCCCCAGGCGACCACTTGTCCCCGCCCGATGGCCCCCCACGGGTTGCGACGGCCCAGCGCGATGAGCAGGAAGGTCACGGGCTCGATCAGGATGGTGCAGTCCGGACGTTCCAGCGGCGTCGGGCTCACGTGCACGGCGCCGTCGCCCAGGCCGACGCCGAATGCCGCACCGCCCCGCAGACGGATTGCATAGCGGGCGGCCAGACCGGCGGTGGCGGCCGCGTCGACGACGCGCGGCATCACGGCGAGCATGAACGGCATGCACAGCCCGACCCGCTCGCGGTCGATCATGTGCGGGCGGTGCAGCGCGCGAGCGAGGTCGTAGCCGTGGCCCAGCATGTGCGTCAGCAGGTAGGACGCCAGCACGTGCCGGTCCATGGGGCCCAGAGGCGTGACCAGGGCCGAGCCGGCGGTGCTCTCGTCGCTCGCGGCCCGGCCGACGGCGTCGAGGAACACATCGGCCTGCTCCGTGATCATCGACGCCAGGGGCTGCGCCCCGCGCTCCCCGAAGGCGTCGAGGGACTGGGCGTTGGCCGCGGCCAGACTCTGCGGCGTGCCGTCTCCGTAGGGGCGTTCGCGCCCGGCTGCGAGGTCGGCCATCAGCTCGTTGGCCAGGGCCAGATGGGCGGCCGCCTCACCGAGCGTCCACTGCGAATCCGGTACGGGAAGCGTCGTGTCGGACGCGCTCTTCAACAGCGTGGCGATGTCACCCGCCGTCTCGCGTATCGCCCGTGCGAGCCGTTCCGGAAGCGGCCCGCGGATGTCCTGCTGCGCCGTAGGCTGCACGCCTTCTGGTCCCTCCCGCCTGACGCGCCCCTCGCGTATCCGGCGCGCCGTACCCAATCAGACGCGAGGACGTGCGACAAGCCCTCGCGCTCCACGGCGCTGCGGAGGGCCCTTGTCTGACGCTTCGTCAGTTCCCTGCTTTCTTCCCCGGCCTTCGTGGCTGTCATCGGTCCGCGCGGCCACGGGTCAACCACTCCGGGCACGTGCCGTTCAGGTCGCGAGGAACCAGAGCTGCTCGACGGCTTCGCCGCCCTCCCGCCGGGTGAAGGTGGCCGAACGCTTGCCCACCTCGCTGCCGCGGACGACGACACTCCGGTCGGGAGCGCGGATGCCCGCGAACGCCGACCGAAATGACGGCGCAGCCGGACACGGGGCTGCCGGATCCCGTGTCGTACGGTCTGATGTCGCGGCCGCCCACTGTCCGCAACGGATCTCACCGAACCCGGCGGTGCCGCCGGTACCGCCGAAAGATCTGAACCAATACCGGGAATCAGGCCGCGACGAGCTCCTGCTCGCGCTCCGGCGTCGTGACCTCGGGCTTCTTCTTGTTCGGCAGCGAGAGCCGGAAGACCTTGCGCCACGCGGAGAACACCTGCTTGGGCAGCGGCCCGGTGACGTACTCCAGCTCGTACTTCTCGAACAGCGCGCGCACCTTCACCGCGACCTCGGCGTACCGGTTGCTCGGCAGGTCCGGGAACAGGTGGTGCTCGATCTGGTGCGACAGGTTGCCGGTCATGAAGTGCATGGCCCTGCTGCCGCTGATGTTCGCCGAGCCCATCATCTGGCGCAGGTACCACTGGCCGCGCGTCTCGCCCTTGATCGACCGGCGCTCGAAGACCTGCACGCCCTCGGGGAAGTGCCCGCACATGATCACCGAGTGGGACCAGATGTTGCGGACCAGGTTCGCGGTGAACGTGGCGCCGAGCGTGGTGAGGAACGACGGGCCCGACAGCAGCGGGTGGATCACGTAGTCCTTGAGCACCTGCTTGCGGATCTTGCGGCCCACGGCCCTGGCCCGCGCGCGGAACTCCGGGTTCTTGCGGCGGCGCTTGTTCAGGTTCTTGCCCAGCTCCAGGTCGTACGCGGCGATGCCGTACTCGAAGAAGCAGGCGTTGATGAAGTTCCACAGCGGCTGGCCGAGGTGGAACGGGTGCCACTTCTGGTCCTCGTCGACGCGCATGATGCCGTAGCCGAGGTCGTTGTCCTTGCCGATCACGTTGGTGTACGTGTGGTGGAGCTCGTTGTGCGAGTGCTTCCACTGGTCGGACGGCGAGACGTGGTCCCACTCCCAGGTGGTCGAGTGGATCTTCGGGTCTCGCATCCAGTCCCACTGGCCGTGCAGGACGTTGTGGCCGATCTCCATGTTGTCCATGATCTTCGCCACGGACAGACCGGCGGTGCCGAGCAGCCACGCGGGCGGGAAGATCGAGAACAGCAGCACGCCCCTGCTGACCAGCTCGAGCGTGCGCTGCGCCGAGATGACCTTACGGATGTAGGCGGCGTCCTTCTCGCCGCGGCCGGCGATGACCTCGTCGCGGATCGCGTCCAGCTCGCGGCCGAGCTCCTCGATCTGCTCCGCGGTCAGGTGGGCGGTGGGGTCGATGGCGGTCAAGGTGCTCCTACCGTTCGATGTCGCAGGGGCCCGCCGCGGCGGACACGCAGGTCTGGATGAGGACGCCCGGCTCTGCCTCGGTGACCTCGCCGGTGCGCAGGTCGCGTACGGCGCCGGACTTGAGCGGCGTGACGCAGCCGAAGCAGATGCCCATGCGGCACCCGGAGGGCATGAGCACGCCGGCCTCCTCGCCGACGTCCAGCAACGGCGTGGCGCCGTCCGCGTCGACGGTCTTGCCGGTGGCGCTGAACGTGACCTCGCCGCCGTCGCCGGTGGCGACGACGCTGGGGCGGAAGCGTTCCGTGTGCAGGCGCTCTGGGACGCCGTGCTCGCTCCAGTGCTTCTCGGCGGCGTCGAGCAGGCCCGCGGGCCCGCAGGCCCAGGTCTCGCGCTCGGCCCAGTCGGGCACGAGTTCGTCGAGACGGGCGATGTCGAGCATGCCGTCCGTGTCGGTGTGCACCTCGATGAGCCGCAGCTTCTTGTCCGCGACCAGCTCGTGCAGTTCGTTGCGGAAGATCACGTCCTGCGGCTGTGGCGCGCAGTGGACCATGACGACGTCGTCGAACTCGGTGTCGCGCAGCATGCCCATCACCGGCGTGATGCCGCTGCCGGCCGTCAGGTAGAGCACCTTGGCGGGCTTGGCCTGCGGCAGCACGAAGTCACCGGTCGCCTGGTCGAGCTGGATCAGCGTGCCCGGTGTCGCCCTGCGGACCAGGTGGTTGCTGACCTTGCCGTCCGGGATCGCCTTCACGGTGATCGTGACGCGGCCGTCCTGGCGCTTTGTCGGTGAAGTGAGCGAGTACGCACGCCACAGGCGCACCCCGTCGACGTCGACGCCGATCCGCACGTACTGACCGGCCGTGTGGCCGCGCCAGCCCCGTCCCGGCCTGATCACGATGGTCGCGGCGTCACCCGTCTCGGGGTGCACGGCCTCGATGCGCCCACGCAGGTCGGCGCCCGCACGCAGCGGGCTGACCAGGTCGAGGTAGTCCGACGGCAGCAGCGGCGTCGTGACCATCTCCAGCAGCTTCCACGCCCTGCTGCGGAGGGCTGTACTCGTCATGGCTCCAGCTTGCTGCGCCTTGAGGCGTAAAGTCCTGACCGCAGGACGTGAATCTGGTCGGTGGAATTGTTCGCAGGGAATAAAAACGTGAGCCATGCAATCCGGAGGGTCAGCGAACTGGCCCTGGACGAGACAACGGTCACCGCACTTCGGGCCGCGCTGAAGACCACCGCCGACGAGGTCGTCCAGGCGATCATCGACGAGGTCCCTCCCTACGCCAACGCGCTGTCGGGCCATATGGGCGCCACCATCCGCCGAGCCGTCCGCACCGCGCTGGGGCACTACCTGGACCTCGCGAGCGGGAACGCCACGGGCGGCGACGCCGGTGACGCAGCCTACGAGCTGGGCCGCGGCGAGGTGCGCGACGGCCGCTCGATGGACGCCCTGCTCAGCGCCTACCGCGTCGGTGCCCGCGTGGCGTGGCGATGCCTGGCAGCGGGTGCCGTACCCGCAGGTCTGCCCGCCGCCGAGGTCGCCAAGTTCGCCGAGCTGACCTTCGCCTACATCGACGAGCTCTCGGCCGCGAGCGCCGCGGGCCACGCCGACGAACTGGCCGCCCGGGGCAGGGCCCACGAGCGCCACCTGGAACACCTGGCCCGCGACCTCCTCGCCGGCGCGAGCCCCGACGTGCTGCTGGCCTCCGCTCAACGGGCCGGGTGGCAGCCTCCGGTTTCGCTGACCGCGGTCCTGCTGCCCACCGCCCAGGCCCGGCCTGCCTATCGCACGCTCGACCCGAGCACCCTCGTCCTCGACGATCTGCCGGACGCCACCGGTGTGCTGCTCGTCCCCGATGCCGACCGATCACATCTCCTGCGGCAGCTGACCGACCGCACCGCCGTGGTCGGCCCGGCCCGGCCATGGGCTCGTGCGTCCGCCTCGTACGCACGAGCCGTACGGGCGCGCTCCCTCTCCTCTGATATTCGCGACACCGAGGACCACCTGCCCGAGCTGGTGCTGAGCGCCGACGTGGACGCGTTCGCAGACCTGCGTGCCCGAGCCCTCGCACCGTTGCGGACCTTGCCTGTCGCGACCGCACGGCGGCTGGAGGAGACGTTGCGGGCGTGGCTGCTGCACCAGGGCAGACGGGACGAGGTGGCGGCGGCGTTGTTCGTCCATCCCCAGACAGTCCGGTACCGGATGTCGCAACTGCGGGAGCTGTTTCCCGATCTCGCATCGCCACACCGGGTCCTCGAACTGACGCTGGCGGTCGGTCTCCGGGCCGGCTGACGCGTACTTCGACCGTCCACGACCGCGTCCGCGAGCGGCCCGGGAACCGTGCCTCGTTCTCGGTGCCATCAGCTGGCTCATGCGGCCCGGGAAGAGCGGTATGAGCCAGCTGAGACCCGGGCGTGCCAGGGCAGACGGGACGAGGCGGCGGCGCTGCGACGGCCCCGCGCCTTCCTTCCGACAGGTCAACCGGACCGACCGGGCCGGCCTGGCACACCGCGCGAGGGATGATGGGGATGGAATGACGGAACGTGAGGTCAGGAGCTTCCATGACGAAGCGGGTTCACCGACCCCGTGAGGACGCGGAGTTCAATTTCATCCTCGGGATGAGCGCAGTTCCGGTCCTCGCATACTTCACCGGGACATGGCCCAAGGCAATCGAGCCCTGCCGGGTGATGGACCTCGTCGTGGGTGGCATCGCCGACGACTACGCGGGCCGCCTGACGGCCGTCCGCGCCGACATCACGCGTTGTCCGGCCGCAACCGAGCGATACGGGATCACCGGAGCCCCGTCCTACGTCCTGCTCAAGAAGGGAGAGGTGGCGGCGCACGGAACGGGGCCGATGACCACCGCCGAGGTACGGAAGTTCCTGGACGGCCACCTCTGAGCGGCCGCTGCGGCACGTACGGCTCCTCGACGTGGCCCCCGACGGGAGCGCACGCATGATCGTTCGCGGTAGCGCCACCGCCGAGCCGGAGCCCCGGCGCAGGTCCATCTCGGACACCGGTTACCGGATGCGGCCGGGCCACCGCATCGCACTGTCGATCGCGAGCAGTGACTTCCCGAACCATCTTCCCAACTCCGGTACTGCTGACGACCCCTGGCTCACGCCTGCGTTCAAGCGGAGCACCCAGACCCTGCACGCAGGCCCCACAGACGGTTCCTGGCTCCGCCTCACCGGAAGAACCGAGCGACCAGGACGTACGAGCGCCTCACCATCCCTGCCAGAGGGCGTCGCGGCGAGCGTGGTGGGTGGCCGACGAAGGGCCGGGGTTGACCGCGCACGATGCCGCCCATGTCTTCGAGCGGTTCTTCCGCGTCGACCCCTCCCGCTCGCGGGCCCGCGGCGGCCACCTCGAACTCGACATCGCACCCGGCGAAGGCTGCACCTTCCGCCTCGTACTGCCCGGCGATCCGTCGGCGTGAGAAGGGGGCGAACACCACGGGCGCACCCGGAGCACCTGGCCCCGGATGCGCCCGCCGACGTACCGGCCTTGCAGCTACAGACCGTCGCGGACCATCGCGGCGACGATCTGGACGTGGCGGTCGGCCGCCGTGTTGGAGAACTCGTTCTCGTAGTTCAGGCCGTAGGGCCAGAAGTGGCCGCCGCCGGTGGACAGCGTGGCGCCCGAGCCGTCGAACTGCTTGACCAGCGCGGTGGCCTGCGCGCCGCGCCAAGTCCCCCCGCCGGCCAGGGTGTTCCAGCTGGCGTTGGTGCCCACGCCGATGGTGTGGGCCATCTCGTGCAGGGCGGTCCGCTCGGTCATGTAGCTGCGGTTGCTGCCGAAGCGGATGGTGCCGTTGTTGCTGCCGTCGGCGGTGCCCACGCCGGGGTCGTAGCGGACGGTGATGCTCTTGCCGAGGTCGCTGAGGTTGTTGTAGCGGGCGACCGCGGCGTTCATCGCCTTGGTGATCAGGTCGTACGCCGACTGCTGGTCCTGGGTCGGGTGGCTCGCCCGCTCCAGGGTCCAGGTGATGGTGGCCGCCGCCACCTGCTCCTGCGGCGCCGGGACCGTCTGCGGGGCGGCCTGGGCGATGCCCGGACCCGCCAGCAGGGCGGCCGCCAGCGCGGCGGCGGCCACTGTCTTTCGTGAACTCATGTGGGGGGTCCTCCTGTGGGGGTAGGAGTTCAACCGGTTCGGCTCACCGGGTGCGGTTGCCGATGGTGACGATGCCCAGGAGCCTCGGGCTGGTGGCGTTGTCGTAGACGACGTCGCCGCCGGACTTCTTCCAGATCCTGATGCGGAAGGTGTCCGGAGTTTCGGTGGCGGTGACGCGGAAGGCGTAGCCGCCGGTGCCGTTGACCGTGCCGGAGCCCTGATACACGGCCTGGGAGCCGGTGACCACGAGCCAGTCGGAGCCGGTGGAGCGGAACTGCAGCCTGGCCGGGCCGAGTTCGAGGGAGGCCTGGCCGGTGGGGGCGGTGGCTGCCTTCGGGTAGAACGCCGTGACGAGGAAGGCGGCCTTGCCCGTCAGGTCCGGCTTGGCGGGAAAGGCGCCGGCGGGGGAGATGAAGACACCGGTGCCGAACGCCGGTCCGGCGGAGCGGTCGTAGGCGATCAGTTCGGGGAGCGTCGTGCTGTCCGTGGCGCCGTCGTCGTCGGTGATCGTGATCACCGGGTGGCGGATGCCGGCCTTGGCGTAGGTGTGTGCGGCCCGGCAGCCGGCGGCGGTGACCGTGCCGGGCTGTGGGTTGCTGCCGTCCTTCCAGTCGACCGCGCAGGTGTGGGTGTCGTGCGCACCCGGGTCGGTGAACTCGGCTGTGACGACCGTGCGTTGGCCGACCGATACGGCGGACCGCGGCCCCTCGGCGGAGGTGATGGACGGCGCCGCGTTGGCCACCGTGACGGTTGTCGTGTCGCTGCTGAGGCCGCCGGTCAGGGTGACCGTGAAGGTGCCGTCGTCGGTGCAGGTGATCGTGGTCTTCGCCGCACCGGGGTCGGCGACGGTGCAGGGCGCTCCCTCCTCGACCGTCCAACTCGGGCTGCCCGCACCGGAGATGGTGCCGTTCAGCGCGATCGCGTCGCCTTCCGTCCCGCTGGCGTCCTCACCGGCGTGCACGACGGTCACCGGGTCGATGCTCGTCAGCGTGGGCGCGACCTTCTTGATCAGGCCGTCGGAGTCGAACTCCAGCTTGTCGATGGTGGTTTCGCGGTGCGTGCCGTCACCGCCGGGGATGGCGAAGCGGTGGTAGGCGATGTACCAGTCGTCGGTGTTCGGGACGTGGACGACGCTGTGGTGGCCGGTGCCCTTGATGCCGAGGGAGAGGTCCTTCGAGAGGATCACGCCCTGCTTGGTCCAGGGACCGGTGGGGGAGGGGCCGGTGGCGTACGCGACGCGGTAGTTCTCGTCGCGGGTGTCGTTCTCCGACCACATGAAGTAGTAGGTGCCCTTGCGCTTGATGACGAAGGAGCCCTCGTTGTAGCCGCTGGGGGTGATGTCCTTGACCTTCGAGGTGTCGATGGACGTCATGTCGTCGTTCAGAGGGGCCACATACGCATGCCCGTTGCCCCAGTAGAGATACGACTGCCCGTCGTCGTCCGTGAACACCGCCGGGTCGATCATCTGGCCGCTCATCTGGCCGGCCTTCAGCAGCGGCTGACCGAGCGCGTCCTTGAACGGGCCGGTCGGTGAGTCGGAGACGGCGACACCGATGTTGGCGTCGGCGCAGAAGTAGAAGTAGTACTTGCCGTCCTTCTCGGCGATCGTCGGCGCCCAGGCCCTGCTGTCCGCCCACGAGATGTCGGGACCGAGGTCGAGGATGACGCCGTGGTCCTTCCAGTGGACCAGGTCGGTGGAGGAGTACGCCTTGAACTGCGTGCCGCTCCATCCGTCGAAGCCGTCGGTGGTCGGGTAGAGGTAGAAGGTGTCGCCGAAGCGGACGATGTTCGGGTCGGCGTTGAGCCCCGGCACGACCGGGCTCTTCATGACGAGCGCGGAGACCGTCCAGGTGCGCTTCTTGCCGTCGGACCCGGTCACTTCGTACGACACCGGCTTGCTGAAGTCCTGGACGCTGCCCGAGGCCGGGCTGATCGCCGCGCCGTGCGCGAGGGTGAACTGCGGTGCCAGGGCGGTGAGATCGGTGCCTTCCTTCATCGGCAGCGTGATCCTGCTGTCGGCGTTGTCGACGATCGCGTCCACCTTCAGCCCGGACTCCGTGGCCTTCGCGATGCCCGCGGTGTTGCCGCTGAGCTCCATGACCTCCGCGGCCGACAGGGCCCGGTCGTAGATGCGGAAGTCGTCGACCTCGCCGCCGAAGTACGGGTCTGCCGAGTACAGGGAGCGGCCGATGTAGCCGCTGTAGTCCTTGTTCGCGTCGTACAGCTCGGACGGTTTGATGGTGGTCGTCGTGCGGGCCGCTTCGATGCCGTCGACGTAGAGGACCATCGTGCCGGTCGAGCCGTCGAGGGTGACGGTGACGTGCCGCCACTCGCCGGGCGTGAGCTGCGAGCCGGCCGTGAGCTTCGACTCCGCCGACCAACTCGCCTTCGTGATCGCCGAGTAGAGGCTGGAGCCGCCGTTGGAGGGTGTGGCGAACAGGTACTTGTTGCTGTCGGGCCCGAGCCCGAACAGCCACTGGAAGCTGTCGCCGCCCTTCCACTTCGCGTACGTCGACACGGTCACGCTGTCGGCGTTCTTCAGCACGCCGTTGGGGATCTTGACGTAGGGGGAGGTGGCGGAGTCGCCGGACATCTTGAAGGAGCCGTCGTGCACGCCGGTGCCGAAGTCGGGCGTACGAACATAGGTGCCGTGGTAGCCGTGGCCGCTGGAGTCGACCGCGATGTTGCCGGACGTCTCGTCGAAGGCGTAGTCCAGCAGCAGGTCGGCCGGGACGTCGGCTCCCTCCTCCGACACGGTGACCTCGGCCTGCACCGGGATCGCGGCGCCGTCCGGCAGGCTGCCGGTCACCGTGAAGGTGCCGGGCTGCGCGTACTTGGACTCCGGTACGTCGTCCCAGCTGACGGAGACCGGACGCTTGACGCCGTCGGCGTACGTGGCGATCACGGTGGCGGGCAGGACCGGCGCCTGACCGGTCTTGGTCTTCACCGTCACGTCCTGGACGCTCTCCACCAGCTGGTCGGGCTGGTAGGCGCGCAGCAGCCGGTCGTACTCGGCCTGGGTGACCGGCAGGACGGTGCCGTGGCGCGGCTTGGACGGGAGGTCGTAGTCGGTGACCGGGGTCCAGTTGCCGGAGTCGAGGTCGGTCGTCTCGAACGGGATGTAGCCGCGGCCGCCGAACTCGTCGAGGAAGGCGTACCACTTCTCCTCGGTGTTCGACTTGAACACCAACGGCCCCTCGGCGGCACTCATCGCGCCCTTGCCGATGCCCTCCGCGACCGCGGTCCAGGACGGGTTGAGGATCGAGTCGCTCTTCTCCTCGAAGATGAACTTGCTGTTGGGCGTGGAGGAGGTGTTGTTCCGTTCGTCCTTCGACAGCCGGTAGTAGGTGCCGTTGTTCTGGATCATCGTGGAGTCGATGACCGAGTAGCCGCGGTCGATCCAGACCTTGGGCTCGCTGAAGGTGTAGAAGTCGCGGGTGGTCGCGTACATCATGCGGTTGTACGTGTCGCCGGAGTGGTCGGCGTTGTCGTACAGCTTCGAGGCCCAGAAGACGACGTACTCGCCGAGCTTCGCGTCGTAGAACGCCTCCGGCGCCCAGGTGTTGCCCGCGCTGTCGGGGGAGATCTTGACCAGGCGCTGGTTGGTCCAGTGCACCAGGTCGGTGGACTCCCAGACCATGATGGACTTGCTGCCGGTGCGCTGGGCGGCGTCCCAGTCGCCGTTGCCGTAGATCCTGAGGTCGGTGGCGATCTGGTAGAACTTGTCGCCCTCGGGGGAGCGGATGATGAACGGGTCGCGCAGGCCCTTCTCGCCGAGCGTGGAGGTCAGGACCGGCTTGCCGTCGTTCAACTCCCGCCATTTCAGCGGGTCGTTGCCCTTGCTGAGCGCGGCGTAGAGTTGTTCGCCGTCCGCGGTGCCCTCGCCGGTGAAGTAGCTGAACATGTAGCCCTTGAGGGCTTGTGTCGCGGGGAGTTCGGGGACCTTCGCGGTGAAGGTGCGGGTGGTCCTCGCCTCGCCCTTGGTGACCGTGGCGGTCAACTCGACGGTGGTGGCGCCGTCGCCGTGCGCGGGGCGGTGGACGACGCCGTCGGCGGAGACGACGTCGGGGCGGGCGGAGGACCAGGTGACGTCGGTGCTGTAGGCGCCGGTCGCGGGGAGGGTCAGGTTGCCGCGTACGTCGTCGAGGTTGTGGATGCTCAGGGCCTGGGCGGCCTGCTCGGTGGCCGTCTGGTCGTCGAAGTCGGGCAGGACCGTGACGTCGAAGGTCCTGGTGTCGGTCACGGTGCCCTTCTTCAGGGTCGCCGTGAGGGTGGCATGGGCGTCGGGTTCGCCGGCGGCGGGGCGGGTGACCTTGCCGGAGTCGGACACGACGGCGGTGTTGTCGCTGGCCCAGCTGATCGAAGAGCCGCCCGCCGTGCCGGTCGTGGGCAGGTCGAGGTCGGCCGTGACCGCGCTGGTGTCGCCGAGGTTGAGTGCGGCCTTGTCGTCGGCGACGCCCTGTGTGTCGACGGGCAGGGCGAGTTGCTCGACCTCGGAGGAGTTCAGGGCCCGGTCGTAGATCCGGAAGTCGCGGATACGGCCCTTGAAGAGCTTGTCGCCGGAGTAGACCGACTTGCCTATGTAGTTGGCGGTGGTGGTGCCCGAGCCGATGGAGCCGGGAGTGATGGTGACCGAGGTGTTGCGGCCGACCTCGACGCCGTCCTCGTACAGCACACCGGTGTTGCCGGTCTGGGTGTAGGTGAGGTGTTTCCAGACCCCGCGGGTCAGGTTGTGCGAGTCGCCGGGCCTGGTGGTCTGCTCCGTCGACCAGTTGCCGGTCGCGATCGAGGTGCGCAGGGAGTTGCCGGTGGTGAAGAGGTAGCCGTTGCCGTTGCTGCCGCTGGAGTTGCCGAAGCCGTAGATGAAGTACGGGGTGGTCTGGGCGGAGTCGAGCAGCACGTCCGCCGAGACGGTGATCGAGTCCATGCCCTTCATGACGTTGTCCGGCACGTTGAGGTAGGTGTCGGAACCGTTGAAGGCGAGCCCCTGCCCGGCGGCCGACCAGTCGGCGGTGCCGCTCACCGTGGCGTCGCGGCCGTTGCCGGAGGCGTCGGTGACGGTGCTGCCGGAGGCCGCGTCGAGCTTGTACCAGAGGGCCAGTCCGTCGGTGACGTCCGCGGCGCCGGCCGCCTGCGCGGGCAGTACGGGTGCGGCGAGGCCGAGGAACAGCGACACGGAGGTCAGGGCGGCGAGGCGGCCCGCCCGGCGTCTCGCGCGGGTGCGCGGACGTGCGAGGTACGTCATGTGGGGATCCCTGCGGAGGCATGGCTGACGGGGGACAGGGCAAGGCAACGGGGCACAGCAAGGGAGAGCGAGCCGACAACGGGCGCCTTGGCCAAGGGCGCCCGGTCGTTGCGGCTGTGTGACGTCGTGTTGCGAGAGTGTCAATCGGGGCGTGGTGCAGCGTCAAGAGGTTTCGAACGATGTCCGACAGGCCGAACGCATTGCAGTCCTGGCCTCCAACAGCCGGAGATCCGTGCGATGTTGGAGGCCTTACCGTGGGGCGACGGCATCGGACGGGGGCGGGATCAGCGGTGGACGAGGACGAGTGGCTGCGCCGGCACGGGTTGCACCCTGACCCCCAGGGGCTCGACGAAGTGCGCCAACTGCTTCGGCAACAGACCGAGTTCGAGCGGGAGGCCCAGGGCCGAGGCGACACCGAGCTGATGAAGCTGTGCTGCGTCCAGCTCTTCAACGCCGCCGTCCTCGACGACGTCCCGCTCATCTGGCAGGCGAAGTCGGCCGGCATGGATGCCGATGCCTCGATCGACATCCAGCTGCTGTGCGGAGGCGGGCTTGCCGCCACCAAGGCCCATATGGCGTCCGACCCGTCGGAGACCGGCAAGGCCGCGCTCCGACGTCTGGTCGCCTGCGAAGCAGCCGGCGACTTCGACGACTTCTCCGTCGCCCGGCAGGCTTCCTTCTACGCCTCCTACTACGCGTAGCCGCGCAGCGCCGACGCGCGCCTGTCAGTGGCCGGTGGCAGGCTGAAGTCGTACGGGATTCGTGAAAGGGGGCCCACCCGTGATCACTACCGACTTCGCTCCTGGTTCTCCCTGTTGGCTCGACCTCGGCGCTCCCGACGTCCAGGCGGCCGCGGCCTTCTACGGCGCCGTGCTCGGCTGGGACTTCGAGTCCATGGGGGAGGGGATGGAAGGGGGGATGTTCCGCAAGGACGGCAAGATCGTCGCCGGGCTGGGCAAGCTCACCGAGGAGGGTGCCCGGTCCGCCTGGATGATCTACTTCTGCGTCGACGACGCCGGCGCCACGACACAGGCCGTGGAGCGCGCGGGCGGCACGGTACGGGTGGCGCCGAGGGACTTCGGCGACGACGGCCAGATGGCGCAGTACAGCGACCCGCAGGGGGGCCAGTTCGCCGTCTGGCGGCCCGGGAAGATCACCGGTTTCGAGCTGGCGGACCAGCCCGGCTCGCTGTCCTGGACCGAGCTGTACACCACCGATGCCGCGGCCGCGAAGGAGTTCTACGGCGGCGTCTTCGGCTGGCAGTTCGGCGACATGCCGATGCCCGGCGGCGGGGGAGCCTACACCCTCATCACTCCGGCCGAACTCCCCGAGGACCGTATGCACGGCGGCCTCATGCAGGTCGCCCCCGAGGACCTCTCCCTTGCGAACGGACGGTCGTACTGGCACCCGGTCTTCGCGGTCACCGACTGTGACGCAGCGGTCGCCAGCGTCACCGAGAACGGCGGCAGTGTGCAGATGGGTCCGGCGGACATGGAGGGGGTGGGCAGGCTGGCCGTCTGTCTCGACCCGTCGAACGCGGACTTCGTGGTGCTCGCCCCGGCCGAAGGCTGAACGGGCGCAGAACGCGGAGCGGAGCTTCCCGGCGTCAGTGCCAGCCGAAGCGCCGGTCCACCACGGCCGCGAACTCCTCCAGCGTCACCACCGCGTCCCCGTTCAAATCGGCGGCGTCGAACAGGGCGGAGGAGGAGTCGGCGTCTCCCAGGGCCCAGAACGGCAGATCCCCGTCCGCGGCGAGCGTCGGGCCCTTCGTCCGCAGGGCGATGATCACCTCGTCGCGCGTCAGGGTCCCGCTGTGGTCGAGGTCGAGAGCCTCGAACAACTTGCGGGCCTTTTCACTCATCGTGTCCCCCTTGGTCCTTTCAACGGCGGACAGGTCCACCTGCCTCGCTCGCGAACTCATGAACGAAAACGCCTCTCCCGTCACCCTGGTTCCCTACAAGGCCCGGGCGACCAGAAGGGCGACGTCGTCGTGGTCGTCGGGATGGCGCAGGCCGTAGAGCAGGAGGTCGCAGGTTTCCTCCAGAGGGCGGTGGGGCTCGTCGAGGAAACCGAGCAGGACGTTCAGACGGTCGTCGATGGGGTGGTGGCGGGTCTCGACGAGACCGTCGGTGTAGAGGACCAGCAGGTCACCGGGGTCGAGGCGGGTCGTGATGGTCTCGAAGGGGATGCCGCCGACGCCGAGCGGGGCACCGGGCGGCAGGTCGAGCAGTTCGGGGGCGCGGTCCGGGCCGGACAGTGCGGGCGGCATGTGGCCCGCGTTGGCGATGCGGCACAGCCTGGTGCGCGGGTCGTACACCGCGTAGAGGCAGGTGACGATGTAGTGCTCCAGGTCGCAGGTGATCTTGTCGAGGTGCTGGAGCACATCGCCGGGTTCGAGGTCGAGGTCCGCGTAGGCGCAGGTGGCGGTGCGCAGCCGGCCCATGGTGGCGGCCGCGTCGATGCCGTTGCCCATGACGTCCCCGACGACCAGGGCGGTCTTGTCGTCGTCGAGCGGGATGACGTCGTACCAGTCGCCGCCGACCTCGCTGGTGGCCTGGGCGGGCTGGTAGCGGGAGGCGAGTTCGAGGCCGGCGTGGCTGGGCGGGTGGTCGGGCAGCAGGCTGCGCTGCAGGGTGAGGGAGGTGTTGCGCACGCTCTGGAACCAGCGGGCGTTGTCGATGGCCACGGCCGCGCGGCCGGCCAGCTCGCTCGCGAGGACGACGTCGTCCTGGTCGAACGGGAGCGGGTTGCGGGTGCGCTTGAGGTCGAGGGCGCCGAGGATCTCGCCGTGGGCGATCAGCGGCACGGCGAGATACGAGTGGACGCCGGCCCGGGCCAGCAGCGAGCCGGCCTCGGCGTCCCGGGCGATGCGCGGCAGATCGTGGTCGCCGACGTGCCGCACCAGGACCGGCCGCCCGGTGTGGACGCACAGTGTGACCAGGCGGTCCCCGTCGTAGGCCGCGAGGCCGCCGGGCGGGTCGGCGGCGCGCAGTGCCTCGGTCGGATGGGCGGCCTTGAGCGCGAGGGCGCGGAAGAGCTCGGGGCCGTTGTCGGGTCTGCGTGAGCGGCGGCAGGCCAGGGCGGAGTCGAGGACGTCCACGGCGACCACGTCGGCGAGCTGGGGCACCGCGATCTCGGCCAGCTCACGGGCCGTCTCCTCCACCTCCAGTGTGGTGCCGACCCGCACGGAGGCGTCGGCGATCAGGGCGAGGCGGCGCCGGGCCCGGTCGGCCTCGGAGGCCGCGCGGTGGCGTTCGGTGACGTCGACGACCGAGGCGGCGGCGCCCAGGACCCGCCCGCCGGGGTCCTCCAGGCGGTAGAAGGACAGCGACCAGGCATGCTCGTGCTCGGGGTCGGCCGGCGGTCGGCCCACGTGGTACTGGTCGAGCAGCGGAGTGCCGGTGGTCAGCACCTGACGCAGTGCGGACTCGATGGTGTCGACGTCCGGAAGGGGCAGGGTCTCCCTGAGGCCACGGCCCACGTGGTCCTCGGCCGGGATGCCGTCGATGCGCGCCAGCGCCGGGTTGACCAGCAGATACCGCAGATCGGGGTCGAGGAGCGCCAGACCGATCGGCGACTGGTTGATCAGCCGCTCGCACAGGGCCAGGTCGGTCTCGACGCGCTGGAGCAGGGAGTGGTCGGCCGCGATGCCCAGGGCGTAGACGTCCCCGAGATCGTCCTGGAGGCGCATGTTGCGGAACTCCATCACCCGGGTGCTGCCGTCCTTGTGCCGGATGGGGAAGGCGCCGGCCCAGCTGCGGCCGGTCTCCAGCACCTCCGTGAACAGCCTGACCACCGCCTTCAGGTGCTCGGGGTGGATGAACAGCCGGGCCGCGTACTTGCCGAGCGCCTCCGGCGCGCTGTACCCGAACAGCTCCTCGGCCTGCGGCGTCCAGAACACGATGCGCCCGTCGGCGTCGACGACCATCGCGGCCACGCTCAGGACATCCAGCAGCCCGGTCGGCGGGGACGCCTGGACGGCCTGCACATCACCTTCGGACGGGAAGGACTCGCCGCCCTCGGACCGGAAGGTCTCGGCACCGTCGGGCAGGACGGATCGGGCACCTTCGGGCCGCGAGGACTCGGGACCTTCGGGCCGCGAGGACGCGTCACCTTCCGTCTGGGAGGATTCGGCTGTCATCCCGGAACCACCTCCACCGTTCCGCGGGATCCGGTTACCCGGCCGACGCCGCCGCACACCGGGTTCCGACCAGCGGTACTTCCATGGTCCCTCCGGTCCGGGGAGGGCGGAAGCGCTGCGAGTCACGGCCGCGGATGCCGCCGGTCCCGTGCGCATCGGCCGGTCAAGCAGGAACATGGTCGTGTACAGCACCGACCCGGATGGCACCCATGGATCCTGCGCGAGAAGAGCCCGACGGGCCCATGCCCGCGGGTCCGCGCGATCTCCTCGACGCGTCCACGGACGCGGCGGCGATCGTGACCGCGAAGGGCGTGGTGGCCGGCTGGACGCGCGGCGCCGAGACACTGCTCGGCTGGCCGGCGTCCGAGGTCGTCGGCGGCTCCGCCGCGCTGCTGGTGGCGCTGCCCGGGGACCCGGCGCGGGTGGTCGGCGTGGCGGAGCGGTGCCGCGCCGGAATGGGGTGGAACGGCCGGATCCCCGTACGACGCCGCGACGGCCGCACCCTCGACGTCGACCTGCGGGTCTCCGCGTCGTTCCGGATGGGCGGTGACGAGTGCTTCCTGCTGTCGGCGCGGGAACAGCGCCGGCAGTGGACGGTCGGCCAGTCCGTGCTCGACGGGTTCCTGACCCGCTCCCCGGTCGGCATGGCGGTGATGGACCTCGAGCTGCGCTACGTGTGGCTGAACGACACCCTCGAACGCTTCGGCGGAGTGCCCCGCGAACAGCGGCTGGGGCGCCGGCTGAGCGAGCTGCTGCCCGGGCTGCAGGCGGCCACCATCGAGGGACTGATGCGCAAGGTCCTCGACACCGGAGAGCCGGTCCTCGACTACGAGTACCTGGGGTGGAGCTGGGCCGATCCGCACCGCCAGCACGCCTACTCCACGTCCTTCTTCCCCCTGGTGGATGCCGACGACTCCGTCTCCGGGGTCTGCTACATGGTCCAGGACGTCACCGAGCGCTGGACCGCCCGCCGGCTCCTGTCGCTGGTCAACGAGGCCGGGGCCTGCGTCGGCACCACCCTGGACGTGATGGTCACGGCCCAGGAACTCGCCGACTTCGCCGTTCCGCGGTTCGCGGACTTCGTCGTCGTAGACCTCCTGGAGCCCGTTCTCAGTACCGAAGGGCACGGTGCGTGGCTGACGGATGCGGGACCGGCTGGGGCCAGGCCGGAGATGCGCCGCGCCGGGATGAGTTCGGTGCGGGAGGGGTGCCCGGAGGCCGTGGCCCGGATCGGGGACCGGGTGGACTTCCTCCCACCGTCGCACGACGTGCACCTGCTCATCGACGGCGAGCCGATCCTCACCCCCGTGCTCGACCCGTCCGACGAGCTGTGGGTCGCCGAACAGCCCGAACGGGCAGAGCGGATCCGGGAGTTCGGCCTGCACTCCCTCATCTGCGTACCGATGCGGGCCCGCAACACCGTCCTGGGCCTGACCACTTTCGTTCGGTCGCTCAATCCCGTTCCGTTCCAGCCCGACGACGTCCTGCTGGCCCGGGAGGTGGTGGCGCGGGCGGCGCTGTGCGTCGACAACGCCCGCCGCTACACCCGCGAGCACACGGCGGCCGTCACCCTCCAGCGCAGCCTGCTGCCCCAGGCCATCACGGGCGGGACGGCGCTGGAGGTGGCCTCCGCGTATCTGCCGGCGGACCCGACGGGCGGGGTGGGCGGCGACTGGTTCGACGTGCTCCCGCTGTCCGGGGCCCGGGTGGGTCTCGTCGTCGGCGACGTCGTGGGGCACGGCATCACCGCCGCGGCGGCCATGGGCCGGCTGCGCACCGCGGTGCAGACCCTCGCCGACATGGAGCTGCCCCCCGACGAACTGCTGGCCCACCTCGACGACCTCGTGCTGCGGCTGAGCGCCGAGAAGACCGACGACGAGGCGGCCGAGCGCAGCACGACCGCCTTCCTCGGGGCGACCTGCCTGTACGCCGTCTACGACCCGGTCACCGGGCGCTGCACGATGGCCCGGGCCGGCCACCCGCCGCCCGTCGTCATCGCCCCCGACGGGACCGTGTCCTTCCCGGAGCCCCCGGCCGGACCGCCGCTCGGCCTGGGCGGGATGGCGTTCGAGTGCGCCGAGATCGAGCTCGCCGAGAACAGCCTGCTCGGCCTCTACACCGATGGCCTCATCGTGGGCGCCGACGGCGACATGGAGCGGGGCATGTCCCGGCTCGGCGACGTGCTCGCCGCATCCGGCGCCGACCTCAACAGCCTGTGCACCTCCGCGGTGCGGCAGCTCGTGCCCGAACCACAGCCCGACGACATCGCCCTCCTCCTGGCGCGCACCCACGCCCTGGGCGCCGACCGGGTCGCCTCCTGGGACGTGCCGGTCGACCCGTCCGCCGTGGCCGACATCCGGGCCCGGGCCACCCACCAGGTGGAGGCCTGGGGTCTGGAGGAGCTGGCCATGACGACGGAGCTGGTCGTGAGCGAGCTGGTCACCAACGCGATCCGCTACGCCGAACCGCCCATTCGCCTACGACTGCTCCGCGACGCCCGCCTGACCTGCGAGGTCGCCGACGCCAGCAGCACGGCCCCGCGCCTGAGGCACGCCCGCAGCACGGACGAAGGCGGCCGCGGCCTCTTCCTCGTGGCCCAGCTGACCGACCGCTGGGGGGCCCGCTACACGGCCGAGGGGAAGATCATCTGGGCGGAGCAGGAGATCCCGTAAGGCCGACAGGCATCGGCCGCGTTCACGAACCGCCGACTTCGCCGTCGAACTCGCCGCCGAATCCCGGATGTTGAGACCCAATACGGGCGAACTCGCCGAGCGCACCCAGGACGTGACGATCACCGCGGGCGCCTTCACCACGCTGCACACCCATCACCATCACCGGCGACCCCTCCACCGCCACACCGCCGTCTGGCGCATCGGCGACTGGAACGGCACCCCGGCCCGGCTTCAAGAACGCCTCCCTCGTCACCTACGCCCACCCCTCCGACTCCCACGCGGCCACCTGGACCGCCGACACCTACGTCATCGGCAGCTCGCCCCAATCGGCCTGGCCCGCCTACCAGTTCAAGGAGATCAACAAGGGTCTGCCGGTCTCCTTCACCCTCACCGCCGCCAGCGGTTCGGCGGGCGGCGGGGGGATACCTCAGCCCCGGCTACGGGTTCGACGCGCTCGATCTGCTCTGACGACATGGCCGATCGGCCGCTGGGTTTCTGGTGCCCGGCGGCCGATGATCGGGTGTACCCGCGAAAAGTCGACCAACTCCCTTAAACTCAAGTGGAATTACTCATTCCGGATTACTTCCGGCCGGATTACTCCCGAGGTGGTAGCGCGCATGTCTCACACACCGTCACGACGCACCGTCCTGCGTGGTCTCACGGTCACGGGGGCGGCGGTGGTCGGCTTCGATCCGGCCACCCGGAGCTGGGCCGTGACCGGAGGTGGGTCCGGCCGGGGCCTGGCCGGCATTCCCCGGCTGGACGGGACGCTCGTCACGGACGAGTCGTCACTCGCGGAGGCCTCCGACGACTTCGGCCACATCGTGCACCGCCGGCCCCTCGCCGTCCTGCGCCCCGGGTCGGTCCGCGACGTCGTCGCCATGGTCCGGTTCTGCAACCAGCACCGCCTGCAGGTCGCACCGCGCGGTCAGGGCCACGCCACCTTCGGGCAGGCACAGGTGAAGGACGGTCTGGTCATCGAGACGGCGACCCTCGCGGACATCGGCCCCCTGGGGCCGGACCGCACCACCGTCGCCGTCGGCGCCGGCGTCAGATGGAGCGAGGTGGCCAAGGCCGCGATCCCCCACGGCCTGACCCCGCCCGTCTTCACCGACTACCTCGAACTCTCCGTCGGCGGCACCCTGTCCGTGGGCGGCCTCGGCGGCCAGACCCACCGGCACGGCGCCCAGGTCGACAACGTCACCGAACTCCAGGTCGTCACCGGGGCCGGCGAACTCGTGCGCTGCTCCCCGTCCCGCCGCCCCGACCTCTTCCACGCGGTCCTGGCCGGCCTCGGCCAGTGCGCCGTCATCGTCGGCGCCACCCTCCGCCTGGTGCCCGCGCCCGAGACCGTACGCCACTACCTCCTGCCCTACGACGACCTGGAGACCTTCCTCGAGGACCAGCGCACCCTCGTCCAGGAGGGCCGCTTCGACTACGTCGAGGGCCAGGTCTCGGCCGACTCCGACGGAGCGTTCAGCATCTACACGCTGGAGGCGGTGGCCTACGGCCCGCCGGTCGGCCCCACCCCCGACGACACGCTCCTGCTGCGCGGCATGCGCCACGACCCGTCCGGCGTCCAGGCCTCCGACCTCGCCTACTACGACTTCCTCGACCGGCTGGCCCCCGCCGTGGCCGCCCTGAAGGAGGCGGGCCTCTGGACGTACGCGCACCCCTGGCTCAACCTCCTGCTCCCCGGAGAGTCCACTCGGGCCCTCACGGCAGAGGCGCTGGACGCCCTGACCCCCGCCGACTTGGGCCCGGGCGTCGTCCTCGTCTACCCGATCCTCCGCGCCCGCCTCACCACACCCCTGCTGCGCACCCCTGCCGACACCGTGCCGTACCTCTTCGCCGTCCTGCGCGCGACCCCGCCCGACGACACGGCCACCGTCGACCGCCTCCTGGCCGCCAACCGCTCCGCCTACGAAGCCACCGCAGCGGCAGGCGGCACCCAGTACCCGGTCGGCAGCATCCCCTTCACCCACGCGGACTGGCGAACCCACTTCGGCTCGGCCTGGCCAGGGCTCGAAGCGGCGAAGCGCACGTACGACCCACGCGGGATCCTGGTCCCGGGCCAGGGCATCTTCTAGCCCTGCGGGCCGTCGCCACCGATGCTTCGACGCCGGTGGCGACGGCATGCCGATGCCCGCGGACTGGACGGATGGCCAGATGGCCAAAGACCGCCCTTGGCACCAGCCCGCGTACACCGAGCCTCCCGCACCCCAGGGCTTCGACCTCGGGAGTGCCGGCGACGAGGAGGTCCGCTCCTACTGCCTCCAGCACTCCCGCGCCTTCCTCTCCCGGGTGGCAGTGGGCGATTCTCGCGGCTTGGAGGGGGTGATCAGGCGTGGTCCGCGCAGCACGGTGTGGGGTTGGGTACCTCGAAGGGTGCCAGGGTGCCGCCGACGGCGGGTACCAGGGCGAGGGTCAGGTGTCCATCGCGCCATTCGGGTCGTACGTGGTCACGGGTGAGTACGGTGGCCGAGGCGTCGGGCCCGGGACTCGTCGGCGGCATGCCCACCACGGTGACCCGGTCGATCGCGGTCCGGGTGAGCAGGTCGGCGACGGTGACCGTGCCCGTGAGACGTTCGGCCGCCGGATAGAGCACGGCTCGGCCGCCACGCCGGTGGGCGTGTTCGTCGGCGGCCAGGGCGGCCGTGCGGGCGACCTGGGCCGGGCCGTGCTCTCGGCCGCCCAGGGCCGCGCCGGCATCCGGATCCAGCACGTCGGCCAGGCGCTCCCACACAGCCTCGGCCGCGTGGACGTCGGGCAGGGCGAAGGAGACGGCCACGCCCCGGCGTTCGTCGGTGCGGATCAGGTGGGTGCAGGCGAACGTGCCTGGAGGAAAGTCGAGTTGGTCCACCAGATGGTGGATCAGGTGGTCGGCCTGGCGCAGGTTCGCCGTCCCGGCGTCCACCCCGATGACGGGGCGGACGCCGGGTGCGTCGTGCGGTGTGGTCATGCGGGCAGGACCCACATCGGGTTGGAGTAGAACCACAGGTCCTTCCACGGGTCGGCGTCGCCGAGGACGTCCATGGCCGGTCCCGCCGGGTCCACGGAGGCGCCGTTGATGCCGACGGCGCTGCGGTTGCCGTCGGTGCCACGAAGGCGTATGTACACCGGCGTGTCCAGCCGACCGAGGGAGTACGTCAGGCGCACCGAACCGGTGGACTTGTTCACGTCGAAGGATTTGACCACCTTGGTGGTCGGGGTGGCGAAGGTGTCCTTGTCGGAGACCGTGCCGGTGACATCGCCCTGGATGACGTCGACGCGGGCCAACTGCGGGACGAACTGAGACCAGTTGGGTCCGTTGGCCAGGCTGATCTCGACGACCAGGTCGACCTGGCTGCCGCGGTGCACCTGCAGCACGCCGCCGAGGGTGACCGCGCGGCTGCCGGAGCGCAGCTGGGCGTTGAGGCCGCTGATGAGTCCGCCGTGGTCCACCCAGACGCGTCCGGCCCTGATGCCGTCCATGACCGCCTTGTACGAGAAGGAAGCCGCGCCGACGTGGGTGCGGGAGTACTGGCCGGGCCAGTAATCGCCGTCGGTGAGGTTCAGGCCGCCGCCGTAGACGGGGTCGTTGTACTTGCCGTTGGCGTTGAAGTCGCCGCCCGGGCCGCGTACAGCGGTGTCGGCGTAGACGTTGTGGGAGTCGGAGTTGGCAGTGATCCACCACGGCTTGCCCTCGGCCAGCAGGCTGTCCCACAGACCGCCGACGGTCGCCGTCATCCAGTCGAAGCCGCCCCAGGTGCGGTAGCTCTCCAGCGGGTAGCCGGCGAACGAGTCGGCGCTGGGGCTGTTGTCGTAGAAGCCACGCCCGGAACCCGGGCCGTTCGGCGCCTTGATACCGGCGGCCTGATGGCCGGGCGCGCCCTCCATGCCGACCGCGATGGTGGGCTGCGCATCGCGCCAGGCGCGAATCTCGTGCGGGGAGTCGATGCCCTTGCGCGCCGGGTGGTTGGCCAGGAACAGCGCGTCCTTGACCTTGCGGCGCTGCACCTGCTCGGCGAGGAAGTTGACGCCCGCGATCGCCAGCGCCTCGTTCGCCGGCGTGCTCGCGGTGGCCTTCTTGACCGCGCCGTCGAAGGAGTTCTCGAACTCCTTGAGCACCGCGACCTCGTTCTTGCCCGGGTGGACGAAGACGGTGCCGTGCTCGGCGGCCGGGATGTTCCACTCCAGGCCCTGGAAGACCAGCGTGTCGTCGATCTGGTCACGCGCGGCCACGATGTCCGGGTTGACCTTCTCCACACCGATCTTGGCGTGCGCCTCGCTGCCGTGGTCGGTGATGACCATCCAGTCCAGGCCGTGCGCGTTGGCCTGGCGGACGTGGTCGATGACCCGGTACTTGGCATCCGAGCTGTACTGGGTGTGGATGTGGTGGTCACCGGCCAGCCACAGGTACCCGCCGGAACGTCCGCCCGTGGAGGCGGCCGACGCGGGCACCGCCGCGGCGGCCTCGCCGGCCCCGGCCAGGACGCTGCCTGCCGCAAGCCCCGCACCGAGCAGGCCGGTGCGCCGCAGCATGGAGCGCCTCGAGAGCTGGCTGGGGGTCAGTTCCTCGTCCGGAACGTTCATGTCGAGTGCGGGCGGCAGGGACGTGGAGTCGCCGTTGACATGGTGATGGTGGTGGTGACCGTGGTCGTGTCTGTGGCCGTGGCTCATGCTCAACTCCCGCTGGCAGCAGGCGTACACGCTTGGGACGTGCAGATTCTGAGAAGGCCGTATGAACAGCGGGGGTCTGGGTGATAGTGAGGCAAAGAACTGCTCGTGTGCACCAAAAGCGCCAACAGCCGCTGCCTGAGGACACTTCGGCGCCATGCGTGACAAGGGAACACGGCAACAGCGTTCGCCCGTCTGTCGCTGCCGGTCGCACGGCGTAGGCGAGCATCCATGTGCCGGTGTGGGTGCGTCGCGTATGCACTCTCGAGCGTGAGGAAAAGCGCAGCATCATGGTCCTGACTTGGGAACGGTCAGCAGCGGAGCGACTGAAGAGAGCAGTGCCGTGCCGCGACAGCGGCGCCGTCGGCGAGCACACGACGGCGCCTTGGTTGAGGGTCCATGAGGTCAAGGTGTGCGAGGGTCGCGGCTGGCACCGTCCGGCTCCGCCGCTCACGCGGCAGGGGCGTGCGATGAGCAGATGGACCGGGCGCCTGTGGGGGAGCAAGATGCCGTTCGGCACGGGAGTGGCGCGACATCTGGCCACGTCACCAGGACTCGGCCTGCAGGAACAGCGCGATCACCTCCACGAAGAACCAGACAGAGAACACCAGACACGCGAGCCACAGCCCCCACAAGACCCAGCGGGCCTCTCGTCGTATACGCATGGCCGGATCATCCCCTTCCTGGTCCTGGCCTTGTGATCATCCGGTGTGTTCTGTGCGCACCCACAAGGCGATCCAGCGATGGCGCTAGAACCGGGGCGAGCGCCTCGGCGTACGCCTCCGAGAGGTGGTTGTCGTCACGGTAGACGACGGTGTCGCCGACGACGGGGCAGATGGCGGTGCGGAGGGCGGTATGGCGGGTCGCGTCCGGCAAGTGGTTGGCGCAGACGTGTAGTTGCAGGGAGTTCCGGGCGGCGCAGTCGATCGGGTCGCCCTTGGGCCATGGGGTGTCGAGCAGGGCGGCGACCGGGGCGCCGGAGGGTGTTCTCGAAGCCGGTGGTCCACTGGTGGAGGGGGTCGGCGGCGGGGCGGGCCGGGTTTCCGGCGTCCGAGGAGGAGACGACGACCGGGGCGGGGCGCAGGGTCTTGATCCTTGCCAGGGCGTTGGAGCGCCAGGTGTCGCAGGCGGTGTACGGCGTTGCCGCTCCAGGGTGCACGTCCCAGCTCATGCCAGTGCTGCGTTCACGACCGCGAGTACCGCTTGCGTGGGGCGCCGGCTATGTCAACGGTCGTCCCTCCGCGTCTTCGGGACTTGTCGCGCGGGGCAGGGTCGCAAGCGGCGGGGCTTCGGTGTGCCGGGCGAGGCGGCGTTGCAGGTCGATGTGGCGGAACTGGTGGACGGGTCCGACCTGCCGTAGGACGCCACGCGCCTGGTGAGCGTCGGCGAGGAAGGCCATGAGGTGGCGTGGCAGGGCCCCTCGGTTCCGGGTGGCCAGGTACAGACGGCTCAGGGTGAAATCGCCCCAAGCGGTGCGGTGGAGCGCGGCGGCCAGGCCAAGGACCAGTCCGCTCCAGAAGCCGACGCCGGAGCCGAACACCGTACTGCCGACCAGCGCGTCAAAGGGATCTATGTCGTCCAGGTCACCGTTCAGATACCCCAGCAGAGTGCCCAGGAGGAGTCCGGCCAGGAGACCGAGGAAAGCACCGGTGCGCACGAAACCCCAGCAAGCCCTGCGGTCCTGCCGGAGCAGTTCCTGTGGACTCGTGACCGAGGAGAGGTCGGCTGGGGCGGCGCTCCATGCCGTGGCCAACCAGCAGACAAGTCCGGCCACAGCACCCCAGCCGACGCCGGCCACCCGGTCAAGGAGGAAGTCCAGTGCCGTGCCGACGAGGATTGCCGTCCCGAGCCCCAGTAAGAGGGAGCGGCGGTTCCAGGACCAGTGGCCCCGCACTGCCGGGGTGTTTCGTTCGCGCCGCCGGAATACGTGGTTGAGCAGCCATCCAGCGGGCAGGTAGGCGGCGCACACGGCCAACATCCAGAGCGGGGACCCCAGCAGGCCACCGTCCCAGCCCCCGAGGAGGAGCGGGATATTGGGCGCGGAGCAGAACAGAGCCAGCAGGTCCCCGAGGTCGTCCTCGGCAAAGAGTCCCAGAATGGCAAGGCCGAAGCTCAGTAGCGTCAGCAGGACCATCGCCGCGCCCAGAACCACGCCCGACAGCAGCCGCCGTACGGTCTCGGGCACCGCCAGCCGCAGCTGCCACCAGGCGAGGTCGGTTCCGCCGTGCAGGTCGTCCTCCAGGTGCCGGGCAAGGAAGGTGAGCGTCTGCTGGGCCTGGCTGCTCGTCCATCGCGCCTGATGGCCGGGAAGGGGGCGGTAGGCGGCGGGGATGAAGCCGTCGAAGAGCCGGGCTCCCACGGCTGCGGCGGTGGGGAAGCGTGCGGCGTCGCACAGCTCGGCCGGGTCGGGTAACGCCGTGAGGCGTTCGCCGGGGCGCGGGTTGTAGATCGTCCGGGCCAGGAACAGTGTCAGGGGTGTCTGCAGGGCCTGGCCGACGGGGGTGTCGGTGGGCAGGAGGTCCAGCACGGGCCGCCACCGCTCGGCGGAAAGGGTGCCTTCTCCGCCGGCGTCACGGCGCAGGTAGGCGGCCGCCTCCTCGGGGGCCACGCCGTCGAGTTCGATGCCGGCTGCCCCGGTGAGGCGCACGGGAACGCCTGCGTCGGCGGGCGGTTCGACGACGGCCTGGTACTCGACGGTGCGGCTGGTCAGGACGAGAGGGGTTCCCGGAGGCAGGGTGCGGTTCACGGCGTCCAGGGCCACGGCGCGGGTGTGCGCGGGCAGTTCGTCCAATCCGTCGAGCAGGGGAATGATCAGGCGCTGGTCCAGCAGGGCGCGGGCACGCGACGTGACCTGCCCGGGTCCGCCTGCGGCCGGAGCCGGAGTCGGCGCGGCAAGGCCCGGGTAGTCGGTGGCGAGACGTTCGGCCAGCCATGCGTCGAGTTCCCGTTGGCCGGGATCCCAGGAGGCCAGCGGGAAGATGACCGGGACCGGTGAGCCCGCCTCGCGCGACTGGAGCAGGCCCAGCAGGAGGCGTACGAGCAGCATCGTCTTGCCCGCGCCCGGCTCACCGAGGATCAGCAGGCGTCTGCCCGGTGCGCGGGCGGTGAAGACGTCGACGATCTCACCGTCGCTGCCCGCCAGACCCTCGGGGCCGCCGACCCACGCGGGCGGCAGTGCGGCCCGGTCGGAGGGCGCGCCGGTGGACATACGCACGAGAATGTCCCAGGGTTCCACCACGTCTGCGCGGGCGGGCCGCCAGGGGACCGGCAGCGCGTACGGGTCATCGAGCCGCCGGACTCTCGCCTCGGCCTGCCACTGGGTGCGCACCGCCAGCGCCAGTTCGTCGGTCATGGCCGTCAGGCCGAGGCTGTCTGCGTGTTCGCGCCGGTCGGCCCGGTAGCCGAGCCACGAAATGTACAGCGACGCCACACCGACGACGAGGCCAACGGCGGTGCCGGCGACCCCCAGCAGGTGTTCTGCGCCCCCTCCGCCACCCCAGTCAGCCGACTTCGCGAAGATCAGTCCGACGGCAGCGACAGTTCCCGCAACCAGGGCCCATGCTCTGTAGTGTCCGCGCCTGCTGTTGCCGCCGTCGCCATGTGCGTCCCCCGTTTGCATGGACATGAGGATCCCTTATCGCCCCGCAGGGCGACAGGCCGAAGCCGGACCGGTGGGCATCCAGCAAGCGCAGGAACGAGGTCGAGCGGACGGTCAACAGGCGTCGCCAGGGCTGGAGTACGGATCACCTCCGCTCCCGCGGGGACCTTCTCTCCCAGCAACTCTGTCCGGGGTCGGTCGGTTCACCTGCGCTCGCGCGAAGATCATCAATGGTGCCGGTTTCCACATCTCGTGATCCGAGGTGACGCCGGAGGCAGGCCAACTCCCGTGCAATGTGTGGTGTTTGTGTGATCCTTCCCCGCGGCGGGCACCCGGGCTGGGAGGATCACCGCTTGCCTGGAGAGCGTGTGGATGCTTCGGCTTCCGGCGGGGGCCGAGGACGGGGGAGGGGAAGCGACGTGGTGCTGGACATCGTTACGTTATCGGTCAGCGGTGGTGCGGCGGAGGCCGCCGACCTGGCCGACTGGCTGGACGAAGAGGACGCCCTGCGCGGACGAGTGCGACGTGAGGTCGGCCCCGTCCCGGACGGGGCCCTTGGCGGGGAACTCCAGCAGCTGGTCGTGGGCCTGACGTCCGGAGGAGTCGCGACGGCCACGGCCAGTGTGGTCGTGGCCTGGCTGAGGCGTCGTACCGGGAGCGTGACGGTACGCGTCAAGGGGCGTGACGGTTCCGAGCTCGAAGTGCGCGCGGACCAGGTCCGGAACATGAATCACGAGCAACTGCGCGCCCAGGTCGACCAGTTGGTGTCGGCAGCGTGGCGCGACGGTGCCAGGCGAGAACCGGGCGATGGCGCCGATGGCGAGGGCGCCGACGGTGAGTGACGTGGCCGGCGCGTCCGCCGGGGCGGGTCTGGGTGCGCTGGCCAGGCCGGGATCGCGCGTCCTGCTCGTGGGGACCGGCTCCCACCCGGACGGATCGCCGTTGCCCTCCGTCCCCGCGGTGGAGCCGTCGCTGATGGCGCTTGCCACGGTGCTGCGGGAGCAGGGCGGTGTGCCGGACGAGAACCTGACTGTCCTGGTGGATCCGGCCAGCCCGCTGGAGTTCGGCGAAGCGGTCCACCAGACGGCGAAGGATGCCGAGGACGCCTTGCTGGTGCACTTCGTCGGCCATGGCCTGGTGGGGCCCGACAACGGGCTGTACCTGGCGACGTGCGCCACCGACCACCTGGTGGACGGCCTCTCGTACAAGGCGCTGGCTTACCAGGCGCTGCGGCAGGCGGTCCAGCGCAGCGGCGCCCGTACCAGCGCGGTCATCCTGGACTGCTGCTTCTCCGGCCGGGCCGAGGCCCCGCCGGGGCCGCCCGCGCTGGACGCGGTCTTCGAGCAGGCGCTCGTGCGCGGAGGCTTCCTGCTGACCTCCACCGCGCGCGAAGAGCACGGGCTGGCCCGCCCGGGCGAGGAGTACACGGCGTTCACCGGCGCCCTGATCCGGCTGCTGCGCGACGGTGATCCCAGCGGGCCCGAGCAGCTGACACTTGATCACGCCTACCGCTACCTCAACCGGGTGCTGCCCGAGGAAGGCGCTCCGAGGCCGCGCCGGCACAGCAGCGACCGGGCAGGGGAGCTGGTCCTGGCCGGCAACTCGGCCTACAGTCCTCGCCGCCCGACGCCGCGTGTCCAGGAACCTCCCGCCCCGGACGCCGAGGCACCGTGCCCCTTTAGGGGTCTGCAGTCCTTCGGGGCCGAGGACGCCCGGTACTTCTTCGGCCGGGACGAGGCGATCGCGGACGTCACCCGCCTGGTCGGCGGCGGCGGTCTGAACGCGGTAGTGGGGGCGTCCGGCAGCGGAAAGACCTCTCTGCTGCGCGCCGGGGTGATCCCGGCGCTGGAGGCGCGCGCCGAAGGGTGGGCGGTCGCCACGATGAAACCCGGCACCGACACCCCGACGACCGAGCTCGCGCAGTGCTCCGCCGCGCTCACCGACCACGACCGGCCGGTGCTGCTGGTCGACCAGTTCGAGGAACTCTTCACGGGGGACGCGTCCGAGGACGAGCGGGAACGGTTCATCACCGGCCTCGCGAAACTCGCCGACGGCCCGACCACCGTCGTCATCGCCGTCCGGGCCGACTTCTACGAGGCCTGTACCCGTTACCCGGCGCTGGCCAGGGCCCTGGAGAGCCGTCAGGCGGTCGTCGGCCCCCTGCACCCCGAACAGATGCGAGAGGTGATCGAACGGCCGGCCAAGGCCGCCGGGCTGTTCCTCGAGGAGGGACTCGCCGACACACTGCTCCACGATGCCCGGGTGCACCACGCCGGTGAGCACACCGCCGTACTGCCGCTGCTCTCGCACGCTCTGCTGGCCACCTGGCAGCAGAAGTCCGGCACCCGGCTCACCCTGTGCGGGTACCGGGCCACCGGAGGAATCGACAAGGCGGTCGCCAACACCGCAGAAGAGGCCTACGAAGACCTGGACGCTGAGGACCAGCCCCATGTGCGCGGGCTGCTGCTGCGGTTGGTGCGCGTGGGCGAGGGTGTGGAGGACACCCGCCGCAGACTGCCCTTGGGGGACCTTGCCGCCCCGGGCCGGCTCGACACGGCCCGGCGGGTACTGCGGGCGCTGGCCGAGGCCCGCCTGGTCACCGTGGACGCGGACGGTGCCGAGATCACCCACGAGGCGCTGCTGTACGCCTGGCCGCGGCTGCGCGCATGGATCGACGAGGACCGGGCCGTCCTGCTTATCCTCCAGCAGCTCTCCGAGTCCGCCCGTGCCTGGGACCAGGCCGGACGGCAGGAAACCGATCTGTACCGCGGGCCTCGCCTGGACACGGCCGCCCACGCGGCGAGCGGGCAGCAGGCTACCGACGGCACGGACCGCGTCCTGGGCCCGGTCACGCGCGACTTCCTGGACTGCAGTCTGGATTACCGAAAAGGGCAGCAGCGTGCGGCGCAGCGCGCGCGGCGCACCCGCCGTACGGTGACCGCAACGGTCTGCGTCCTGGCACTGCTGGCCTCGGTCGTGGGCTTCATCTCCGTGCGCGAGCACCGGCAGGCCGCGCACCAGGCCGCCCTGATCCACTCCACCGACCTGGCCGCCGACGCGAGCGCGCTCAGTGCCACCGATCCGGGCCTGGCCGCCCAACTCGCCGTCGCCGCCTACCGCTCCGCACCCACGCAGGACGCCACCACCCAGCTCTACACCGCGCTCGCCGCGCCGCTGGACAGCGTCGTCGGCGACACCGGTCACCAGGTCCTGCGGATCGCGACCCAGCCGGACGGCGATCTGGCCGCGGCCTCCAGCACCGACGGCTCCGTGCGTATCTGGGACCTGGCCACCCCCACGGCGCCTGTCCTGGAGGCCACGCTCCACACCGCGGGGTCGGCGGCGGTCGCTCTCGCGCCGCGCGGTCGGCTGCTGGCGGCCGTCTGTCCGACCGCCCGTGACCTGTGCCTGTGGAACCTGGCCGACCCCCACAAGCCCAGGGTTGCCGGGCGTCTGCCCCGAGCCGCCGACACCCCGCACGGCCGTCTCAAGATCATGTCGATGGCCATCAGCCCTGACGGGACGCTGCTGGCCGCGGCATCGTCGTACGGCACCACTCTGGTCTGGTCGATCGCCGAGCCCGCGCACCCCCGTCTCGTCGCCGAACTGCCGACCCCGACCAGCAGGAAGTCCGACGCGCTGGCCGCGGTGGCCTTCTCCCCGCGCGGCGCTCTGCTCGCCACCACCGTCCTGGGCGGCAAGACCCGGCTGTGGAACCTCTCCCGCCCGTCCGCCCCGGCGTCCACGGCCACGATCGCCAAGGGATATGCGGCGGTGGCCTTCAACCCCGAAGGCACGTTGCTGTCTGCAGTCGGGGACCGCGACTTCGGTCTCTGGAGAACCGACAATCCGGCCAAGCCCCGGTCGGTCAAGGTCGAGGACTACGGCTTCACCGACTCGGGTCTGTCGAACCTGATGGCGGTGGCCTTCAGCCCGGACGGGAGCAGTCTGGCGGTCAGTGGCCTGGGCAGCTACCACAACGATGGCCAGCTGTGCCTGCTCAGCCTCTCTCCGGCGACGCTGACGGACTCGCCGTCTCCCACATGCACTCCGACCGGCTTCGGCACCCTGGCCCTGGCCCACCTGCGCGGAGGCGCCCTCCTGAGCGGAGGTCCCGACGGCGTGGTGCGATCGTGGCACACTGCTCTGCCCCACATCGAGGACGTCGATATCACCTATCTGCCTTCCGGGTGGGACTTCAGCCGCAGCGGACACCTCATGGCGGGGCCCGTCTCCACCTCTTCCTCCTTCTCCTCTCCCGCCTCGTCCATCGGCATCTGGGACACCTCCGCCTCGCACCGTGTCGCCACGATCAAGCTGTCCGACACGGTGGAGCAGGCGGACCTCGTCGGCTCGGAAAACACGCTGCTGAGCGTCGCGCAGGACGGCAGGGTCCAGCTGTGGGACCTGAAGGATCCGCAGCACCCCGTGCGAGGCGCGTCCCTCGGTACGGCGAAGTTCCCCACCATCGGGAGCTTCATCATCAGTACGGGCGTCTTCGCGGACAGGGCCGGTGATCTGGTCTCCGTCCCCGGCAGCGACGGCCGGGTGCACCTGTGGCGCATCACCAACGCGCGTCACGCGGCCGAGGCCGGCTCCTTCCGCCTGCCAGCCTCCGACGACTGGAGCGGCATCATGGGCGACGGCCGTACGGCCTTTGTCGCCACCCCCAAGGGAATCGAGTGGTGGGACACCAGCGATCCCCGGCATCCGGTCCACGGTGATACAACACGGCTCGCCGGCGCCAACCAGGAGAGCCTGATCGGCCAGGGCGACGTGGTGGCCGTTTCGATCCCGCAGCAGTCCGCGCCCTACGGCGGTAACACCATCCGCCTGTTCCAGGCCGTGGCCGGCCAGGTGCGTGCGTCGACCAGCCTCCAGGGGGTCGTCGGAACGGAGGTGGAGATGAGCGACGACGGCCAACTGCTGGCCGCCACCGGCAACGGTGACGGCACCGTGCGTCTCTGGGACATCAGCGACCCCCGGCACCCGCGCACCCGCGCCACCGTACGCACCCTCGACAAGACCAAGGGCATCGCGTTCGACCCGCACAACCGCCTCATGGCCGCCTGGAACTCGGACGACGGGATCCAGCTGTGGGACATCCACGACCCCGCCCGGCCGGTCTTCAAGGCAACCATCCCGTCCCCGGAGTACAGCAACATCGACGATCTGGACTTCCTCCCGTCGGGCAACAGACTCGCCGTGGCCCGCAGAGACGGGGTCTCCTTCTTCAGCACCGACCTCGCCGGTCTCACCGACCGGGTCTGCTCCTACACCGGTAAGTCCATGACCGCGGAGCAGTGGCACAAGCACGCACCCGGCATCCCCTATCGCGCCGCGTGCCCGAGTCCTGAGCGATGACGTCGGCGTCGTCCATGGCAATGCGGTTGTTGCCACGGTCCAGAGCTATGACACGACGTCACGGCTTGCGCGCAGACTGCTGCACGGTGATCAGAACCGTCATGGCTGCCGAGCCTAGGAACGCCAGCCATCACCGCCAACCCCGCCGCACCGCACAACCGGCCGTAAAGCAGGCCCGGTTGAGGATCAGCCCGCCCCGCCTCCCGGCGGCGGAGCCGTCGAGTTGCGCAGGACGAGTTCCGTGCCGACCTCCATGTGCTCCATGAGCAACTTCTGGCCCTCGATGAGGGAGAGCAGCGCGCGGGCCGCCTTCTGGCCCATGTCGTGCAGCGGCTGGCGCACGGTGGTCAGGCCGGGGAAGCTCTGCGCCGCCTGCGGGAGGTCGTCGAAGCCGACGACCGAGAAGTCGGTGGGCACATTGAGGCCGCACGCCCGGGCGGCGTCGATCGCGCCGAGTGCCATCAGGTCGGCGCCGGCGACGATCGCCGTAGGACGGTGTTCGGTGATCAGGCGGGTGGCGGTGCGGAAGCCGCATCCGTAGGAGAAGTCGCACGAGGCGACCAGCCGCTCGTCGACCTCCAGGCCGGCCAGCCGCATCGCGTCCTCGAAGCCCTGATAGCGGATGGAGGTGCTTTCCAGGTCCTCCTCGCCGCGGATGTAGGCGATCCGGGTGTGGCCCAGGTCGATCAGATGCTGTGCGCCCTGGCGCATCCCGTGGTAGTTGTCGACGGTCAGCCGGGGCAGGGGGACGTCCAGGCGCCGCGGGTCGATGATGACGCAGGGCAGTTTCTGCCGGCGCAGCAGCTTGACCGTGTCGTCCTCCAGGACGGGCGCGATCAGGAGCACCCCGTCGACGAGGCCGCGGGCCAGGAACTCGATCCGGTCCTTCTCCCGCACCGCGTCGTGGTACGAGGCGTTGACGAGCAACTCCTGCTCGGCGCTGGCCAGTTCGTCGGCGACTCCGCGGAGGATCTCCAGGCCGTACTGGCTGGTCAGGTCCAGGGCGATGAGGCCGACGAGTCCGCTGCGGCCGGCCTTGAGGTTGCGGGCCGAGACGTTCGGCCGGTAGCCGAGTTTCCCGGCCACCTCCATGACACGGCGGCGGGTCTCCTCGGAAGCCCCCGGCTTGCCGTTCATGACGTTGGACACGGTCATCGCGGAGACACCGGCCTCCTCGGCCACCTGCGCGATGGTCACCCGCCCTGCCACCCGAACTCCTTCTGCCCGACCCGGCCACCCGGCACGCGAAGACATTAGAGCCTGCCGCTCCTCGCGCCCGCCACATACTCAAGGAAACTTTAACGATAAGTTGCAGGTCGGTCAATGAAGCCTTGCATGAAGGCCGGGTTCGGCCCTGCTGGCGGGGCGGGCGTGAGTGGCTTGCGTCAAAAGTCCAGGAAGGTGCAGCTGTCGCAGCCCCGTGAGCCGGTCGCGGAAAGTTACGTATAGATGTCGGCTAAGTTTTGCGTTACAGTCCCGGTCCATCGGCGGGCAACGATCGCCGCAACTCGGGTCGACCGGCCCCTTTCGTACGTATCAGCGCTGCACCCACACGGCACAGGCTGATCGGTTCACAACCCCTTTCAACAACCCCTTCAGAGATGACCAGTCGGTGCGTACCGACGATGGGTGAGGTGTGCAATGAAGCGTTCTGGGAGACGTCTCGCGGTCGCCACCACGGTCGCCGCCATGGCGGTGTCGCTGGCAGCGTGCGGCGGCGGGTCGTCCGGTGCCTCCAGTGACGGCACGGTGACCATCCACGTGCAAGCCTGGAAGGGCGGCGGCGCGGAGCCGGCCAACGTCGCCGAGATCAACAAGGCGTTCGAGAAGGCCCACCCCAAGATCAAGGTCGACTTCGAGTACATCACCGCGAACGACACCTACACGCAGAAGCTCCAGCCCGAGCTGCTCGGCGGCAAGGCCGGCGACGTCATCATGGTCGACACCGACAAGATGAAGAAGTGGGGCGCCTCCGGCTACCTCGCCGACCTGTCCAAGGAGTCGTGGGCGAGTCAAATAGCCCCGGACGCCAAGCCGTTCGCGCAGTCCGACGGCAAGACCCTCGCCATGCCGATGGAGCTGATCGGCATCGGCCTGTACGCCAACATGGACCTGCTGAAGAAGGCGGGCATCAGCGAAGTCCCCGCCGACTGGCCGACGTTCCTCGCCGACCTGGCCAAGGTCAAGAAGGCCGGCATCAACCCCATCGCGCTGCCCGACAAGTCCGGCTGGACCGGCAGTTCGGTCTTCCAGGCCGCCGGGTCGAGCCTCGTCTACCAGAAGAACAAGCAGTGGGACGCCGACTTCCTGGCCGGCAAGGCGTCCTTCGACCCCGACTGGAAGGCCTCGCTGGGGCAGTTGAAGACCCTGGAGGACAAGGGCTACGTCAACTGGAAGAACCAGCTCGGCATCGACGAATGGGCCCAGGGACCGCAGGACTTCAGCGCCGGCAAGAGCGCCTTCTGGTACCAGGGCGCCTGGCAGGTCTCCAACGTCAAGAAGGCCGGCTTCCCGGTCTCCTTCGCGCCCTGGCCGGGCGGTGCCGCGGGCACCAAGCCCAACGGGATGCTCTTCTCCGGCACCATGTGGGCCGTCAACTCCCAGTCCCAGCAGGGCGATGCGGCCCGCGAGTACGTCAAGTTCTGGTCGCAGAGCGAGAACCTCGCCAAGTACCTCGACGCAGAGCACGCGGAGTCGCCGTTCACCGGCGGCACGACGCCGGAGAGCACCGAGACGACGGCCTTCACCACCGCCTTCAAGGACGGCCGTTACCGCATCCTGCCGTCCAACTCCTGGTACGCCGCGGCCGCCGAGACCGCGACCGGCTCCAAGATCCAGGCCTATCTGCTGGGCAAGGCGTCCGCCGCGCAGACGCTGAAGGACATCCAGACCGCGGCCGCCGCGAAGTAACCCGGCCACCCCTGGTCTGCCGTGGTGGGGGCGGGAGGACGGCTCCTGACCGCCCCCACCACGGCCATCCGGGCAAGAGGAGGACCCCGTGTTCCACCGACGGCGCGCCACCATGGCCGCCTTCCTGCTTCCGGCGATCGTCGTCTACGGCCTGTTCATGCTGTATCCGCTGGCCCGCGGCGTCTATCTGAGCATGACCGACAGCCTGGGCGGTCCGATCGCGCACTTCGTCGGCACCCAGCAGTACCGCGCCATGGCCGACGACCCGGCCGTCTCCGCGGCCCTGTGGCACACCGTGCTGTACGCGGTCGTCGTGGTGGTCGTGCAGAACGGCCTCGGCCTGCTCTTCGCGGGCATGCTGTTCCGCCGCCCCAAGGTCCGCAAGGTGCTCAACGTCGTCCTGCTCACGCCGACGCTGATCTCCCCGGTGATGGCCGCCTTCATCTGGTCGTACCTGTTCGCCCCGACCGGCGGCATCAACGCCCTGCTCGACCTGGTCGGCCTGCACGGTCTCAACCACGTGTGGCTGGGCGACACTTCGACCGCGCTGTACTCGGTGGCCGCCGTCAACATCTGGATGTTCACCGGCTACTCCTGCGCGATCTTCCTCGCCGCCTACATGAACCTGCCGACCGAACTGCTGGAGGCGGCCGCGCTGGACGGCGCGAGCGGCTGGCGGCGCTTCGTCGCCATCGAATGGCCGCTGCTGGCCCCCGCGCTCACCGTCAACGTGACCCTGAGCCTCATCGGCTCGCTGAAGGTCTTCGAGTTCCCCCTCGTGCTGACCAACGGCGGCCCGGCCGGGGCCACGGACACCCTGACCCTGCTGGTGTACCGGAACGTCTTCGGCGGCGGGAAGTTCGCCTACGGCGTCGCCCTGTCGGTCGTCCTCCTGGTGACCGTGGTCGTCCTGTCCAGCGCCACCTCCTCCCTGCTCCGGCTCCGCGAGCGACGCATCTGATGGAACCCGACGGAAGCTGACGGATCGCCACCATGACTACAGACACCACCGCGCCGGACGTCCCGTCGGTCTCCGGCACCCCTTCCGCCACCCGCCCCGCAGGCAGTCGTACGACATCCACGGCCTGCCGCGGCCGGCTGCGCCGCCTGACCGGCGGCCTGGGCACCGTGCTGCTGTGCCTCGGCACGCTGCTGTTCGTCCTGCCGTTCCTCTTCACGGTCGCCACCTCGCTGCGCACCGCGGCGGACGTGGCCCGCTCCCCGCTGGGCATCCCGCACTCGCTGACCCTCAAGAACTTCTCCGACGCCTTCAGCCAGATCCACTACGGGCCCAGCACCCTCAACACCCTGCTGATCACCGGCTTTTCATGTGTGGCCGTCACCGTGATCGGCTCGCTCGCCGCCTATCCGCTCGCCCGGATCACCCAGCACTGGTCCACGGCGGTGTACCGGCTGTTCATCCTGGGCACGTCGATCCCCGTGTTCGTGGTGGTGGCGCCGCTGTACCTGCTGATGCGCGACCTGAACCTGCTGGACAGCTACGCGGGCGTCGTCCTCATCTACACGGCCCTGAACCTCCCGGTCGCCGTGTTCTTCTACACCAGCTTCATCCGCGCGATCCCGGCCGACCTGGAGGAGGCGGCGGCACTCGACGGCTGCGGGGCGTTCCGCACCTTCTTCACGATCATCCTGCCGCTGCTGCGGCCGGTCACCAGCACGCTGCTGACCTTCATCTCCCTGCAGATCTGGAACGACCTGCTGGTCCCGCTGGTCTTCCTGCAGGACCCCGGCAAGCGGACCGTCATGGTCAACGCGTACTCCTTCATCGACCCGCACACCGTGCAGCCGACGACCCTGTTCCCGGCCGCCCTGCTCGGTGTCCTGCCGCTGCTGCTGATCTTCGTCTTCTTCCAGCGCCAGGTGGTGGCCGGCATGTCCGCCGGCGCGGTCAAGTCCTGACCCACACCGGCCAGTCGGGCCGCGGCCCCAGACACACCACGAACTCACCGTCCGGGGCTGCCCCCTGCCCCGGCGTCCCGGAAGGACCTCCCACGATGTACGTGGTCTCCTACTTCACCAACGCCGACGAGGCGCTGCACCTGGCCTACAGCCACGACGGCCACGACTTCGTGAGCGTGAACGGCGGCCGGCCCGTGCTGCGCGGCACGGTCGGCACCGGCAGACTGCGGGATCCCTTCATCGGGGTGGGCCCCGACGGCCTGTTCCACCTGCTGGCCACCGACGGCTGGACGAGCCCCCACATCGTCCACGCCACCTCGGCCGACCTGCTCAACTGGTCGGAGCAGGAACTCCTGCCGGTCATGGCCGACGTGGACGGAGCCCACAACGCCTGGGCACCGGAGTTCTTCCTCGACCGCCAAGCCGGGCTGTACCACCTCATCTGGTCGTCGGTCGTCGAGGCCGGCAGCACCGCCGAGGGCCGCGACTACGAACACATCGGCCAGGACCACCGCATCTGGCACTGCACCACCGAGGACTTCCGAACGTTCTCGGCCCCGGCCGTGTTCTTCGACCCCGGCCACTCGGTCATCGACGCCACTGTGCAGGTGCTGGACGGCGGCGGATTCCTCATGGCGTACAAGGACGAACGCGGCAGCAACGACCTCGCCACCGCGCACAAGGACATCCACCTGATCACCTTCGACACCCCGGGCGGTCCGTCCACCTCCGCCGTCGGGCCGGTCACCCCCTCGGTGGTGGAGGGGCCGTCGATCTTCCGGCGCGGCGACGAACTGGTCATGATCTTCGACCACTTCCTCGAAGGCAGATACGGAGCGGCCCGCAGCAAGGACGGCGTGGACTGGGAGCCGGCCTCCCTGGCGCTGCCGCCGGGCATGCGGCACGCCTCCGTCCTCGACACCTCTCTCCTGGCCTCGCTCCCGACGCGCTGAGCCGGCCGCCCTCCCCAGAATCCGGGCGGATCCCGTCTTCCGGCCGCCCGGTGCAGGAAGCCCCGCGCCGCATCCCGCGGCGCGGCGGACACCGTCACCCATCAAGGAGCGTCGCGATGAAGCGTCGCAGATCGGACCGCCCGGGCCTTCGGGCATCCCGCATCCTCACCCTGCTCGCCACCCTGGCGGGCGCCCTCCTCCTCCCGGCCCACACCGCCCTGGCCGCGGGCACCACCTACTACGTCAACTGCTCGGCCTCCTCCAACGGCAGCGGCACCCAGGCCAGCCCCTGGAACTCCGTCACCGGCGTCAACAACACCACCTTCGCGGCGGGCGACAGCATCCTCTTCGCCGCCGGCACCACCTGCACCGGCCAGCTCACCCCCGGCGGCTCGGGCACCTCCGGCAGCCCCATCACCATGGGCTCCTACGGCAGCGGCGCCAAGCCGGTCATCGACGCGAACGGCGCCACCGGCCCCGTCATCCACCTGCTCAACCAGCAGTACTGGGAGATCGGCGGCCTGGACCTGACCAACGCCGCCTCCTCGCCCGCCTACCGCTCCGGCGTCCTCGCCGAGAACAGCTCCGGCGGCGTCCTGCACCACATCCGGGTGCACGACATGAACATCCACAACATCACCGGCTACGGCGGCGGCTGGTACTCCACCAACGCGGGCGTCGGCGTCCAGACCGACCACACCACACCGGTTTCCACCTGGGACGACGTGGTCGTGGAGAACAACACCTTCGACCACGTGGACCGCATCGCCGTCGCCGTCACCCCGGACGGCGACGGCCAGGGCACCGGCCTGACCACCGGCACGGTCATCCGCAACAACACGATGACCTACGACGGCGCCGACGACATCCTCGTCGTCAAGAACGACGGCGCCCTCATCGACGGCAACAAGGCCGGCTACGGCGGCGCCAAGAACACCTGCCCGCCCTCCGGCCAGTACTGCAACGGAGCCTCCGCCGGCATCTGGATGTCCGGCAGCTCCAACACCGTCGTCCAGAACAACGAGGTGTACTGCCACGTCAACGGCGCCGACGGCACCGGCTACGACGTCGACTGGGGCAACCACAACACCACGTTCCAGTACAACTACAGCCACCAGAACCTCGGCGGCTTCATGCTGGTGATGCCGCCCTTCACCATCGCCAACGAGCCCACCTCCACCGTCCCCAGCGACGGCACCGTGATCCGCTACAACATCAGCGAGAACGACGGCACCAACTCCGGCTGCCCCGCCTCCGGCACCCCCACCCACGGCACGGGCGTCTTCCACTTCGTCGGCAACATCCCCAACCAGAGCGGTAGTTCGGCCGCCGTCCCGCTCATCTACAACAACAGCATCTACGTCAACAAGAGCGGCCTGAACACCCCCATCCTGTACTCGCGGCGGGGATCGAGCGTCACCGGAACCCTCTCCTTCCGCAACAACGCGGTCTTCAACTACGGCACCGGCGGCTACTTCACCACCAGCTCCGGCTCGGTCTACTCCAACAACCTCTTCTACGGCACCCACCCGTCCTCCGAGCCCGCCGACTCGGCGAAGGTCGTGACCGACCCCGAGTTCCGCAACCCCGGCAACGCGGCCACCTCCTCCTCGTACACCGACAAGAACGCCTACCAGGTCCACCCGTCCTCTCCCGTCATCCGGGCCGGCACGGTCATCAGCGACAACGGCGGCAAGGACGCCTTCGGCAACACCGTCTCCGCTACGGCCGCGCCCAACATCGGCGCCTACAACGGCACCGGCGGCAACCTCGTCTCCAACGCGGGCTTCGAGTCGGGCTCCTTGAGCCCCTGGACCAACAGCGGCGCGGCCCCGTCCGTCACCTCGTCCAACGCCCGCACCGGCGGCTACGCCCTGACCACCCAGGCGAGCGGCAGCGGCGCCAACCAGACCCTCACCGGGCTGAGCCCCAACACCACGTATCTGCTGACCGGTTGGGCCAAGGTGGCGAACGCGGGCGAGTCCCTCGCCATAGGCGTCAAGAACTACGGCGGCACGGAGACGTTCACCAACGTCGCCACGACGTCGTACACCCAGGCGGCGGTCCTGTTCACCACGGGCTCCTCCAACACCGCGGCCACGGTCTACTGCTGGAAGAACACCGGCGGCAGCGGCGCGGGCTACTGCGACGACCTCGCGGTGGAGGCCCTGTCGTCGGCCACCAACGCGGTCACCAACCCCGGCTTCGAATCAGGCGCGTTGACCCCCTGGGCCCAGAGCACGGGCACGGCGTCCAGTGTGGTCGCCTCGAACGCGCGCTCCGGCACGTACTCCCTGCAGACGGGGAACAGCGCCAGCGGCGCGATCCAGACGGTGAGCGGCCTCGGCTCCAGCGGTACCTATCTGCTGGCCGGCTGGGCCAAGGTGGCCACCGCCGGTGAGGAGGTGGCGGTCGGCGTGAAGAGCTTCGGCGGTACGGAGACGTACCTGCGGACCTCGACGACGTCGTATGCCCAGCAGCCCATCTTCTTCACCACGGGTGCCTCGACCACCTCGGCCGCCGCGTACTGCTACAAGAACTCGGGCTCTGCGGCCGGGTATTGCGACGACTACACGCTCGTCAAGCTTCCCTGATCAATCCAACTCCCCAGGAGGCCCTGGCTGGGCGGGTCGGCACGTGCCGACCCGCCCACGAGCGTGTCAGCCTTGTGCCATCCCTTTGCGCACCAGGTACTTCGCGCGTCCGCGCCGCCCGATCGCCTCGGCCGGTGCGAGCATCGGCGGTACGAGCCACGGGAACGACTCCAGGATCCGGCACAGGATCGAGTCGCTGTACGGCAGGAAGTGCTCGAGCCGACGCTTGCGCAACGCGCGCTCGACGACCTTCGCGACGTCGTCGGCCGTGCTCACCTTCCCGAGGAAGTTGAGCAGGCTGCCGTCGTGTGTCGCCTCATGGAACAGCATCGGGGTGTCGACGGCGCTCGGGTGCCCATGAGCGCCGAACCCGCCGAGCCCGTGCAGTCACCGAGCAGGCGTCGTCGCTCGCAGCGCGCCACGAGCGAGGAACTCGTCGAGGCAGCGATCCGCGTCATCGGCAGGGAGGGCGTCGCCGCCGCCACGACCCGCAAGATCGCCGAGGAGGCCGGCGTCCCGCAGGGCACCGTCCACTACTGGTTCGCCGACAAGAACGAACTCCTTCAGGACGTGGTCCGCTCGATCGTCGAACGCCTGGAGAAGTCGGTCGCGACGGGAGACCTGCCCGACGGCGGAACGACGGCCGAGGACCTGCGGGTGGGGCTGAGCGCCGCATGGGCCGTCGTGGCCGGCGACGAGCCCGGCGTCCAACTCGGGTACTACGAGCTCACCGCGCTCGCGCTGCGGAATCCGTCGATGCGCGAGCTGGCCCGGCATCAGTACCGCAGCTACCGCGACGTGGCAGCACACGCCCTCGCCCCCCCTGCTCAAGGGCGTCGACCCGCAGCGGGCTGCCGCGCTCGCCCAGTTCGCGGCCGTCACCTTCGACGGCCTCGTTCTCGCCTGGCTCGCCGATCCCGAAGGCACGCAGCCCGAACAGGTCCTCGACCTACTGGCCGACGCCGTTCTCCAGGCGAAGGACAGCACTCCCGACATCCCCGCGCGCGGGCCCGGCACCGACACCTGACCCGTTCAGGCACCGACGTGCATCAGGGCTGCAACGGGCTGCACAACAGCGCCGCCGGACCCTGCGCGCTGCCCACCCGGGTGGTGAAGGCGATCCCGGCGGCGTACTCGTCAGCCGCGCACTGGCCCTTGTAGTTGCCGTGGGCGAAGTCGCCGCCGGCGCCGTCGGCGGGACGGTTGTCGGAACGATCGAACCAGACCGGACGACGGCCGAGACCCAGCGGGGTGCGGGCGGGCGCGCACAGGGCCGCCGACACGCGCTCGCCCCGCCGGCTGTAGCCGAGGAGGAACTGCCCTGCGGGGCACTGCAGTTTGGTGTAGCCGCTCGCCCAGTCGCCGCCCGCGGGGACGTAGCGCTCGTCGGTGACGACCGTCTGGGTGTTGCCCGCGGCGCGCAGGTCGCCGCCGGTCGTGTCGGTGCACAGGCCGCGACCGCCGCTGTGGCTGAGGCCGATCAGCCTCAGGCCGTCGGGGCAGGCCGCCTTGTAGGCGCCAGGGTCCCAGTCGCCGCCGGCCCGCACGCGCAGGGACTGCACGGCGTCACCGTGGTCGGCGGCGAGCATGCGCCAGACGGGCACCGGCGCGACGTACCCGGTACGGCTGGCGGATGTCATGAGGTGATTCCAGCCGGTGGCGCGCCAGTCGCCCTGGTCGAGGATGCCGTACCGCTGCCCCGCACTGTCGTAGCGCAGGAGAGCCCAGTCGTCATGGCCCTCCCAGCCGACCAGCGGCCAGTAGGCGAAGTCGGCGTCGTGGTCGGCGAAGTAGTCGGTGATGTTGCCGAACCAGGCGCGGGCGGCGCTGCCCGTCTCACCGGAGCCGATGCCGAACTCGCTGATCCACACGGGCGCGGTGTAGTGCTGCCCCTCCGTGGTGACGAAGAAGGCCTGATCGGCGAGGACTTGGTAGAGCTGATCGCGGGTCAGGTCCTGGTAACGGGGGTCGTGGGTCTCGCCGACTCCGGTGGCTCCGCTGTGCCGGGGACCGGTGTAGCCGTAGAAGTGGGCGGAGTAGACCAGCTTGTGGGCGTCCACGAGGGTGTGCGACAGCGTGCGGGCGGGCGTGAGCGTGGGGCGGTCGTGCGGCAGGCCGTCGACGGGCACACCGGTCCAGTTGATGCCTTCGATGACGATGAGGAGGTTGGGGTTCGCCTCGCTGAGGATGCGGTCCGCGGCGAGCTGGGCCGCGGCGTACCAGTCGTGGGCGTCGCCCAGGCCCCAGTTGGGGTCGTCCAGGACGTCACGGCGTACCTCGTTGTAGAGATCCGCGCCCACGACACGGGAGTTGGCGGCGTACCGGCGGGCCATGAAGACCCAGTCGTCGGCCCACTGCGAGGTGGACTGGCTGCTGTTCCAGCGTTCGTTGCCGTCGATGCCGCAGCACCAACGGGACGTGTTGGTGTGGTTGTTGAGGATGACCGCGAACCCGGCATCGGTGAGGCCGGCCACGACGGCGTCGTAGACCTGCAAGGGTGTTTTCCCACGCAGCTGCGGGTTGGCGGCGACGGCGGCGTCCGGAACCGGCGCCGTCGCGTGGATCATCTCGTTGGAGAACGGCAACCGGACGCTGTTGAGGCCGAGTTCGCGGAAGTCGGCGAGCAGTTGGGGCAGCGGGGCGCGGTCCAGGCCGAGAGGGATGCCGTAGGAGTTCTGGCCGGCGTGGTGGTTGGCGGGATCGGCGGTGCTGCCGCTTCCCGTCCACGAGCCCTGCGCGCCGTCCCAGTTGGCCGACTTCAGTCGGAAGCGCCGGCCCTGGGCGTCGACGATGTACCGGCCGCGGGTGGACAGCGGCGGCTGCCAGGTGTCGGCCGCCGGGGGAGCGGTCCGGGTGGCGGCCTCGGTGGCGGGAGGAGCGGGGGTGGCGGCGACTGCGGTCGGCGCCGTGGTCAGCAGCGTGAGAAGTGCGGCTATCGCTGACAGGTACTTGACAAATCTGAAGGTCTGCATCTGGTCCTCGGCGAGTGCGCGGTGGGGAAGGGACGAGCAGCGGCGCCACTTTACGAAGCAGCAGGGGCCAGGTCCATACCAGTCGCCCAGGCGGGGAGCGGAGGAGCCACCTCCACCGGACAGCCGATTCTCGCCACGCCCCGAGCCCGGTGTCTCGGCCGAACGGCCGATGCCCGCGACGACGACCTCAACCAAGAATTCAGAGGTCACCCGCTGAGGCCCTGACCAGCGCGAATACGCGTTTCGGTCCGCCGTGCACCGAGACCGGAGGGCCTGGAGTCCGTGCAGGCTGTCCCACCCCTGAACGGAGTCGTCGCCCCATGACCGCTGCTCTCGAACTGGTCGCCGCCCCTGCGGAGCGAACCAGGCACGCGTGGAGGCCGTACCGGCGCACGACCACCGCGAGGCCGCCGTGCTGGCCCCGCACGTCAACCTGGCGCGCGGCTGGAACACACAGTTGGACATGGAACGCGGCCGCCTCTTCTACGACGGGACGTTCTCGGCGACGAAGTACCGGGCCTGGCTTGACCGTTGGGCCGTGCGCTTCGTGGTGCTCCCCGACGCCGAGCCCGACCGCTACGGCGAGGCCGAGGCGGACCTGGCGCGCAGCCGGCCGGCATGGCTGGAGCCGGTATGGAGTGACGCGCACTGGAAGGTCTACCGGGTGCGGGACGCGGTTCCGCTGGTGTCGGCCCCTGCCACCGTGCTCCACACCTCGGACGACGCGCTCGAGATACGGACGCCGCGGCACGGCTCGGTGATCGTACGGGTGGCCTACTCGCCTTGGCTGCACGTTGAGGGCGGCTGCCTGCGCAGGCAGGGGGAGTCCACCCGGTTGACCGTCAACGGGCCGGGCGTGTACCGGATTTCCTGCGAGTACATCAGCAGGCTGGAGTGGTGGCACCCGCAGGAAGCCGCCAGTCATGACGGTCCAGACCTGCCCGCGCGGTGCCGAACATCCGGTGTTCGTGCATCTTGATGTGCTTGACGTGTCCTTCGCCGCCGGATGGCCGAGACGGCGCACGCCGCTTACGTTGGGATCATGCGGCTGAGAGCACTCGGGCCCTGCGCACTCGCGCTGGTCGCCGCGGCCACCCTGCTGCCGACCAGGCAAGCTGCCGAGACCGTGACCACGGTGACGTACAGCAAGACGGAGCGCACCCAGGCCCTGTCGTACTGGACCCGGGAACGCATGCGGCAGGCAGGCGCGAGCCTCGACGAGGGCACGACACCCGCGGACCAGCAGCCCTGGCGGGGCCCGCGCATCGCGCCGATCGGACGCCTCTTCTTCGTCGACGACAAGGGCGAGGACAGCTGGTGCACCGCCACCTCGGTACCCGCAAGGAACCGCTCGGTGGCGCTGACCGCCGCCCACTGCACGCAGGTCCCCGCCTCACCGGGCAACCACTACATCTCGCTGGTCTTCGTCCCGGGCTACGCCAAGGGAGCCATGCTGTACGGGGCCTACGCCGTACGGGCGTTCACGATGCCACGCTCCTGGGAGAGGGACGACACATACGATGTCGCCGCGCTGGTCCTGGATCCGCGGTCAGGACGCCGGCTGGCGGACGTCGTGGGCACTCAGCCGGTGGCCTTCACCGGCAAACCGGGCGGGAACGTCGCCTTGTTCGGCTACCCGGCCACCCGCCCCCAGCGCGGTGAAGAGCTGATGTCGTGCACCACGACCGCGCGAGCGGCCCGTGGCAACGGCCAGGCAGCCCCCTGCGGCATGGGAGGTGGGGCAAGCGGCGGACCATGGCTGGCTCGCTTCGACCCCGCGCAGGGCACCGGCACCGTGACGGGCGTAACCAGCTACGGCAACGGGCCCACCGACAGCACGATGACCGGGGCGGAACTCCTCGGCCCGCTCGCCCGGCAGGTGTACGACCAGGCACAGGGCAGGTGAGCACGGCAGGTCACCGCCCGGGAGGCGGTTCATGCCGCCGGCGGCCGGCCGACCTGGGCGGACCCGCGAACGGCGCGTGGCCACGGGTTCCGTCACGGCTCCGGTCGTCGGCCCCTTACCCGCCGGGGGCCGGGCCGGTGGCGCAACCGCGGGGAGCGCAGCGCGGCGGTTCGCGATGGGTCTGGGACGGGGCCGCCGGTCCGGTGTTCGACAAGGACGCCGTGCAGGACGAGCCAGGTGAGACTCAGGGCGATCAGCGCCTCGGCCCAGTAGAAGGCGGCGTAGTCGAGCAGGCTGCCGTTGGGCGGGTTTCCCGAGGCCGCGTTGCGCAGACCCACCAGGGCGAAGAGGCTGCCGGCCATCCAGCCCAGGGCGCCCCAGACCAGGCCGCGGCCCTGGCGCACGACCAGCCAGCAGGCGACCACCACCGCGAGGGCCACCGTCCACATGGCGGCGATCATGAACCAGGCGAGGATGAACGTGCTGCGTGACCGCTCGACGTCGGCGGTGACGGCGGCGACCCCGTCCTCGTAGTCGCTCGTGTGCGGTGTGATGGCGAAGTAGGGGTCCTGGTCCCGGAAACGCAGCGTTACGGGCACCTGCTGATGGTCGGCGATTGCGCCGACCACAAGAGTGGCGGCGTAGCGGTCGAACGGGTAATCCGACGCCGTCCCCTCGGTCAGGGGCACGGAGATCTCCTTCAGCCACGCCGTGCTGTCCGCCTTGAGCGGCAATGTGTTGCCGTCCGGTGCGTTGGTGATCAGTGTGATGTCTTCGACCGGTGATCCGTCGCCGTCGCCGTACTTACCGTGCGGTGCGGCGGTCAACTGCAGCGTGGCGGTGCGCTGTTCGGGATCGGTCTGCCGTATGGCTGCTTCGATGTCGAGCCGGTCGCGCGGCGCCGGTTCCGCGCCGACGGTCAGGCTCTTCTGCCGTGCCACGCGATCGTCCAGGTACAGCCCGATGCCGGCGCCGCAGACCGCCAGCAGGACGACGAGCAGGACCAGGCCATGGCGCCAGGACGGCGTACGCGTGGGAAGTCGCGCCCTCGGGTGCCGAACTCGTTGTCCCACAGGACCTCGACTTCCACGTCAGCCCCCGAGTCGCCACCGGCCATCCTCACTCATCAGGAGCGGCCTCGCAGCCGGAGGGGCTCACAGTGCGTGAGCCGATGGGGCTGGTGCTCATGGGGTTCCCCTCAGGCGCCACACGCCGCTTAAAGCGCTTTAGACGGCGGTGCCGTGCGGGTCGCCCCAGGGGCGTGTCAAGGGTGCTGCGCACGTCCGCGCGGACGCCTGGGCGGGCCGGGAGTCCGCACACCGGATGCCACGTCCGCATGTCATCACAAAGTCCTGACACGCCCCCGAAGCACAAGCGTGCTCTGCGCACCGTCTAAAGCGCTTCAAAAGATCGCCGGGCGGGATCCGCGGGGCTGTCAGTCGTCGCCGCGGCCTGCCTTGGCGCGCTGGCGAAGTGAGATGCGGTTGCCGTCCGGATCGAGCGCCTCGATGCGGATCCCGAACGGGTAGTCCTCCGGCTCGGGCCGGTCGAAGGTCACGCCCCGTTCGCGAAACAGCTCGACGTCCTTCCTCAGGTCGTCCGACTCGAGGAAGACCGGCCCGGGCGCGACACTCGCCCCGGCCTCGGCCGGCTGTCCCGCGGCCGGAGCATGCGGCCACAGGATGATCTCGAGGGGGCCGCCCGGGGTGCCCACGGTGAGAAAGCGTCCGTCGGGGCCGGGATAGTCGATGATCTTCTGCAGGCCAAGTTGTTCCGTGTAGAACCTCAACGCGCGGTCCTGGTCGGTGACATAGAGCGTCACGTACATGACGTTGGTCAGCATCGTGGTGTCCTTCCATCGCTCGGAGCCGAGTGGTCACCTCCCTGACGGACCCCGATGCGGGTTTGTGACGGAGGGGCGGAAGCTCGCGCAGGCTGCTGCCGGACAGCGGGCGGTGGCCCTCATCCCCACCCGGTGCCGGGTCGGCACCGGGTGGTGATTCACGGAACGCGCACAAAGCTTCATGTGAACTTTAAGTTTCAAGGGCTAGGCTCGTCGCACCCCCATTCCCCCCACATGTAGCAGGAGACTCGTTGTGCGCGACGGCGACGTAGTGGTGATCGGCGGCGGTTACGCGGGTGTCCGGCTGGCGAAGCGGCTGGACTCGGTGGCGCGGGTGACGCTGGTGGACCGCAAGGAGGTCTTCTTCCACCGCATCGCCTCCCTGCGTGCCGGAGTGCGCCCGGACTGGTCGGTGACGCCGTTCATTCCGTACGACCGACTGCTGAGCAACGGCCGGGTCGTCACCGGCAAGGCGCTGCGCGTGGACACCGCGGAACGGCAGGTCGTGCTGGCGACGGGGGAGCGGCTGCCGTACGACGTGGTGGTGATCGCGACCGGCGCCGACTATCCCGAACCGGCCCGCTTCACCGGCACGACCACCGAAGAGGCGATGAAGTCCTTCGCCGGTCACCAGCAGCAGATCGCCGCCGCCGAGCACGTCCTCGTCGTCGGCGGCGGGCCCTCCGGCGTCGAGCTCAGCGCCGAGGTGCGCCTGGCCCGGCCCGACGCCCGGGTCACGCTCGCCCACTCCGGACCGGCGCTGCTGCACAACACCGGCAGTGAGCGGGCCGGGCGCAAGGCGCGGGCCTGGCTGGAGGCCCACGACGTCGAGGTACGGCTCGACTCGTTCATGTCGCCCGGCTTCGAGTTCGGCACCTATCGGGACGCGCGCGGCAGCGTCATCGCCGCGGACCTCTCCTTCTGGGCGACGGGCACCACGCCCAACACCCTCTGGCTGCGACTGGGCGGACACGGCGACTGGCTCAACGCGGGCGGGCACATCAAGGTCGACCGGACACTGCGGGTCGAGGGGCATCTGGATGTGTTCGCGGTCGGCGACGTCAACGACGCCACCGAGCTCAAGATCACCCCGGCCGCGCTCGCCCAGGCCGACCTCGCCGCCTGGAACATCCGCACCTACCTCAACAGCTCCGGCAAGCACCGCAAGCAGCCCCGTTTCTACCGGCCGATCCACCGCACCCCGCTCATCGTGCCCTTCGGCCCGGCCGACGGACTGACCATGCTGCCCGTCCTCGGCGGCGAGAGCGCGGTCCTCGGCAGCCGCACCTCCGTGCTGGCCAAGGCGAAGACCCTGATGACGCCGTACATGAGGCGCCAGCTCGGGTACACCGTCGGCTGAATCGGTTCTGCGTCTGAGTGCGTGCCAGGGCCCGCGACGCCGAGCTGATCCGCGAACAGGCCCTAGGGTGCGGGCATGAGCTCGCAGACGTATCTCTCCGAACTGTTCTCGCTGGACGGCCGGGTCGCCGTGGTCACCGGCGGGAGTTCCGGCATCGGGCGTGCCGTCGCCGGGGCCCTCGCGCGGGCCGGGGCGAATGTCGTGGTCGTCGCGCGCAAGGAGGCGGAACTCGCCGCCACCGTCGACGAGTTGGTGGCCGACGGCTGCCGGGCCGCCTGGGTGAGCGGCGACCTGGCGACCCGCGACGGTGTGCGCGCGGCAGCCGAGCAGGCGGTCGAGGCGTTCGGGGAGCCCGACATCCTCGTCAACAGCGCAGGCATCAACCTGCGGCCGCCCATGGGCGAGTTGGGCGAGGAAGTATGGGACACCACCATGGCGGTGAACCTGGAGGCGCCCTTCCTGCTGGGCCAGCGGTTCGGCCCCCGCATGGCCGAACGGGGCTTCGGGCGGATCATCCACATCACCTCGCAGCAGGCGCACCGGGCGTTCGTCCAGAGCGGGGCCTACGGGGTGTCCAAAGGGGCGCTGGAGTCCCTGGCCCGTTCGCAGGCGGAGGCGTGGTCGCCGTACGGCGTCACCTGCAACACGCTCGTGCCGGGTTTCGTGATGACACCGCTCAACGAGCGCCTGTCCTCCGACCCCGAGAAGGTGGCGGAGCTGGCCGCGCGGACGATGGTCGGGCGCAACGGTCTCGCCGAGGACTTCGCGGGCGCCGCGGTGTTCCTGGCGAGCGGCGCCTCCGCCTACGTCACGGGGCAGGCCGTCTTCGTCGACGGCGGGCTGTCCGTGCACTGAGCCGACGCGGACCACTGGCCCCAAGTGAGCTGCTCAGCCCCGGAGTTCGGTGAGGAAGTCGATGAGCGCCTCGTTCACCTCGTCGGGACGTTCCTGCTGGATCGAGTGGCCGCAACCCGCCAGCTCGACGGGCTTGCGACGCAGGTTTGCCCCGGTCCGGGAGTGCCTTCAAAGGAGCGACTCCCAGTCGCCCTCGACATCACCCCCGAAGCCCGCCGCCTGCAGGAACTTCAGGTCCGCCGCATCGGACGACTGCTCTTCCCGGCCGTCGGGCAGCGGCAGTTCGGCCCAGATGCACTTGCCCGTCGGCGTGTAGCGCGCGCCCCAGCGTCCGGCCAGGGCCGAGATCAGCTGCAGGCCGCGGCCGCCCTCGTCGGTCTCGGTGGCGCGGCGGATGCGGGGCATGGTCTGGCTGCCGTCGAAGACCTCGCAGATCAACTCGGCGCCGTACAACAGGCGTAGTCCGACCGGGCCCTTGGCGTGGCGGACGACATTGCCCACGAGTTCGCTGGCCAGGAGTTCGGTGGTGGCGGAGAGGTCGTCCAGGCCCCAGGCAGTGAGTTGCTCGCGCACATGGCGGCGGGCCTGGCCGGCCGCCCTGGGATCCTGGGGGAGTGGCCAGGAGGCCATCCGGTCCGCGGGCAGGGCGTGCAGACGGGCGACGAGGAACGCCGCGTCGTCGGCCGCCCGGTGCTCGGTGGGCAGCAGACCGGCCGTGAGCGTGTCGCACAGGCGCTCAAGGTCGACGGCCGTGCCGTTCTCGTGTGCCGTGCTCAGCAGCCGGGCCAGCTCCGCCATGCCCTCGTCGATCTCGCGTTTCGCCGACTCGACCAGGCCGTCGGTGTAGAGCACCAGCAGGCTGCCGTCGGGGACTTCCAACTCGCTTGTCTCAAAGGGGGGTTGGGCCGCACCGAGCGGCGGGTCGGCGTCCGGCTTCGGGAAGTGCACGGTGCCGTCCGGGTGGACCAGTGCGGGCGGCGGGTGTCCGGCGCGGGCGAGGGAACAGATCCGGGTGGTGGAGTCGTAGAGCGCGTACAGGCAGGTGACGTACGACGCCTCGCCCATGCCCGTGACGAGGTCGTTGAGGTGGCCCATGATCTCGTCGGGCGGCAGCTCGAGATCGGCCAGCGTGTGCACGGCGGTGCGCAGCCGGCCCATGGTGGCCGCCTCCGGCAGGCCGTGGCCCATGACGTCGCCGACGACGAGCGCGACCCGTCCGCCGGACAGCGGGATGATGTCGTACCAGTCGCCGCCCACGTCCGCGCCCTGCGCGCCCGGGAGATAGCGGGCGGCCGCGGTGCACGCGGGCAGCTCCGGCAGCCGCTGGGGGAGCAGGCTGCGCTGGAGTTCGCGGGAGCGGGTGTGCTCGGCGTCGTAGAGCCGGGCCCGCTCCAGGGACTGGGCGACCAGCGCGCTGATGGTGGTCAGCAGCGAGCGTTCCTCGTCGGTGAGCAGCCGCGGACGGTCGAAGGCCACGACGCACAGCCCGAAGGTGTGGTCGGAGGCGGTCAACGGCAGGAACGCCCACGCCTGTTTGCCCGCGCGGGACGGCAGGTCGGCGATGTCGGGGTAGCGCGAGGTGAACTCCTGCGGGGAGGACAGGAACAGCGGTATGCCGGTGGCGATCGGGTCCCACGCGGGATCGCCCACAACCCGGGGCCGGTTGTCGAGGACAGCGAGGAAGTCGTCCGGATAGCCGACGGCTCCGACGTGGTGGAGCCGATCGCCCTCGATGACCTGGACCATGAGTCCCGCGGCGGCGAACGGCGGCAGCACGCGTCGGGCGACCACGTCCACCACGTCCTGCGAGGTGGTCGCCTTGGCGAGCTCCGCGGTCAGTTCGGTGATCCGGGCCGCCCGCTCGGCCGCCGCGCGCCGGGCCGCCTCCCGCTCCTCGGCCAGGCGCCGCTTCTCGGTGACGTCCTGGAAGTAGAGCGTGCGCCCGTCGGGCCCGGGCACCAGCCGCAGGTGGAAGCGCTGCCCGGAGTCCGGCATCAGTACGTCGAAGCCGGCCGGCTTCTCCTCGGCCGCGGCCCGGCGGCAGCGGCTCTCCAGGCCGGGGACCTGCCGGGCGGAGGGCAGGTCCCACAACAGGCGCCCGAACAGCTCCTCCTCCGAGAAGCCCAGGAAACGTTCCGCTTCCAGGTTGGCGAAGGTGATCCGCCACTCGTCGTCCACCGCGAGGAAGCCGTCGCTCATGTGCCTCAGCGCCCGGCCGAGCGCATCGCGGGCGCTGCGCGACTCGTTGGTCTCCCAGGCCACGCCCACCATGCGCAGCGGTTCGCCCTGTTCGTCGTACGTGGTCCGGCCGCGGGCCAGCGTCCAGCCGTACGTGCCGTCCGGGCGCCGTACCCGGTACTCGGCCTCGTACACGGCGCGGTCGAGTATCGCCCGCTCGGTCGCCGCCAGGGCCGGAGCCAGGTCGTCGGGGTGGACGATCCTCATCCAGCTCTCGATCCGGCCGGTGAAGTCGGCCGGCCGCATGCCGTACACCTCGAAGGCCGCCTCGTCCCAGACGAGTTCGCCGGTGCGGATGTCCCAGTCCCACGAGCCGACGCTGACCTCCTTCAGCGCCTGCCGCAGACGCTCCCCGCTCAGCTCAGTCCGCGCGGGCGAGGACGGTCGCGGCGCCTGCGCCATGCGGTCCTCGGTCCAGGCGACGACGGCGCGCAGGAACTCCCAGTGCTCCGGGGCGGGTTCACCGCGCTCCCCGGCCAGGACCGTCAGTGCGCCGATGCTGCGGTTGCCGCTGAACAGGGGCAGGGCGGCAAGTCCGGTGCCGGGCCAGGCACAGTCTGCCGCGTCCGGTTCCGCGGAGGGCAGCGGCAGCCACACGCCGCTGCCCCGGTGCAGGGCGCGGGCCGGGGCCAACGGGCTCTCCTGGTCGAGGATCTCCCAGGAGCGGGTGAGGGCGGGCGGCAGGCCGACGGCCGAGACCAGGCGCAGCGCGGACATGTGGCCGCGCAGGTGCAGGGTGCCGCCGAGCGCGCCCAACTCGCCCACCGCGTGCTGGAGTGCGAGCCGGAAGACCTCGCTCTCCGTCAGGCCGGGGGCCACGGTGTCGAGGAGAGCGAGGCGCGCGTTCATGTCGGGAACTTATCGTTCCTGTTTTCGTCCGAAACCTTTTTCACGGATTCTGACGTGCGGGTTCGCCGAGAGCGGGCGCAGGCATGCGGGGCGTGAGTGCGGGGTAACCCTCAGTCCTCCGCGGGCGGCTCCTGGAGCTTGGCGAGGGTCAGGACGTCGCCGCCGATGCCCCAGCCGCCGTCGGTGACCTCCTCGACCAGAACCATGGTGTTGGCGCGGGCGCGTTCGCCGTAGATGTCGACGTACAGCTCGGTGGTGCGGGTGACGATCTGCTCCTTCTGCTTCTCGGTGAGGGTGCCGGCGGGGATCTTGAAGTTCGCGAAAGGCATGGGCTGTTCTCTCTTTGAAGGGGTCAACAGGGGGGTCGGGGCGGTCAGATGATGCCGCCGTTGGCGCGGACGACCTGGCCGTTGAGCCAGTGGCCGGCCGGTGAGGCGAGGAAGGCGACGACCTCGGCGATGTCGGCGGGCGTGCCGAGCCGCTCCAGCGGGGGCATGGCCGCCAGGCGGGCGACGGTCTCCTCGTCCTTGCCGTCCAGGAACATGTCGGTGGCCGTCGGACCGGGCGCGACGGCGTTCACGGTGACGTCCCGGCCGCGCAGCTCACGGGCGAGGACCAGGGTGAGCGCCTCCACTGCGCCCTTGCTCGCGATGTAGGCGCCGTACGCCGGGAAGGCGAGCCCCACCTGGGACGTGGAGAACGTGACGATCGTCCCGCCGGGGCGCACCGTGCGGGCGGCCTGCCGGGCGACGACGAAGGTCCCGCGGATGTTGGTGCGGTGCAGCGCGTCCAGCTCGTCCAGGTCCAGGTCCGCGATCGGGCCCAGGAGCATCCGTCCGGCGGTGTGGACGACGACGTCGACGCCTCCGAACTCCGACTCGGCCCGGTCGAACAGCGCGGCCACCGCCTGTTCGTCGGCGACATCGGCCTGGACGGCGACGGCCCGGCCGCCGGCCGCGGTGATCTCCTTGGCGGCGGCTTCGGCCGGTTCGGCGCCGCCGGCGTATCCGACGACCACGGCGAAACCGTCCGCGGCCAGACGGCTCACGGTCTGCCGGCCGATGCCGCGGGAGCCGCCGGTGACGATGGCGACACGGGGGCGGCTCGGGTCCTGGGCGGGCGTGGTCCGGCTGTCCGCCGGAGCGGTGGGGGAGGGCATGCGGGCTCCTGTGAGAGTGCGTGGAAAGAGGGGGCGGCCCTGGTGTTGTCGCCGGGCTCGCCGTGTCCTCCACGATCGGCCCGCCGGCCGGCCGCAGCCAGGGCTGCGCTTACCCGGGGGTTGTCATCCCCTGGCTCCGCACCGCCGTCCGGGCGAGGATGGACGCGTGAACCTTTCCGCACTCGCCGCGTTCCTGAAGTCCCGCCGCGACCGGGTCCGCCCGGCCGACGTCGGCCTGCCCGCCGGCCCGCGCCGCCGGGTGCCCGGCCTGCGGCGCGAGGAGGTCGCACAGCTCGCCGGACTGTCCGCGGACTACTACACCGAGCTGGAACGCGGCCGCGGCGCCCAGCCCTCGGCCCAGGCCCTGGCCGCCCTCGCCCGGGCACTGCGCCTGACCGGCGACGAACGCGACCATCTCTTCCACCTCGCCGACCGGCCCCTCCCGCCCACTGCACAGGGCCCGACGGCACACGTCCAGCCCGCCCTGCTCGGCCTGCTGGACCGGCTCGGCACCACCCCCGCACGGGTCATCACGGACCTGCACGAGGCCCTCGTCCAGAACCAGGCGGCCACCGCACTCCTCGGTCCCCTGCCGACGGGACGCGGCCCGGCCGCGAGCTTCGTCCACCGCTGGTTCACCGACCCCGACGCCCGCGCGATCTATCCCGCCGACGACCATCCGCGCCACTCCCGGTCCTTCGTCGCCGACCTCCAGGCGACCGCCGCCCGACGCGGCAACGACACCGAGGTGGCCCGCATGGTGACGGCACTGCGGCGACGCAGCGAGGAGTTCGCCGCCCTGTGGGACACCCACGACGTCGCCGTGCGCAGGATCGAGCGCAAACGCATCGTCCACCCCGCGCTCGGCGTCATCGAGCTCGACTGCCACAACCTCTTCAGCGAGGACGGACGCCAGCGCCTGCTGTGGTTCAGCGCCCCGCCCGGCACGAAGGGCGCCGCCCAGCTGGAACTGCTGTCCGTGATCGGGACGCAGGACATGACCGGTGCGCACGACGTGGTGGCCGAGAACGAGCTCTCCGAGGGCACATCCCGGTACTGATCGATCACCCCACCTGCGGCACAGCCTTCCCGACCGCCCGGTCCCAGGTACCCCCGGTGACGCCCCGCTCCCGCAGCACCGCCTTGCGCACCTTGCCCGTCTCGGTGAGCGGCAGCGCCGGGACCGCCTCGACGTACCGGGGCACCGCGAACGCGGGGAGTCCGTGCGCGCAGTGCCGGGTGAGGTCCGCGGGATCCAGCACCATTCCCGGCCGTACGACCACCGCGACCATGACCTCGTCCTCGGCCAGTTCCGAGGCCACCGGGAAGGCGGCCGCCTCGGCCACCGCCGGATGGGAGCGGACGGCCGCCTCCACCTCGTAGGAGGAGATGTTCTCGCCGCGCCGCCGGATCACGTCCTTGATCCGATCGACGAAGCGGAACCGGCCGTCGGGGTCACGGACCACGCGGTCTCCGGTACGGCGCCACGAGTCGGGCTCCGGCTCGGGCCCTCCCAGATAGCCGGTCGAGAAGGCGTACGGCTGATGGGTGCGCACGAGGAGTTCGCCGGGCGTGCCGTCGGCGACCGGAGCGAGCGCCGTGTCGACCACGCGGGCGGAGAAGCCCGGGCGCACCGTGCCCATGGTGCCGGGGCGGCCCTCCTCGGCGGTGGCGCCGATGACCAGGTTCGTCTCCGTCGAGCCGAACCCGTCGACGACGGTGACGCCGAAGCGCTCGCGGAAGGGTTCCCAGAGGGGGCCCGGGGTGGCAGGGGCGAGCGCGCGCGTGGCCCGGTGTGCCCGGTCCTGCGGGCCCGGGGGCTGGGCGAGCAGCATGGGCACCATCGCGCCGAGCAGATAGGTGGTGGTGGCGCGCGCGTCGGACACCTGCGACCAGTGGCGCGAGGCCGAGAAGCGACCGCCGACCACGCAGCTCGCGCCCACCGTCATCGCCTGCGCCAGGGTGTTCAGCGCGTTGGTGTGGAACAGCGGCAGGCAGGTGAACAGCACGTCGTCGGTCGTGAGGTGCAGCGCGGACGAGACGTTACGACCCCACCAGACGAACTGCGCGTGCGGGCAACGCACTCCACGTGAGCGTCCCGTCGTGCCCGAGGTGAACAGGACGGCGGCGGTGTCCCGCGGACGGATCGGGGCGGGCGGCAGGGCCTCGGCGACTCCCGGACGCGGGACGTCCTCGTTGCCCGCCACCCACACGGGCCCGCGATGTCCGGACGCCACCGCCTCCCGGGCCAACTCTCGCTCCACGTACAGGAAGTGGGGCTGCGCCGTGTCCAGCGCCTGCCGCAGTGAGCCCCCGCGCAGAGCCGTGTTCAACGGCACCACGACCGCGCCGAGCCACGCGCAGCCGAGGACCAGATCGACGAGTTCGATCCGGTTGGACAGCAGCGCCGCGATCCGGTCGCCCGGGCGGCAGCCGTGCGCCGCGAGGGAGCCGGCCATGGTGGCCGCCGCATCACGGGTCTCCGCGTACGTGCGGGTCGTGTCGCCCACGCTCAGGAAGACCCGGTCGCCGAACCGCTCGGCCGCCGCCTCGACCAGACCCGGCACGGTCAGGCCGTTCATCGCAGGACGCCCGCCTCGTGCAGGTCCCGGACCCGCTCCGGGGACAGGCCCGCCATCTCGCGCAGCACCTCCTCGGTGTCGGCGCCGAGCAGAGGCGCCGGCCGGCGGATCGAGCCGGGCGTGCGGGTGAGGCGGATGGGCAGGCCCTCGTGCAGGAAGGCGCCCGCAGCCGGGTGCTTCATGCGGACGTAGAAGCCCCGCGCCCTCAACTGCGGGTCGTGCTCGACCAGTTCGCGGCCGTCCTGCACCGCTCCCGCCGGAACCCCCGCCTCCTGGAGGAGTTCCGCGGCGACATCGGCGGGCATGGCGCGCGCCCAGTCGCCGAGCGCCTCGTCGACCACCGTACGGTCCTGCCTGCGATCGTCCGCCGTGGGCAGGCGCTGCGCCAGATCCGGACACCCGATCACCCCGCACAGCGCCGTCCACTCCTCGTCCGAACGGACGCTGACGGCCAGCCAGCGGTCCGCGCCGAGGCATCGGTACACCCCCTGCGGGCTCCATCGCGGGTGCGTGTTGCCGACCGGAGTGCGGGCCGCCGTGAGCAGGCTGGTGCCCATGTGGGCGGCGATCGCCTCGAGTTGGGACAGGTCGATGTGCTGGCCGCGGCCGGTCTCCTCGCGGTGTTCGAGTGCGGCGACCGTCGCCAGCGCGGCCTGCAGCCCGGCCACGATGTCGCCGTGGCCGTAGATCACACCGACCACGTCGTCCGGTCCCCAGCCGGTCAGGCCGGTGAGCCCGGAACTCGCCGAGACCGTGTCCGCGTACGACACCCAGCCGGAGCGCGGTCCCGTGTGGCCCATGCCCGACATGCTGACGTAGACGAGACGCGGGTTGATCTCGCGCAGGGTGTCGTAGCCGAGGCCGAGGCGGGTCATGACCGTGGCGCTGAAGTTCTCCACCAGGACATCGCAGTTGGCGATGAGGTCGCGGAGTACCGATATGCCTTCGTCGGTGCGGGTGTCGAGGGCGAGGCTGCGCTTGTTGCGGTTGACCTCATTGAAGTAGCCGTTGGTGTCCGGGTTGTTGTGCGGGCCGCGGGAGAGGTGCATGAAGGGGGCGAAGCGGGTGGGGTCGGGACGGGAGACGGACTCGACCTTGACGACGTCCGCGCCGTGGTCGGCCAGCACCTTCGTGCAGTACGGGCCCGCCAGCACCCAGGTGAGGTCGAGGACGCGTACGCCGTCCAGGGCGGGGACGGCGGTGGAGGCGGTCGCGGCCGTGCGCAGGGGCGGCTCCTCGTCCAACAGGGCCTGATCGGCGCCGAGTTCGGGCAGCGACAGCTCGGTCACCCGGCGGCCCTCCGGGAACGCGAACGGGAAGCCGAGGTCGGTGCGGTCCCCGACCCGGGTGAAGAAGTCCCGCGCGGCGAGCTGCGGGTTGTCGGGCAGCTCGCACGGCAGGTCGACGGCCGCCCAGGGAAGCTTCCTGGCCTGGGCTCGCTCCGCGAACTCGGCCTTCGGCCACCGGCCCACGAAGTCCTGGACGACCTTGAAGACATGCTCCTGATGCCGCTTGCGCTCGACCGGGTCCTGCCACCGGGACTCTCCGAGATCGGCCTGCGCTCCCTCCTCCGTCATCCAGTCCAGCAGCGCGTCCCACATACGGGGGCTGCCGCCGAGCCCGCCCCCGAGGTGGCCGTCGGCCGCCCTGAACAGCCCGTGCGGGACCAGCGGATGCACACGCCCCGGCCGCGGCGGTACCCGGTCCTCGTGCAGGTAGGCCAGGGTGCCCGCCTCCAGGGCGGCGGCCACGCAGGCCTGCGCGGAGACGTCGATCAGCTGGCCCCGTGTGCGCCTTCCCGCTCTCAGACCCAGCAGAGCGGCGATCGCCGCGTTGACGCCCGCGAGGTGCTCCGCCTGGTTCTCGGGCAGGTGCAGCGGAGGACCGTCGGGGTCGCCGACCTGCGCGAGCATCCCGCCCAGCGCGGCCACGACCAGGTCGGTGCCCTGCCATTGACTGCGCGGGCCGACCAGGCCGAAGGGGGTCACGCGCACATGGACGAGATGGTCGAGGCCGGCCGTGTCGGCTCCGTCAGGCGTCCCGTCGAGCAGGACGTCGGCGCTCGACAGCAGGCGGCGCAGCGCGTCGGAGTCGGCGGGGTCCAGGGTCACCGAGCACTTTCCGGCGTGCCAGTGGGCGAAGGCGTCGGCGTCCTGGTGCCGGTCCGGGTCGCCGCCCGGGGGTTCCACCAGCACCACCTCGTGGCCGAGCCCGACCAGCAGGCGGCCCGCGAACCGGGCGAAGGGGCCGGTCAGTTCGACGATGCGCGGGGTCGATGCGCTCACTTGTCCTCCGTCAGCCGTGCCGCTGGTTCAGGAAGCCGCTGACCACGCTGTAGTAGTCGTACGGCCGTTCCTCCTGGGGGTGGTGGGAGGCGCGGTCCATCACGTGCAGACTGCCCCGGGGGATCATGCGGGCCAGCATCAGCGGATAGTCCGGGGTGAGGAAGGCGTCGTACATCCCCCACAGGAACAGTGTGGGGGCCTGGATGCGGCCGAGCTCGGCGGAGAGGTCCTGCCAGTCGCCGCGCGGGTTGTCCGAGGCGCCGGCCAGCGCGGTCTCCTCGGGGTCGAGGCTCTGCTCGTAGCGCAGGGTCACGGTCCCGTCGGGGACGGCCTCCGGGTCGTACCACTCCAGCCGTGCGATCAGTTCCCGCATCTTCTGCCGTGAGGGGCCGTCGCCGCCGTAGTACACGTCGCGGGCGTTGCGTCCGCGGCGGCCGCCCTCCGGGAGCGGGGCGAGCGGGCCGTGGAAGACGGGCATGCTGCCGGTGATGACCAGCGACCGTACGCGCTCGGGGTACTTGGCGGCCAGGTTGAGCGCGATGGTTCCGCCCCACGAGTTGCACACGAAGTCGGCCCGGTCGACGCCCAGTTCGTCCATCAGGGCCACCGTCTTGGCCGCGTGGTAGTCCCACATGGGGCCCTCGATGACGGGCTTCGCCGACTTGCCGTACTGCAGGATGTCGACCAGGAAGCAGCGTCGGTCCGCGGCGAACAGCGGGGCTGCCTGCCCGAAGTCCGACCAGCCCGTGCAGCCCGGGCCGCCGCCGTGCAGGAAGATCGTGGGGGCGCCCTCGCCCAGCTCGACGTAGTGGTACTTGACGCCGTCCGCCTCCGCGTAGGCGCCCTGCGGAGGCGCCTGAATGTCCATGAGATCCATGGGCGGATGGTGTCCGGTGCCGGATGCCGGTCCAAGCGGAGCGGTCCGCTGAGTGGGCCGGGTCCGTGGTTGGCCGGTGCCGTCGGGTCTAGCGTCGACGGCATGCTGGATCTTGCGGAGAAGCGGGCACGGGCGCTGCTCGGCCGGTGGCAGACGCGCTCGCTGGGCGTCGTACGGGCCGGGGCCGCCGCGGAGTTCGCGCGGGCCGTGGGGGAGTCCGCGCCGCGCCTGGTGGATCCGGCGCATCCCGCGTTCGTGGTCCATCCGATGTACGTCGTCAGCGTGCTGCGACCCGAACCGGGCGCGGACGCCGGGGAATTGAGGCGGGACGGCATGTACCGCGACGAGGTTCCCGGGACCGACGGGCTCGACGTGCGTCTCATGGCCGGTGGCCAGGAGGTGCGCTGGGCCGATGACGTGCGTGTCGGCGACCGTGTCGAAGTGCAGCGCGCTCTCACGGGGGTTGAGCGCAAGCACGCCGACTTGCTGTTGCTCACCGTCGTCAAGAAGTACTTCGCCGAGCGGGGGATTCTCGTCGAGGTCACGGAGAGGTTCATCGTGCGATGACGGAACACACGGACATACGGCAAGTGCGACCGGTCGAGCTCGTGCCCGACGAGGTCATCCTGCTGCGCTTCGGCGCGGTCACCCGCAACACGCACCGCATCCACTACGACACCGCGTTCGCGCAGTCGGAGGGGCTGGACGGGCCGGTGGTCATGGCACAGCTGCACGGCTGCCTCTTCCATCGGGCCGCCGCCCAATTCGCGGGGGAGACGGGACGGGTGCTCCGCGTTGGCTGGCAGAACCGTTCGCCCGCGTATCCCGGCGACCTGCTGCGTGTGACCGGCACCGTGCGCGAAGTCGACCCGGCCACCGGCGAGATCACCCTCGATCTCGCCGAGCACCGCATCGGGCTCGGCGACGGGGATGGCCCCGGCAACACTGTCTGTTGCCGGGGCCAAGCGGTGGTCGTCCTGGGCTAGGGGCCGTCCGGCGGATCGCGCCGGAGATGCGGGCAGGCCCCCGCGCGTCACGCCAGGTCGAGCACCGCCCTCCCGACCGCGGTCCCCTTCCGCAGTCGCTCCACCGCCTCGGGCAGCCGGTCGGGGCCGTACCGTTCGATCGGCAGGCTCAGTTCGCCTGCCGTCAGCTCGGTCAGCAACCGTTCTGCATCCGCGGCGACTTCCTTGCCCCGCGTCATCAGGTTCACGGGCACCAGGGACACGTCGGCCAGCAGAAAGTCCGCGAGGTCCACGGTGAACTCGCGCCCGGCGGTGTACCCGACCAGGGCCACTCGTCCGCGCGGGCGCACCAGCGGCAGGGCATCCCGCAGCACCGGCCCACCCACGGTGTCGATGACCGCGTCAACAGGCCCTCCCACGGCCTCTGTTGGCATGTCGGCCGCCAGAACCGCCTTGGCGGGCACGGGTACATGGTCCAGTTTCTCCGCGCGGCCGACCACGCCGATCACCTCGGCCCCGGCCCGCGCCGCGACCTGCACGGTGAGCGAACCGACCGCGCCCGCCGCGCCGGTGACCAGCACCCGCTCGCCCGGCTGGACGGCCGCCACCGAGTGCACGGCCGCCCAGGCCGTCCCGGCCGGTGAGAAGAAGCTGCACGCCAGAGCAGGGTCCGTACCCTCCGGAACGGCGATCACCGCCGCGTCGGGCACCAGCGCGTGGTCGGCCCAGCAGCCGTCCCGGCGCAGGCCGAGCCCCTTGCCGTTGACCCGCAGCAAGGACCCCTCCGGATGGGTGTCCGAGGCGAGCACGATCCCGGCCCCGTTGGTGCCGGGCACCGCCGGCAGCTCCGGCAGGATCCCGAACTTGCCGTCCACGACGTTGAGATCGAGATGTGCCACCTGCGAGGCCAGCATCCGCACGAGCGTGTGGCCGGGCTGCGGCTCGGGCACCGGCCGCTCCACCAGCCGGGGCAGCGTGCCGAATTCCTCCAGCACCAACGCCCGCGACATCTCACCGCTCACCGCCGCACGCCGTACCGACCCGCTCACAGCTTCACTCCATATCGACGCAGCACCCGAGAGGCCACGATCCGCAGCACCCGGTCGAACACGAACCCCAGAATCCCCAGCGTGATGATCCCGACGAACACCCAGTCGATGCGGCCGTAGTTGCGCGACGTCCAGATCAGCGAGCCCAGCCCGACCTGCGCGGCGACGATCTCCGCCGAGACGATGGTCAGGAAGCTGTTGCCCATCGCCAGCCGCGCCCCGGTGATGATGTACGGCACCGTCGAGGGCAGCACCACCCCGCGCAGGATCTGCCGTCGGCTCGCGCCCAGGCTCGCCGCCGCGCGCAGCTTCGACTCGCTCACCGCCATCACCCCCGCACTGGTGTTGAGGATGACGATGAAGACCGCCGTGTAGAAGATCAGCACGACCTTCGACGACTCCCCGATGCCCAGCCACACCACGGCCAGGGTCACGAAGGCGATCGGCGGGATGAACCGGAAGAACTCGATGTACGGCTCGAGGAGTTGGCGGACGATGCGGATCTGTCCGACGAGCAGGCCGGCCGGGACGCCCACCAGCAGGCCCAGGCCCCAGCCGATCAGGATGCGGCGGCTGGAGGCGATGATCGAGTTGGTGAGCGTGCCGTCGCGGGCGAGGTCGCCGGCCGCGGTGAGGGTCGCGTGCGGTGAGGCGACCAGCGAGGGGCCGTAGTGCGTCGCGAGCAGCTGCCAGATACCGATGCCGACGAGGACGGAGACGGCGTACAGGGCGAGGGTGCGCAGCCCGAGGCCGGCGGCCTGCAGGGCGCGGCGGTCGGTGCGCGGTTTCGCGGTGGCGTCGACGGTCACGGTCGTCATCGTTCGTCCTCCGGGTCGAGTCCCTGGTCGCGCAGGGCCTTGCGGACCTCTTCGCCGATGTCCTGGCGCAGCTTGTGGCGCAGTTCGAGGGCCGCTGGGTCGGACTCGTCGCGCGGCCGGGGCAGGTCCACCTCGTACACGGACTTGATCGAGGCCGCGGGGCCCGCCGTCATCACGGCGACGCGGTCCGCCAGCAGGATCGCCTCGTCGATGTCGTGGGTGACGAACACGACCGTGCAGCCGGAGGCCTGCCAGATGCGGGCCATCTCCTCCTGCATCACCTGCCGGGTCTGCGCGTCCAGCGCCCCGAACGGCTCGTCCATCAGCACCACTTGGGGCTGGTTGGCCAGCACGCGCGCGATCTGCACGCGCTGGCGCATACCGCCGGACAGCTGCCCCGGGAAGCGGTCGGCGCAGTGCCGCAGCCCGACCAGGCTCAGGTACTCGTCGGCGAGCGCGGTCTGTTCGGCGCGGGACTTGCCGCGCATCCGCGGGCCGAAGGCGACGTTCTGCCGGACGGTCAGCCAGTCGAAGAGCGCCTCGCTGCTCTGGAAGACCATGCCGAGCTCGGGGTCGGGTCCGGTGATCGGCGTGCCGTCGACCGTGAGGGCGCCCTGGTGCGGCCGTACGAAGCCGGCCAGCGCGGACAGCAGGGTGGACTTGCCGCAGCCGCTCGGGCCGAGCAGACAGAGGAACTCACCTGCGGCGATGTCCAGTGATATGTCACATACCGCGTGGAAGGAGCCGAACTTGATGTCGACGCCGTCGACACGCACGGCCGCCCCCCGCCCCCCGCCGTCCTGCTTCGCGGGCGGCAGATCGGCCTCGATGGCCTTCGTCATCACGATCCCTTCGTCTGCTGAGCGCTCTGCTGGGTGAACCAACCGCGCAGCGCCGTCCTCGCCACGTCCGCCGGGGACTTGGCGGTACCGGTGTCGACGTAGAACTTGGCGGTGGCGGTGTACGTCTTGAGGTCGGCCGAGGTGATGTCACGGACCCCGAAGTCGATGTCCCTGATCGCCTTGAGGGTCTGGGCGGTGGGGATCTTCGCGGCCTTCTGCGTGGCCGCCGCGGCGGCGTCCGGATCCGACTCGGTGCGCCGCGCCGCGTCCTGCAGCGCCTGCGCCACCTTCACCGCGATGCTCTTGTGGCCGCTCAGCCACTTGTCGTCCGCGATCAGCCATTGCGCGTACGACACCCCGTAGTCCCCGGTCGTCGACACGATCCGCCCGCCGAGCTCGACCCCCTTGGCCGGCCAGGGCTCCCACAGGACATAGGCGTCCACGTCGCCCTTCTGCAGGAGCGCCGGGATCTCGGGCGGGTCGGCGGTGACGAACGTGACCGACTTGGTGTCGATGCCCTTCGACTCCAGATAGCGGGTGGCCGCGAGCTGGGACAGGCCCGGTACGACGGCCATCTTCCGGATCTTCGACGGTGAGGTGACCTTCGGGCCGAGGACGACCTTGAGGTAGCGGCCGGACTGCTCGTAGACGAGGAGCGAGCGCAGGGCGGGGTTCTGCTGGAGCTGGCCGATGGTGGTGGTGTCCGAGTTGCCGGCCAACTGGACCTGGTTGCCGGCGAGCGCGTCGACGCCCTCGCCGCCGCGCCCGAACTGCACGAGCTGGACGTTGACACCGTGCTTGGCCCACAGCCCCTGGGCGTCGGCGAGGAAGAAGGGCGCGAAGGACGGGTCGATGCCGACGGCCACGCGGACCGTCGGTCCGGAGGCTCCCTTCGCGGCCCCGGCGGACGAGTCGGTGGTGGCCGCGCTGCAAGCGCTGAGCAAGACCAATGCGGCGGTGACGAGGGCGACGACGCCCGTCACGGGACGTCCTCTGCTGGCCTGTGGCTCCATGAGCACCTCGGGTGGTTTGGCGGAGACCGCCGATTCCGGCTGGTACGTCGGCAGGGTGCGGGCCCTTGGACCGGCCCCTTGGACCGGCCCTGTGAACTGGCCTGAATTGGCGCGATTCGCCGCACCGTAGAACGCCGCCGGGCGGACGCGCATGAAGGACGGTCCGCTCAGCGGGACGTACGGGCCTAAGAACCAAAGCCGCGCCGACGGTCTGCTCACCGGAACGGTTCCGTAGGCCCCCGCCGTCCGCCCCCTCGATGCTCGAGGCCATGCATCGACGCCGGCAGGAGGTCACGCACCATGACGACGGGTGAAGGCTCGCTCGCCCCCAAGAAAAGAAGCCGATCGGCGCCCGGTCGGCAGGACTGGGCGTCGTGGCCCCACTACGACGGGGCGGCCGAGGGATTCCGCGGCTACTGGTACCCGGTCACCTGGGCCGGCCACATCACGAACAAGCCGCAGCCGTTCACGATCTGCGGCGAGAAGATCACGCTGATCCGTGACGGCGGCACGGCCTACGCCCTGCACAACCGCTGCCCGCACCGCGGAGTGCCGCTGTCCGAGGGCGACCAGCAGTTCCCGGGCACCGTCAGCTGCCCGTACCACGGCTGGACGTTCGACCTGCCCACCGGCAAGCTCGCCGCGGTCATCACCGACGGCCCCGACTGCCGGCTGACCGGCAAGCTCGGCGTGCAGACGTACGCGGTGGAGGAACGCCTCGGCATGGTCTGGGTGTACATCCCGATCGCCGACGAGGAACCGCACGACATCGACTCCCAGCTCCCCGAGGAACTCGTCGACAACCCCTTCGTGATGGGCGGCCGCATCGAACCCCGCGGCGGCAACTGGCGCTTCGCCTGCGAGAACGGCTTCGACGAGGGCCACGCCAAGTACCTGCACCGCACGGCCCTTTGGCGCCTGTTCAAGCCCATGCCGACCTGGAACATCACCCGGATCGTGCCCAAGGGCCGCTGGATCTTCCGCGTGCAGGACGAGGTCCACTGGGAGGCCGACTTCCCCGGCCTGGGCCGCTGGTCCAACAAGCGCTGGTGGAAGCTGCAGCCGCCGAAGGAGACCTTCAACATCGGCAACACCGGCGCCGCGGACAGCATCAACCCGACGATCGAGGCCCAGGACTTCCCCGGCTTCGCGTCCCTGTCCATGCCGGGCGTGCTGCGGATCGTCTACCCCAAGTTCATCCACTACGAGTTCTACGTCCCCGTCGACGCCGACCACCACAACTACGTCGGCGTGATGGTCAACTTCACCGAGGGCTGGAAGACGCTCGGCTTCTACGCCAAGTACCTGGGCGCCATCCGCTGGCTGTTCCACGGCCAGTTCTCCGGACAGGACGCCTGGATGGTCGACGTCACCGACGCACCCCCGGAGAAGCTCTACCGCCCCGACGTCTCGCTGACCGCCTGGCGGAACCTCAGCGAGGAGGAGTACGGCAAGAAGCTGGCCGCGGCGGGCGTCAATTCCCCTGCACAGGCAGGCGCCAACTCCCCTGCACCGAAGGAGGCGTGAGCATGCGCCGCACCCTGTTCGCCGTCCTGGCCGGAGTCGCCCTCGCCATCGGGCTGCCCCGGGCCAGGAAGCGCTTCGAGCGCACCACCATGACCCAGGTCCACAGGATCAACCAGTGAGCGGCGACGGCCTCGCCGGACTGGACGCGCAGCGCGCCACCTGGGTCCAGGAGGCCTGGCGGCACGTCACCGCCGACCGGCTGCGCGAGCTGATCATCGGGCTCGTCGACATCCCGAGCCCGACCGGCGACGAGGGCCCCCTTGCCGCGCACATCGCGGAGTCCCTGAAGGCCGCCGGATGCCGTGCCGCCGTACAGCCCCTCGACGACCGCCAGGCCAACGCCTGGGCCCGCCTCGACGGCGACGGCACCGGCCCCGACCTGATGCTCTACGCCCCGATCGACACCCTGACCGTGGGCGAGGAGAGCGAGGATGTCCCGTGGATCGGCCCGGAGTTGAGGGACGACATGCGCCCGCAGGCCACCGTCTACGACGACCTCGTGACCGGCCTCGGCGCCTCCAACCCCAAGGGCCACGCGGCCTGCGTGATGATGGCCGCCGAGGCGATCGCCCTCGCGGGCATCCCGCTCACCGGCGACCTGGTGGCCGCGTTCGGCGCGGGCGGCATGCCCACCAACGCCCGCCCGGACAGCACCAGGCTCAACACCGGGCAGGGCGCGGGCTGTTCGTTCCTCCTGGAGCAGGGCGTGTGGACCGACTACGCGGTCATCGCCAAGCCCGGCTGGACCGTCTCCTGGGACGAGGTCGGCCTGGTCTGGTTCGAGGTCACCGTCCCCGGCACCCACACCTACGTCGGCTCCCGCCACCGGCTGCCGTACGACAACGCCATCGCCCGGGCCGGCGAGGTCGCCCGGCACCTGGAGGAGTGGTTCGTCGAGTACGCCGAGCGCCACACCGACGGCACGGTCGCCCCGCAGGGCATCGTCTCCTCCGTACGCGGCGGCTGGCCGCGCATGGCGGCGGTCACCCCGGCCGCCTGCACGCTCCGGGTGGACCTGCGCATCGGCCCGGACACGACGCCGATGCAGGCCAAGCGGGAGTTCCTCGCCGCCCTCGACAAGCTGCCGTACGACGACGTGAGCGCCGAGATGATCCTCGCGATCCCCGGGACACGCACCGACCCCGGCAACTGGATCTTCCGCAGCGCGGCCGCCGCCTGGGAGGCCTTCGAGGGGCGCCCGCACGAGGTGATCCGCGGCAACAGCGGCGCCACCGACGCCAACATCCTGCGCGCACGCGGCATCCCCAGCGTGCGGGTCGGCATGCCGAAGGTGACCGAGGCGCCCTTCGACATCGACTTCGCACGCGGCATGAACACCGTGTCCGTACGGGCCATGCAGCAGCTCACCCGCCATCTGGTCCGCACGGCCGTCGACACCGTCACCCGCTCCCGCGCGGAGCTGGAAGGAGACCCGGCATGACCGAGATCGTCCTCGGGGTCGGCGCCTCGCACAGCACGCTGATGAACACCCACTGGGAGCAGACCCTCCACAAGGACCGCGCCGAACGCTTCCGCGACGCCCTGCGCGCGGCTCGCGACGACCTCGCCGCGGCCCGCCCCGACACGGTGATCCTCGTCGGCTCCAACCACTTCCGCGGCTTCTGGCTGGATCTGATCCCCAGCTTCACGATCGGCGTGGGGGAGTGCATCGCCAGCGGCGAGTCCGGCACCCCGAAGGGCCCGCAGCCGGTGGATGTCCCGCTGGCCCAGTACATCGCCAACTCCCTTGTGGAGGGCGGTCGTTTCGACGTCGCCTTCTCCGCCCGGCTGCAGATCGACCACGGCCAGTCGCATGCGATCCAGTACCTGCTGGAGGGCCTCGACGTGGAGATCGTGCCGCTCGTCGTGAACGTCTTCGCACCGCCGCTGCCGACGCTGGAGCGCTGCGAGCAACTCGGACGCGCCATCCGGGAAGCCGTGCTGGCCTTCCCCGAGGACCGCCGCGTCGCCGTCATCGGCTCCGGCGGCCTCTCGCACCGCCTGCCCTGGCCCGACTGGCGCGAACCGCACGGCGACGACGAGGAGTTCATGGTCGGCGCCTGGCTGAACGGCCGCGAGAACTGGCAGGACTACGACGCCCGCCGCCGCGAGATCATCCGCGCCGCCGAGGCCGCGATCAACCCGGAGTTCGACGAGGCGTTCCTGTCCCTGCTGGAACGCGGACACGCCCACCTCGTCACCCGGTTCAGCACCGAGGAGCTGGAGAAGACGGCCGGCAACGGCGCGCAGGAGATCCGCACCTGGCTGCTCGCGGCCGCCCTGCTCGACCACGCCCCCGCACGACGACTGGCGTACGAGCCGCTGCCCGAGTGGCTGACCGGCATGGCCGTCGCCGTCCTCGACCCCGCACACCACAACAGCGAGAGGCCCGCATGAGCATCTGGACCGAACTGGCCGGCACCGACTTCCGCCACGCCTACGTCGACGCCGGCGGCATCCGGACCCGCGCCCTGCAGGCGGGCCCCGAGGACGGCGAGCACGTGGTGTTCCTGCACGGGACCACCGGCCACCTGGAGGCGTTCGTCAAGAACATCCCGGCCCACGCCTCGGCCGGCTACCGCGTCCACGCCATCGACATGCTCGGTCACGGCTACACCGGCAAGCCCGACCGCCCCGGCGAGATCCCGGCGTACGTGGAGCACCTGGTCGCCTACCTCGACGCCGTCGGCGCCGAACGCGCGCACCTGGTCGGCGAGTCGCTGGGCGGCTGGGTGTCCTCCTGGGCGGCGAGCGAGTACCCGGACCGCGTCGCCTCGCTCCAACTGCTGTGCATGGGCGGCACGAAGGTCAACCCGGCGGTGATGGAGCGCCTGAAGACCTCGACGCGGGCCGCCGCGCTGCAGGACGACATCGCCCTCACCCGCGAGCGGCTGCGGCTGCTGTGGGCCGAGTGGGACGAGGAGCTCGGCGACGAGCTGACCCAGGTCCGCTACGACATCTACCACCGGCCAGAGTTCCAGCGGAACCTGCACAACCTGCTGGCCTTGCAGGAGGTCGAGACCCGGGAGCGCAATCTGCTGCGCCCGGACCGCATGGCCAGGATCAAGGCTCCCACGCTGGTGGTGTGGGCCAACAAGAACCCTTTCGGGGACGTGCCGGAGGCCGAGGCCATCGCCGCCGCGATCCCCGGCGCCCGGCTGGAGATCTTCAACGAGTGCGGGCACTGGCCGCAGCACGAGAAGGCGGACCTGTACAACCCGCTCAGCCTGTCGTTCCTGGCAGAGGCCTCGTGAGACGGGGGTTTCCGGAATCCACCACCCATGGTTCCGTGTAGGGGCCAGATCCAGCCATCAGCCGCGTTGTGAGGTAGGCAACGGATTGACCGGGAGGTTCTTCCCATGACCGTGACCGCGGTCGGCCGCGCCGACTCCGCACCCGCCGGCACCGCATCCGCAGTGCCCCGCGGGTCCGCCATCCCTCGAGGGTCGGCCATCCCCCGAGGAACCGCCGTCCCGCGGGAGGAATCCCCCGGCCCCGACTCGATGAACTCGGTCCTGGGCAAGGTCAGACCGATCCTGGAGGCCTTCACCGCCGAGGACGCCAGCCTCTCCCTCGCCGAACTCGTGCGGCGGACCGGCGTGGCCAAGGCCACCGTGCACCGTCTCGCACAGGAACTGGTCGTCTGGGGGCTTTTGGAGCGGGATGGCTGCGACTACCGGCTGGGGCTGCGCCTGTTCGAGATGGGCCAGCGCGTGCACCGGCAGCGCATCCTGCGCGAGGTGGCCCAGCCGTACATGGAGGACCTGCTCCTGGCGACCCAGGAGACGATCCACTTCGCCATCCACGACAGCCTGGACGTCGTCTACCTGGAGAAGATCTTCCCGCACCGGGGCCTGAACGAGGAGTCGCGGGTGGCGGGCCGGCTGCCGCTGTACTGCACGGCCACCGGCAAGGCCATCCTCGCCTTCTCCCCGCCCTCCCTCTTCGCCGATGTCGTCCGCAACGGGCTGAAACCCTTCACCCGTCACACGGTCACCTCCCCGGGCCGCCTGCGCGCCCAGCTCGAGAAGATCCGCGCCGAGGGCATCGCCGTCGAGGCGGAGGAGATCCGCCTCGGCTACAGCAGCATGGCCGTACCGGTGTGCGGCAGCCAGGACGACCTCGTGGGCGCCCTGTCCATCACGGCCCCCACCTACCGCATGGACCTCTCCGGTCACGCCGTCGCCCTGCGCACCGCGGCCCTCGGCATCAGCCGGTCCCTGCGGTGAGCCCGGCCCTCGACGAGGTGCTCGCCAGGGCCCGCAAGCTGATCGGGGAGTGGGAGAGCGAGGACTGCGGGGTGCTGTCCGTCAAGGACTTCTGCCGGTACGCGGCCGCCCTCAACGACACCGACTACATCCGCCGGGCCCGCGCGCAGGAGGCGGCCGGGGAGCCCGTCCTCGCGCCCGCGCTCTTCCTCGCCGGGACGATGAGCTGGCAGGACGGCCCCGCCGAGGACGCACTGCGCCCCGACGGACTCGCCGCCCGCGAATCACCCTGTACCCAGGGGCTGCCGGTGAGGCAGGTGCACGGCGGCCAGTCGGTACGGCTGCTGCGGGCGGCCGTCGCCGGGACCCGCGTGACGGCCCAGCGGGCGGTGACGTCGGCGGACCAACGGCGGGGCCGATCAGGGGAGTTCGTCCTGCTGGGCGTCTCCACCCGCTTCACCGCGCCGGACGGTGCCGAACTGATGGTCATGGACGAGACGATCGTCGTACTCGACGCCGTCCCCGAAGAAGACAGTGGGGCCGCCGCATGACTGCACCCGCAACCGGACAGATCTGCCCGCCCCGCCACTACACCCACAGCCACGTCCAGCTCTTCCGCTTCAGCGCCGTGTCCTGGAACGCCCATCGCATCCACTACGACGCCGAGTTCGCCGCCTCCGAGGGCCATCCCGGTGTCGTAGTGCAGTCGACGCTGCACGGCGAGATGCTCGGCCGGTACGCCCTGGAGTGGGCCGGGCCCGGCGCGACCCTGGAGTCGGTGAGCTGGCGCAACAAGGCCATCGCCGTGGCCGGCGAGTCGCTCACCTGGACCGCGACGGTCGGTGCCGCCGAGCCCTGTGACGGGGGAGTGCGGGTCACCCTCGACGTCGAGGTGGTCAAGGACGACGGCGCTCCCTGCGTCACAGGGCACGTCGAACTCACCCGGCGTGCTGCTCGTACCAGCCCTTGAGCAGAACGGTGTCGAGGTCCGGAGACTTCTTGATGAGCTTCTGCGCGAGCAGGAAGTCGACGATCTTCTTCGATTCGGTGAAGTCGCTGTCATTGATGCCGCGGGACGCGAAGGTGATCTCCGGGAGCACTTTCTCGGTCTGCGCGACGGGCAGTTCGGCCTGCTGGTTGGACGCCTTCGCCGCGGCGGCGGGGTCCTGGGTGACGAGCTTGTCCCCCTCGGCGACGGCCTTGAAGACCTTCCCGGCCGTGTCCTGGTTGTCCTTGAGCCACTTCTGGTCGGTCAGCAGCCACTGCGCATAGCGCACCCCGAAGTCACCGATCCTGCCCGCGAGATGGCCGCCCCCGGCGACCCCCTTGGCGGCCCACGGATCGAACAGGATGTACCCGTCGATCGAGCCCCGCTCCAGCATGCCGGGCATCTCCGGAGCCGAACTCTGCAGGATCTTCACGGACTTCGGGTCGATGCCGTTGTGCTTGAGGTACTCGTGCGTCGCGTACAGGCCGAGCCCGCCGATCGACGCCATGGTCCTGATCTTCTTCGGCGAGGTGACGCCCTTGCGCAGCACCACCTTGAGATAGCTGTCGGAGGACTGGAAGACACCCAGGGAACGCAGCCGTGGGTTGGTCACCATCAGCGGCAGCGCGGTCGAGTCGGCGTTGGCCGAGATCTGCGCGGTGCCCGCGGACACGGCCTCGGCGGCCGCGGGACCGCCCTCCGTCTTCACCAACTCGACGTTCACGCCCGCCTTTTCGAACAGCCCGCGCTCCTCGGCCAGATAGAACGGGGCGTAGGAGGCGTCCACACCGAGCGCGACGCGCACGGTCGGCTTCCCCGCCGCGGCCACGCCCGCGGAGTCCGTGCTCCCGGCCGTACAGGCCGCGGTCAGGGCGAGCGTTGCCGCACAGGCGGCGGCCACGGCGGCCCGCTTGCCGTCTCTGTTCATGCGCATGGGTGGTGTCCTTCCGAGCGGCGGAAAACCTGCGATGCGAAATAGCTGGGATGCCGACGTTCCCAGCCCACGCCCGGACGCCTAAGCGAAGCGTCCCGCCCACCGAACCGTCCCGCCCACCGGACCGAAACCATTTGTCGGGACCCGGCCCGTTCCTACGCTCCCGGGTCATGAGTGTTCTCACCGACGTGCCGACGAGCACGGACGACCCCTCGCGCACGATCGAGACGGACATCCTGATCATCGGCGCCGGCCCCGCGGGGCTCTACGGCGCCTACTACGCCGGCTTCCGCGGGCTGCGCGTCGCGGTCATGGACGTCCTGCCCCAGCGCGGCGGCCAGATCAGCGCCATGTACCCCGAGAAGCCCATCTTCGACATCGCCGGGTTCCCGGCCGTCCGCGGCCGCGACCTGGTCGCGAACCTGGTCGCGCAGGCCGAGCCGTACGGCCCCCGCTACCTCCTCGGCCACCGGGCCGCCGTACTCTCCCACGACCCCGACGGCAGCCCGGTCGTGCGCAGCGACCAGGGCGCCGTGGTCCGGGCCGGAGCGGTCGTGATCACCGGAGGCGTGGGTACCTTCACGCCGCGTCCGCTGCCCGCGGGCGAGGACTACCTGGGCCGCGGCCAGGTCTACTTCGTACCCGACCCGGCCGACCACACCGGCCACGACGTCGTGGTCGTCGGCGGCGGCGACAGCGCCTTCGACTGGGCCGCCACCCTCGCCCCCGTCGCCCGTTCGGTCCGTCTCGTCCACCGCACCGACCGCTTCCGCGCCCACCGCGCGAGCGTCGACAAGGTCCGCACCCTCGGCATCGAGATCATCACCGACACCGAGGTCAGCGCCCTGCACGGCACCGCCACCGTCGAACAGGTCGAACTGCGCCACCGCACCACCAAGGCCACCCGCCTGCTCCCGGCACACACCGTCGTCGCCGCCCTCGGCTTCATCGCCGACCTCGGCCCCCTCCAGCACTGGGGCCTGACCCTCAACGCCCGCAAGATCGCCGTGGACACCCACATGGCCACCAACCTGCCCCGCGTCTTCGCCGCCGGCGACATCACGGACTACCCGGGCAAGGTCCGCCTGATCTCCGTGGGCTTCGGCGAGGTCGCCACCGCGGTCAACAACGCGGCCACCGTCATCGACCCGGAGGCGGCGCTCTTCCCGGGCCACTCCACCGAGAAGGAGCACTGAGCCCACCATGGCCTACGTCATCGGCTCGTCCTGCGTCGACATCATGGACCGTTCCTGCGTCGAGGAATGCCCGGTCGACTGCATCTACGAGGGCGAGCGCAAGCTCTACATCAACCCCACCGAGTGCATCGACTGCGGCGCCTGCGAGACCGCCTGCCCCGAACAGGCCATCACCGTCGACCGCCTCGCCGAACCCGAGCACCGCGCCGACAACCGCCGCTTCTTCGAAGAGACCCTGCCCGGTCGTACGACGCCGCTGGGCACCCCGGGTGGGGCCGGCGGCCTGGGGCCGGTGGGCGTCGACACGCCGCTGGTGGGCGCCAGGTGATCGCGGCCGAGGTGACCAAGGCGGCGGAGAGCCTTCGGGCGGCGACACGCGCCAACGCCGCACGCCCGTCCGTCCGTTCGCCTCTCGGCGACGGCGACATCGAGGCCGCGTACGTGGCGCTGTGGGCGAGCGCGGCGCGGTCCGGGAGCGCCGGTCACTGCTTCGCCGGCCGCAGGACCGGCCTGGCCGCGCTCGGCACCCAAGGGCAGTTGGTCGGGCAACTCGGCTGTGTGCAGGTCGAGTTCACGCGTGAGGGAGATATGACATGAGCGCACTGCGGATCGGCATCCGCGTCCCGCCCTGCGACCGCGCGGACCGCATCACCGACACCGTGCGCCGGGCGGAGCAACTCGGCTTCGACGACGTCTGGTTCCCCGACTCCCAGCTGCTGTGGCGGGACGTGTTCACCACCCTCACCGCCGCCGCCCTGGGCACCGAACGGATCGGCCTCGGCACCGCCGTCACCAACCTCGCGACCCGGCACCCGGCCGTCCTCGCCTCGGCCGCCCGCAGCGTCGCCGAACTCGCCCCCGGCCGCTTCACGCTGGGCCTCGGCGTGGGCAACAGCTCCGTCGGCCCCATCGGACTGCGCCAGACCACCTCGGCGGCGATGCGCGCGGGAATCGACATGCTGCGGGCCCTGCTCGCCGGCGAGGTCTGGGACTTCGAGTCCCCCACGGGCGGCAAGGTCCGCTCACGCCTGCGCGACCCGCGCCCCGAGGTGCCGCTGCACCTGGCCGCGAGCGGCCCGAAGAATCTGCGCCTCGCCGGTGAGATCGCCGACGGCGTGATCCTGCTCAGCGGGGTCTCACCCAAGACCCTCGCGCAGGCGGCCGCCCGGGTCCGTGAGGGTGCCGAGGCCGCCGGACGCACGGCTCAACTGCCGCTCACCGTCTCGGCGTTCTGTGCGGTGACCGACGACATCGAGGCCGAGGCCCGCCAGATCAAGCCCATCTGCGCCTCCATCGCGCAGAACGGCGGCGCCCCCTTCCTCGCCCTCGCGGGAATCGACGTCCAGGTGCCGGCGACGGTCTCCGGCGTCTACCCCGACCTCGTCCACGCCGAGGACTGGAAGGCCGCCGTGGACATCTGCTCGGCCTGGGTCAGCGACGAGGCCGCCCTGCGGTTCGCCCAGGAGTTCTGCCTGTTCGGCAGCGCCGAGCAGATCACCGACCGGCTCCGCGCCCTGCACACCAGCGGCGTCACCGGCGTCTTCCTGCAGCACGTCGGCTCCTACGACCCGCCCACCGGCCTCGTCGAGGCCGTCGGCACCTCCGTACTGACCCACCTGAAGGGGAACGACCGATGACCTTGCGCAAGGGCTATGTCCCCAGCGGCTTCGGCCAGTTGCACTACGTCGAGTGCGGCACCGGCGAACCCGTCCTGCTGCTCCACCAGACCCCGCGCTCCTGGACCGAGTACCTCGACGTACTCCCGCTCGTCGGCACCGCCCACCGGGCGATCGCCATGGACACCCTCGGCTTCGGCGCCTCCGCCAAGCCCGAAGGCCCGCACTCCATCGAGCGGTTCGCCGACGCGGCCGTGGCTCTGGTCGACGAACTCGGCCTGGAACGCTTCCACTTGGTCGGCCACCACACCGGCGGAGTCATCGCGGTGGAACTCGCCGCCCGCCTCCCCAACCGCGTCGCGAGCCTCCTGCTCTCCGCCACCCCCTTCATCGACGACGAGAAGCGCCGAACCGCCGCCGAGCGCAAGCCCGTCGACCTGGTCGACCCCAAGCCGGACGGCTCGCACCTGGTCGAGCTGTGGAACCGCCGGCGCGGCTTCTACGAGGAGGGGCAGGAGGCCGCCCTCAACCGGTTCATGGTCGATGCGCTGACCGTCCTGGACCGCGTCGAGGAGGGCCATGTCGCGGTGCGCGGCTACGAGATGGACCACCGCCTGCCCGACATCACCGCCCGCACCCTCGCCGTCTGCGCCCCCGGCGACCACTACTCGCTGCCCGCGCTGGAGAAGTTCGCGGCCGCCCTCGGCTGCGAGACCCGCGTGCTGTCCGGCGGCCACGTGCCACTCCCCGAGCAGTTGCCCGGGGAGTTCGCCAAGGTCGTAGTGGAATGGGCGGCAGCCGCGTAACGCGGCCTCCGCGCTCACGGGAGGCCGATGTGCGCCCCGGGCCCCAGCGGCAGGTCGAAGCCGTAGAAGATGCCCAGGATCGCCAGCCACACCACCAGGAACGGCACCGTGAAGATCGACAGCCGGGCGATGAGCGTGCCCAGCCGGGCCTCGGGTTCGTAGCGGCGCAGCAGGGCCAGCAGCAGGAAGACGTACGGGTTCATCGGCGTGATGATCCCGGTGGCCGAGTCGCCGATGCGGAACGCGGCCTGGCTGAGCGCCGGGCTCATGCCCAGCAGCATGAACGCCGGCACGAACACCGGCCCGACCAGCGACCACAGGGCGGAGCCCGAGACGATGAACAGGTTGAGACAGGAGGCCAGCAGCACGAAGGCGACCAGCGCCCAGAAGCCGGTCAGGCCGATCGAGTCGAGCCCGGCCGCGGCCTTGACCGCCAACAGGATGCCCACGTTGGACCAGTTGAACAGGGCGATGACCTGCGCGGCGACGAACATCAGGACGATGTAGCCCGCCATGTTCCTCACCGAGTCGGTCATCGCCGTGACCACGCCCTCCGAGCCCGACAGCGCCTTCACCGTGAACCCGTAGGTCAGCCCGGCCAGCAGGAACGCCCCGAACAGCACCGGCACGATCCCGGTCAGCAGGGGCGAGGGCACGAGCGCTCCGCCCTCGCCCCGCAGCGGCGCCCCCTCGGGCAGCCACAGCGACAGCACGCCGCCCACGTAGAGGACGACGACGAGACCGGTGAGCAGCAGGCCCCGGCGCTGGACCGGCGTGAGCGTGAGGTTCTGCTCCTCGGGCTCGTCGTCGGAGGCCTCGTAGGTGCCCAGGCGGGGTTCGAGGACGCGGCTGATGAGGAAGCCGCCCAGCAGACCGAGGACCAGGCTGCTGGAGGCGGTGAAGAAGTAGTTGATGAGCAGGTTGAGGTCGAGGCCCTTGGCGGCCGGCAGCACCGAGGCCGCCTGCTGGGTGATGCCTATGTACAGGGCGTCCAGCGAGCCGATGGTGAACCCGGCCGCATAGCCCGCGCCCACGCACGCGAACCCGCCGATCAGACCCGCCACGGGATGCCGCCCGGCGCTCTTGAACACCACGGCCGCCAGCGGCGGCAGCACGATCGCGGCGACGTCGCTGATCATGTGCGCCTGGCAGGCGACCAGCGCCACCAGGTACGGCAGCAGCGCGCGCGGTGCCCGGGCCAGCGTGGCCCGCATGACGGTCTCGAGCAGCCCGGCCTTCTCCGCGACCCCCACCGCCATGATCATGAGCAGCACGGCGGCGATGGGCGGGAACGTGGCGAAGTTGGTGACGAGGTTCTCCGTCAGCCAGCGCACGCCCTCGCCGGTGAACAGTCCGGTGATCGGCTTGGTGTCGGTGGTGCCGGGCACGGTGACGTGCACATCGGCCAGCGCGAGCGCCGTGGAGATGACGGCCAGGATCACGAACAGGGCGGTGAACAGGACGATCGGGTTGGGCAGTGCGTTGCCCGCTCGCTCGATGAGCGCGAGCACCCGGTCGATGCCGGTGGGCCGCTGCTTGTCCGGGGACTCGCCGGCCGGGGCGGGGAGGTCGGTCAGTGACGACATCAGAGCCGCCCTTCGGTTGGCAGGAGGTCCTTGCGTACGACGCCGTCCTGGACGACACAGAGGATGTTCGCGGGATCGCCCAGCACGCCGATGTCCTTGAGGGGATCGCCGTCGCAGACGATCAGGTCGGCGGTGCGGCCGGCGGTGAGGGTGCCCAACCGGTCGGCGACGCCGAGGAGTTCGGCGGAGGTGCGGGTGCCGGCGACGATGGCGGCCATGGGGTCCATACCGAGGTCCACCAGATAGCTGAGTTCCATGAGGTTCACGCCGTGCGGGCCGACGGCGGCGTCGGTGCCCAGCGCGATCCGGGCACCGTACTCGACGGCCCGCGCGATGTTCTCCTTGGTGGCCCCGGACCAGCGGACCTTCTTCTGGTAGTGGTAGTCCGGCATCGTGTCCTTGTTGATGCCGGCGTAGACGGTGGACAGGGTCGGCACGACGAACACGCCCCGCTCGCCCGCCATGTCCAAGGCCCGCTCGTCCAGGCCGTATCCGTGCTCGATGCTGGTCACCCCGCCGCGGATGGCGTTGAGGATGCCCGCGTTGCCCTGCGCGTGCGCGGCGACCGGCTTCTCGCCGTGCCGGCGGGCCTCGTCCACGACGGCCCGGATCTCCTCCTCCAGCAGGCCCTCGTCGTCCGGGTCGTCGTACGGGCTGCCCATGCCGCCCGTGGCACAGACCTTGACCAGGTCGGCTCCGTCGCGCAGCACCCGCCGTACGGCCAGCCGGGCCGCTGCGGTGTCGTCGGCGATCTCCGACATCCCGGCGCTGAGATCGGTGCCGTCGGGCAGGCGTACGTCGGCGTGGCCGCCGGTGTGGCTGATGATGCGTACGGCCGTGTGCAGCCGCGGGCCGGCGATCCGCCCGGACTCGACGGCCGTACGGAATCCCGCCGACAGGCCGCCCAGGTCGCGGGCGGTGGTGATGCCGGCGTCGAGGGTCTGCTTCAGCCGTCCCGCGGTGTCCAGGGTGACCAGGACCGGGTCGAGTTCGGCGCGCCGGCTGGGCGGGGAGCCTTGGGCGTAGGCGAGGTGGACGTGGCAGTCGAAGAAGCCGGGCAGTACGGTGCGGCCACCGGCGTCGACTGCGCGCTCCTCGCCGGCCGGGGGAGCGGTTGCGGCGGGACCGGCGTAAGTGATGGTGCCCTGGGCATCGATGGTGACCACGGCGTCGTCCACGGGGGCCGAGCCCGTGCCGTCGATCAGCCGGGCGTGGTGGACCCTGAGGGCGGTCCGGGTGGTGGTATCCGTCATGGGGTGCGGTCACTCCTCCGTCGTCGGCAGCAGGCGAAGGGAGTGTGGAATGCGGAAGAAAACCTGGTGTGACGATGCAGGTATCCCGCCGGATTCGTCGGGCGCGTGCAGAGAAGCGCCGCCCCTGGGCGTGCAGGATTGTGCCGCCGCGGAACTCGACGAGCTGGACAGGGGCATCGTGCACGCCCTGCAGATCCATCCCCGGGCGCCGTGGACCCTCGTAGGGGAGGTGCTGGGCGTCAACCCGGTGACCGCGGCGCGGCGTTGGCATCGGCTGGAGGAGACGGGCCTCGCCTGGGTGACGGCCTACCCGCGGGTGTCCGACACCCGGGTCGTGGTGACGGGCACGGTCGAGGTCGACACCGAGCCGGGCCTCGTCGAGGACGTGGCGCAGTCGCTCGCCGCGGATCCCGCCGTGGCCAACCTCAAGCTGACGGCGGGTGGACGCGACCTGGTGGCGACCGTGCAGGCCCGCAGCCTCGACGGGCTGGCCCGGCTGACCACGTCCATGTTCCAGCGGACGCCCGGCGTGCGGGCCAGCCGCACCCATGTGTCGACCGGCGTCCCCACCGAGGGCAGCCGCTGGCGACTGCGCAGCCTGGACGAGACCCAGAGCGCCCGTATCGAGGCGGCGCTGGCCGCGACCCGCATCCCCGCGCGCCCCGCCGACATCCACTGGGACGACCTCGACGCCCGCCTCCTGGAACTGCTGAGCACCGACGGGCGCATGTCCCTGCGCGACCTGTCCGCGGCGACCGGCACCAGCCTCACCACCGTGCGCCGCAGACTGCAGTCCCTGCTCGCCTCGCGCCTGAGCCTGCGCTGCGACCTGGCCCGCCCGCTGTCGGGATGGCCGCTGTCCGCCGTCTACTTCGCCTCCGTGCCCGGCCAGTACGTCGAGGAGACCAGCCGGGTGCTGGCCGGCGTGCGCGAGGTCCGCTCCTGCTCGATCACCGCCGGACCGCACAACCTCGTGATCGACGTCTGGCTGCGCGACCTGCACGACGTCCACGCCTTCGAGGCGCACCTGTCCCGCAAGCTCCCGCGCCTGACCGTCGCCGACCGCTCGGTGGTGCTGCGCACGGTCAAGCACATGGGCCGTCTGCTGGACCACGACGGCCGCTGCGTCGGAGTCGTACCGCTGCGGCATCCCCATGGCATCGGGCGACCCATCCCCGTATAGTCAACAATGCGAATAGGTAATTAGTAGGCTGACCCGGTGCGCGGTGGGGGCGGAAGGCGGTCGACCCGTGGCAGACAGTGGATACCTGCGATACGTCGCCCTGGGCGACAGCCAGACCGAAGGACTCGGCGACGGCGACGAGATAGCGGGCCTGCGCGGCTGGGCGGACCGTCTCGCCGAGCACATCGCCCGCAGCAGCCCGGGCCTGCTCTACGCCAACCTCGCCGTACGCGGGCGGCTCGCCGGGCAGGTGCACGCCGAGCAGCTGGCGCCCGCCCTCGCACTCAAGCCCGACCTCGCCACGGTGGTCGCCGGGCTCAACGACGTGATGCGGCCCCGGTTCGACGCGGACGAAGTGGCCGGTCATCTGGAGGCCATGTTCGCCGCGCTCACCGCACAGGGCGCCCGCGTCGCCACGCTCACCTTCCCCGACATCGGCCAAATCGCCCCACTGGCCCGGCCGCTCGCCCCGAGGGTCGTCGCCGTCAACTCCCGCATCCAGGAGGCCGCCCGCCGGCACGGCGTCGTCGTGGTCGACTCCTCGCCGTATCCGGTGGTCACCGACCCCCGGATCTGGAGCGCGGACCGCCTGCACGCCAGCCCCCGCGGCCACGCCCTCATCGCCGCCGCGGTCGCCCACGCCCTCGACCTGCCGGGCAGCGACGACAGCTGGACCCGGCCGCTGCCGCCCGAGGCCGCGCGCTCGCGCCTGCGCGCCGTCGGCACCGAACTGCACTGGGCCGGCACCTTCCTGGGCCCCTGGCTCGTCCGCCGCCTGCGCGGCCGCTCGTCCGGCGACGGGCGCCAGGCCAAGCGCCCCGCCCTGCTCCCGGTGACGCCTTAGTCACCCCATTGACTAATCAACAAGCTGTTAAGTTGGGGCAATGGCTCTGCGCAACGCGGTGATGGCCGCGCTTCTGGAGGGTGAGGCGTCCGGATACGACCTCGCGAAGGGCTTCGAGGCCTCCGTCGCCAACTTCTGGATGGCCACCCCCCAGCAGCTCTACCGCGAGCTGGAGCGGATGGAGACCGAAGGGCTCGTCTGCGCCCGCGTCGTCCAGCAGGAGCGCCGGCCCAACAAGCGGCTCTTCTCCCTCACCGAGGCCGGCCTCCAGGTCCTGCGCGAGTACGTCGGCGAGACTCCGGCCAAGCCGCTGGCCCTGCGGGACGAGCTGATGGTCAAGGTCCAGTGCGTCGACATCGGAGACAGCGCGGACTTCGAGGCCGTACGGGCCGCGGTCGCCGAGCGCCACGAGCGGTCCACCGCCAAACTGGCCCGCTACCAGCGCATGCAGGAGCGCATGCTCGCCGGGCGCAGCGAGGAGGAGTATCTCGCCACCGCCGAGCGCATCGGCCCCTACCTCACGCTGCTCGGCGGGATGGCCCTCGAGCGGGCCAACCTCCAGTGGGGCGAGACGGTGCTGAAGAGGCTCGAACAGCGCGCGGCCGCACTCGGCGGTCCGGCGGGTGACTGACGCACCGCCGTCACGCCTTGCGGCCCACACCCCCGAAGTCGTCGACCTCCCCGGGCTCCGTGCCCGCGGGCAGCGGCCGCCAGCGGGACACCGACACCAGCCCCGGGTCGAGCAGCTCCAGGGAGTCGAAGAACCGGGCGAGCTGCTCCGGGCTGCGGTTGATGCGGGGGTTGTCGCCCGCCTCGTTCCACTGCTCGATCATCGTGCGCATCGCCTCCGGGTCGAGCACCTCCGTGTCGTCGCACAGCACCAGGTAACTCCCCGAAGGCAGCGCCCCGACCAGCCGCCCGACGATGTCGTACGCGGTGTCGTCGACGATGTGGGCCGTGATCCCCAGCAGCACCAGGGCGATGGGCCGGGTGAAGTCCAGTGTCTTGGCGGCCGCCTGCAGGATGCCCTCGGGGTTGCGCAGGTCGGCGTCGATGTAGTCCGTGCTGCCCTCGGGCGTGCTGGTGAGCAGCGCCTCGGCGTGGGCCAGCACGACGGGGTCGTGGTCGACGTAGACGATCCGCGTCTCGGGCGCGATCCGCTGTGCCACCTCGTGGGTGTTGTCCGCGGTGGGCAGGCCCGTGCCGACGTCCAGGAACTGGCGGATGCCCGCCTCGCGCACCAGGTGCTCCACCGCCCTTACGAGGAACGCGCGTTGAGCCCGGGCGATGTCCAGGATCTGCGGATTCGCCGCGACGATCTGGTCACCGACCAGACGGTCGATCTCGTAGCAGTCCTTTCCGCCCAGCCAGTAGTTCCAGATCCGGGCGGAGTGCGGAACACCGCTGTTGATCGACGAGGCGTCAAGTGGCATGAGAACTCCCGCAGTTGGTGCCACAGTCCGAGCCGCTGGTGGCCTGTGGCCCACCTCACCGCCTGCCGCATGATCCGTCAAGTGCGATGGCCCGACGGCTCCTTGGTCACCTGCCCGACGGCGTCGTGGCGGCCGGCGAGGACGGTGGACGGGAGCTGCCGGCGACCGTGGGCGGCGCAGTGGTGTCCGGCAGCCTGGTCCCGCCGCCCGGCGGAATCGCCGTGATCACCATGACGGCGGCCACGGCGGCCGCGGCGAGCAGCAGCAGGACGGTGAGCAGCCGGGACAGGCGGTCGCGCGGCGGCTTCTGCCCGGGCTGCCCGGGCTCGGGCGCCGCGATGAGGGAGGCCAGCTCCGCCACCACCTCGTCCCCGCCCGGCCGCTGACCCGGGTCCCTGGCCAGGATCCGGCCCAGCAGCGGCGTCAACGGGCAGTCCGCGTCCGGCAGTGCGGGCTCCTCGTACACCACAGCCAGCAGCGTCACCGGTGCCGACGCGGGAGAAGGGGGAGTGGCCGGTCAGGGCCGCGCAGCGGGTGGCGCCGAGGGCCTACCAGTCGGACGCAGGGCCCGGGCTGGCGCCGGTGGCGCGCTCCGGCGGTATGTACTCCGGGGAGCCGAGGATCAGACCGGCTCCGGTGAGGGCCCGGGCATCCTGTACGGCCGCGATCCCGAAGTCGCTCAGGACGACCCGGCCGCCCGGGCCGAGCAGCGCAGTGCCGGGCTTGGCGCCGCGATGCAGTACCCCGGCGGCATGTACGCGGCGCAGTGCCTGGGCGAGCGCCAGGCCGAGGCGTGCCGTCTCGCGCGCACTCAGCGGCCCGTGCTCGGCGACGGTCCGCTCCAGCGAGGGCGCCTCCACCAGCTCCATGACGATCCACAGCTGGTCGCCTTCCTCGGCAACGTCGTAGACGCGGACGACGCCCGGGTGGTCGACGCGGGCACTGGCCCGCGCCTCGCGCAGCGCACGCTCGCGACGGGTGCCCGGATCCTCGTGGCCGTCCAGGTCGTCGAGGCGCAGTCTCTTCACCGCGACCGGACTCTGAAGCATCTCGTCGCGTGCCCGCCACACCCGTCCCATGCCGCCCTGTCCGACGCTCTCCGTAAGGTGGCAGCGACCCCCGATTCGCACGGGTGTTCACCTCCCCCGACTTCTCCGACAGCACAGTTCGCCCGATGCGCGGCAGGGCGCAGTCACGGCGGGTGCCGCCGGGGCTCGCGTCACCCGGTTCCGGGATTCACTCGTTCGGCGGGTGTCGTACCTTCGTCGTACCTCGGAAGAGGTGGCGGTTACTCCAGTTGATGCTGGGCCCCTGGACGCGGCGCGTCAGCGAAGTACGCTCGCGAGCACCCATCCATTTCTGCCGGAAGGCGGTGCTCCATGGCTGAGCGGACGTCCAGGACGGGGCTGATCGGCGAGCTCTCGTCCGAATTCCTGGGCACCATGATCCTCATCCTCTTCGGCTGCGGCGTGGTCGCACAGGTAGTAGCCGCCGGGATCGGTGACCACGACAGCATCGCCTGGGCCTGGGGCCTCGGCGTCACCATGGGTGTGTACGTCGCCGCGAGGCTCAGCGGCGCCCACATCAACCCGGCGGTGACCCTGGCCCTGGCCTGTTTCAAGGGCTTCTCCTGGAAGAAGGTCGGGCCCTACGTGCTGGCGCAGACCGCGGGCGCGTTCGTCGCCGCCCTGCTGGTGCGCTGGAACTACACGGAGGTACTGGCCAAGGCCGACCCGGGCCACACCATCAAGACGCAGGGTGTCTTCTCCACCCTGCCCGGCAACGGCTCCCTGCCTGTCAGCGAGTGGGGCGCCCTGCGCGACCAGGTGATCGGCACCGCGATCCTGGTCCTGGTCATCTTTGCCATCACCGACCTGCTCAACACCCCGCCCGGCGCCAACCTGGCCCCGCTCATCATCGGCCTCCTGGTCGTGGCGATCGGCATGGCCTGGGGCACCGACGCCGGTTACGCCATCAACCCCGCCCGCGACTTCGGCCCCCGCCTCGCCAGCTACATCACCGGATACGGGACCGCATGGCGCGATCAGTACGGCAACATCTACTTCTGGGTGCCCATCGTCGGACCGCTGGTCGGCGGAGTCGTCGGGGCCGCGATGTACCGGTGGTTCATCAGCCCGTTCCTGGCCTCCGGGGAGGAACCGCAGGAGCCGGGCCGGGTCCCGACACCGGAGGGAGGAAGCGCCGGCTGACACACGGGGAAGACCCGCGGGAGCGGAGCGGGCGTCGGTGCCAGGGCCTGTCCGGCGGATCAGGCCGGCCACCACGACGCCCGCTTCGGCCATGGCGGCGCACACCCGTCGAGGGCGGTTGGGCGCGCCGTGCCAAGATGAACGTGCCGTTTCGCCCGCCGAGCCGTCCCGCTCACCGATGCACCGAGGTTGACCCGTGACCAAGCCCGCCGCCCGCGAGCCGCTGCGCCGCAACTCGCGGTCCAACCGGGCACGCATCCTGGCCACGGCCCGCCGGGAGCTCGGCCGCAACCCCGACATCACCCTCGAGGAACTCGCCCGCGCCTCCGGCGTCGTACGACGCACCCTCTTCGGCCACTTCCCCGGCCGCGCGGCCCTGCTGGAAGCGCTCACCGAAGAGGCCTCCGAGGCGCTGCGCGAGGCGATCGTGCGCGGATCCCGGCCCGAGGAGCCGACCGAGCGGGCGCTCGCCTACTTCGTTTTCTCCATCTGGCCGGTGGGCGACCGCTACCGGATGCTCCTCGGACTGGCCCGCCGTGACCTGGGCGCGGAGCGCGTCACCGAGATCCTCGCCCCGGCCCGCGACATGGTCACCGCCCTCCTGCAGCGCGGCCAGCAGGACGGCGTGTTCCACACCCACCTGCCCGCCGCCGTGCTCAGCGCCGGACTCGAGGCGATGACCGTCGCCCTGCTGGAGGACGTGAACACCGGCGCGCTCGAGGACGACGGCACCAAGACCGCCATCGCCACGCTCATCGCCGCCGGTGTGCCCGAGAAGCAGGCGAGCGCCGTGGTGCAGGAAGTCGCCGCGACCCTGCCGCCCCCGGAGCCCGCCGCGGACGCGTGAGCTCCGCTCACGGATGATCTCGTACCGGGCACGGATCGGTTGCGGCCCGGCCGTCCCGCCACCGCGACAGCTCGGCTGCGGCAGCATGACCAGACATGAGCAGAGACCGCTACGTCGACTTCCTGCGCGCGTGGGCGATCGTCCTGGTGGTGCTCGGCCACTGGCTGATCACGGCCCTGCTCCACGGCCCGGACGGTGAACTCACCGCTCCGGAGCTGCTGGCGACCGTGCCCTGGACCCAGTGGCTGACCCTGCTGTTCCAGATCATGCCGCTGTTCTTCCTGGCCGGGGGCCACGCCGCGGGCGGCTCCTGGGCGCGTACGCGGGCGGCGGGCGGCACGGCCACCGGCTGGGTGGGACGACGTGCCGTACGACTGCTCCTGCCGACGGCCCTCTACGGCGCCCCGGTCCTGCTCGCCGTCGCGATCTGCTCGGCGGTCGGCGTGGACCCGGACACCCTCGCGCTGGTCGGCTGGGCCATGGCGATGCAGTTCTGGTTCCTGCCGGTGTACCTGCTGCTCAGCGCCCTGACACCGGTGCTGCACACGGCCCACCGGCAGTGGGGGCTCGCCGTCCCCGCGGCCATGGGCGCGATCGCCCTGGCCGCCGACACACTGGTCCTCACCGTCCACGCCCCCTACGTCGGCCTGCTCAACTACGTGCTCGTCTGGGGCGTCGCCTACCAACTCGGCTTCTGCTGGCGCGACGGCCTGCTCACCGAGCGCCGCCCGCTGCTGCCGGCCGCCATGGCCGCCGGCGGCGCACTGGCCTTCGCGGCCCTGGTCGCCGTCGGCCCCTTCCCGGTCAGCCTGATCCTGGTGACCGGCCAGAACCCCAGCAACACCAACCCGCCCTCGGCGGCGATGCTCTCCTGGGCGGTGGCCCAGGCCGGCGCCTGCCTCCTCGCCGCGCCCGCGATACGGCGCCTGCTGGACCGCGAACGGGTGTGGCGGGCGGTGCGCCCCGTCGGCGGCGTCAGCATGACGCTGTACCTGTGGCACATGCTGCCGGTGCTGATCGTCGCCGCCGCGTTCTACCTGACCGGCCTCGCCCCCGAACCCGCCCTCGACTCCGCCGCCTGGTGGGCACTGCGCGCGCCCTGGCTGCTGGTGCTGGGCGCCGTCCTGACCGGCGTCGTGACGGGCCTGCGCCCGCTGGAGGGCACCCTGATCAGGCAGTACGAGCGCAGCCGCCCGGACGCCGCCCCGTACCGCCCCTGGCTCCTCTGGTCCGGTCTCGCCGCCTGCGCCATGGCCCTGACCCGCTTCGCCACCCAGGGCTTCGCCCCCGACGGCCGCTTTCCCGCACTGCCCGCGCTGGGCCTGGCCGTGGGCACCGCGCTGATGCTCCTCCACCGACGGCCGGCGGACGGCCGCAGCGAACGCGCGGAGAACACCGAGGGCCCGAAGGGCGCCTTGGAGGAGGCGGCCTGACGGCCGTGAGTGGCCTCTCATCGGACCGTCCCCCGGCCCCCGCCTAACTACTCACTGACGTGCAATCAGCTCGCCGCGCTCCTGGCCCGGTGAGGCGGCGCGTTGTTCACCCCTGCCTCGGGACCGGCCTCATCGCCCTCCACTGGAGAAGCGGTGAACGGGCCTCGCAATTTGCACAGTGGTGGGCAATAAACTAGTCTGCACATCGATGGGCAATTAACTCGTCCCGCTAGGAGCCCCCCATGCCCTTCCCTGTGAACACACCCGTCGAGAAGATGACCGGGCCGTACGCGCGGCGCTGGTGGGCCCTGCTCGTGCTCTGCCTGAGTCTGCTGATCGTGGTCATGGCGAACACCTCGCTGATCGTGGCCGCCCCGGACATGACCAAGGATCTGGGCCTGAGCAGCAGTGACCTGCAGTGGGTCATCGACGGTTACACCGTCCCGTACGCCGCGCTGATGCTGGTCCTGGGCTCGATCGGCGACAAGTACAGCCGCCGCGGCGCCCTCGTCACGGGCCTGCTGATCTTCGCCGGCGGCTCGGTCATGGGCAGCCTGGTCGACCGGACCGAGCTGGTGATCACGGCTCGGGCGATCATGGGCGTGGGTGCCGCGGTGGTCATGCCGGCCACGCTGTCGCTACTGGTCGCGATCTTCCCGAGGGCCGAGCGAGCCAAGGCCATCACGGCCTGGACCGCCACCTCCGGCCTCGCCATCGCCGTCGGCCCGCTGGTCGCCGGCTGGCTCCTGGAGGACCACGCCTGGGGCTCGACCTTCCTGATCAACGTGCCCATCGCGGTCGCCGCCGTCGTCGGCGCCCTGGCGCTGGTCCCGCCCTCCAGGGCGGCGAAGATGGGCCGTATCGACTACGTGGGCGGCCTGCTCTCGATCGTCTCCGTCGGCAGCCTGGTCTACGCGACCATCGAGGGCCCGCACTTCGGCTGGGGTGTCGGCCCGATCACCGCGGCCGTGGTGGCCGGCGTGGGTCTCCTGGCCTTCGTCGCCTGGGAGTTGCGCCACCCGCACCCCATGCTGGACGTCCGCAAGTTCCGTCTGCGCCCGTTCAGCGGCTCGATGCTCGCGGTGCTGTTCTTCTTCTTCGGGACCTTCGGCGCGATCTACTACGCCACGCAGTTCCTGCAGTTCGTCCTCGGCTACGACGCGCTGGAGACCGGCACACGGCTGCTGCCGCTGGCCGGAGCCGTCTTCGTGGGCGCCGCGATCACCGGCTGGCTGACCCCGAAGCTGGGCATGAAGCCGATGGTGACGGCCGGCATGGTGATCGGCACGGCGGGCGTCTTCCTGCTCACGCGGATCGAGTCGGGCTCCACGTACACCGACTTCCTGCCGACGATGCTGATGCTGGGCTTCGCGATCGGACTGAGCGTCTCCCCGGCCACCGACACGATCATGGGTTCGTTCCCGGAGAGCGAGCTGGGTGTCGGCGGCGGTGCCAACGACACCGCGCTGGAGCTGGGCGGCTCGCTGGGCATCGCGATCCTCGGCTCGCTGCTGGGCACCGCCTACCGCGACAAGCTGACCGACATGGTCGGCGGCCACCTCCCGGCCGCCGCGCTGGACACCGCCAAGGATTCGGTCGGCGGCGGCCTCGCGGTCGCCGGACAGGTCGCGAAGAACCCCACCGGCGGGGCGCAGCAGGCACAGGCCCTGGTCGACGCCGTACACGAGTCCTTCGCCCACGGTGTTGCGCAGACCAGCCTGGTGGGCGGGATCATCATGGCCGCCGGAGCGCTGATCGTCCTCGCGGTGCTGCCCGGCCGCAAGGCCGCCGCGAAGCACCCGACGGAGGAGCCTGCGGTGGAAGCCGAGCGGGAGCTCGCCGACTCCCTGTAGGGACCTAAGTGACGCCCTCGGGCGCCACTGCACACGCCGACTCCCTCGCCCGGGAACTTCCCGGGCGAGGACGTCGGTTCACATCACCAACGGTCTGCTGCGGCGTGTGCGTTGAATGCGGCATCGACGGAAACTGATGCTGCATGATGTGATTGAATCTTCAAACGGAGGCCCGATAGGGTGTGCACATGCCCACAACGCCACGCTGGCTCAATGCAGAGGAGCGACGCGCCTGGCTGGCCTACGTCGACTTCTCCACGCTGCTCGCCGACCATCTCAACCGCCAGCTGCGGCGCGACGCCGGCATGACGCACGCCGACTACAGCCTGCTCGCCCACCTCTCCTCCATGCCCGACGGCACCCTCGGCATGTCCGAACTCGCCCAACGACTCAAGATCACCCGCAGTCGGCTCACCCATGCGGTGAACCGGCTGCGCGAAGTCGGCCTGGTGGACCGGCGCGAGGACCCCGCCGACGGCCGCGGACAGCTCGCCGTCCTCACGGACGAGGGTCGCGCCCTGCTGGAACGGGCCGCCCCCGGCCACGTGGAGGCCGTGCGCCGGGCGGTGTTCGACGCCCTCACCCCACAACAGGTACGGCAGTTCGCGGAGATCGGCGAAGCCATCAGCGACGCCCTGCACCGGGCCGAGAGCACGCAGACCGATCCGACGGTGCTGCCGTGGCGGCGGCGGTAGCGGCTAGGCCCGGCTCTCCATCGCCTCCACCAGCCGCCCCAACGCCTTGAGCACCCACTCCCGATCCTCGCCGAGACCCGCCAACAGCTCCACCTCGGCGGCGAGTTGACGGGGGAAGAGCTGGTCGACGGCCTCGGCCCCGGTCTCGGTGATGGTCACCAGCGCGGCGCGGCGGTCGGCGGGGTTGGGGATGCGGGTGATGAAGCCGCGGTTCTCCAACTTGGCCAGCGTCTTGCTGACGCCCGCGCGGGACAGGCCCAGGCGCTCGGCCAGGCGGCGCGCGATGACCGGGTCGGTGGCGTGGCGCAGGAGGATGAGCAGGTCGACCTCGGGCGCGGTGAGCGGGGCGCCCGCGTAGAGGGGTTCGACGGCCTGGTTCAGCAGTGCCGAGGCGTGCTTGAGCAGTCCCACCAGCTCCATCGGTGAGGTGTCGAGGCCGGGATTGTGCTCGGCCCACTGCGCGCGGACCTCGAAGGGGGAGGCGGGGGAGGAGGGCATGCGGCTCGCCTTCTCGCTGTGCGGACGCTCTCACTGTACGGGTGTTCTCACCGACCGGAACGCTCTTTGTTAACCAGTGAACCATCGGTTACCGTTTCGCTCATGGCATCCCCGTCCCCCTGGCCGTCCTCCTCCCCGTCCGCCGCCGCGCGCGCCACCGAGGCGGCCGACCCACAGCCGGGCCCCGGGCGGTCCACCGCCGTTCTGGTCGCGGTCCTCGGTTCGCTGACCGCGGTCGCGCCGCTCGCCACCGACATGTACGTGCCCGGCTTCCCTGCCATGGGGGACGCGCTCGGCGCGAGCAGCTCGGCCGTGCAGCTGACCATGACCGCGTTCCTGGCCGGGTTCGTCGTCGGACAGCTGCTGATCGGGCCGCTCAGCGACGGGATCGGACGGCGCCGGCTGCTGATGGCGGGGCTGACCGGATTCATCGTGCTCTCCTTCGTCTGCGCCGCCGCCCCGAACGTCGGCGTGCTGACCGGTGCCCGCTTCCTGCAGGGCGTGACCGGCGCGGCGGGCACGGTGCTGGCCCGGGCCGTGCTGACCGACCGCTTCCACGGCCCCCGACTGCCCCGCTACTTCGCCGTGTTGTCCCAGATCATGGGCGTGGCGCCGATTGCCGCGCCGGTGCTCGGCGGGGCCATCCTCACCGTGTCCAGCTGGCGCGCGGTGTTCGCCGTGCTGGCCGTGCTGGGCGTCCTGCTCCTGCTGGGCGTGGTGTGGCGGGTGCCGGAGTCGCTGCCGCCGGAGCGGCGGCACGGCGGCGGGCTCGGCGGCACCTTCCGTGCCATGGGCGGGCTGGTCGCCCGCCGCACGTTCATGGGGTACGTCTTCGTCCTCGCCTTCGTCTCCGCGGCACTGTTCACCTACATCAGCGGCTCCAGCTTCGTCTTCGAGAACCTGCACGGGGTGTCGTCGACGACGTACTCCCTCATCTTCGCGAGCAACGCCGCCGGCATGCTGATCGCCGGCGCGGTCTTCTCCCGGCTGGTCGGTCGGGGCGTACGGCTCAACTCGCTGCTGACGGCGGGGGTTTGCGTCGCCGCGCTCGGTGCCCTGACCCAGGTGCTGCTGGTGCTCACGGTCGGAGAGACCCTCGCCGGTACCTGGGTCACGCTGTTCGTGACCGTCGGCGGCATCGGCATGACCTTCCCGGCGTCGATGAGCATCGGCCAGGCCCTCGGCCGCCGCACCCCCGGCGCCGCCTCCGCACTCCTGGGCGGCCTCCAATTTCTCTTCGGCGCTCTCGCCTCGCCCCTGGTCGGCCTGTTCGGGGAGGACAGCTCCCTGCCGATGGCGCTCATCATGCTGACTGCCGTGGCAGCGGCGGGAGTTGCACTGGTGGCTCTCGCGCGGCCGTGGCGGGGGGAGGGCGAACCGGGCGCCGCGTGACGGCCGCGGACCAAGGCTCGCCCATGAACCAGTCGGCACGACGGCCTCCCGCAGTGATGATGTCCTCAAAGCGCGTCCGGGCGGCCTCCAGGGCATCGCGCAACTCACAGCAGCGGGGCCGAGGGCGACGTGATGTCGGCGCAGCCAGACCTTTCGGGCCCCAACACCTAGGGTCCACATGAACGCGAGCCACCCCGGCAGGAACTTCGGCCACTCGGCCCACCAGGAGTCAGCGGCTGCAGCAGTCATGCACGCGATGGTGGAGACCTGGAGATCATCCGTGGGGCCAATCAGCAAAGGTGGTGCTCGTGGGGTGGGAGGGAGTGCCGGCTCAGGGATGATCAGATGACGTTCAGGGACCGGCGCGCGTGGCTGATCAGGTTCTGTGCATCGGCGCCGAAAACGGCCGACTCCCGCAGGGTCTTCCAGACCTTGAGGTGGGTAGCGACGCTGTCCGCGTCGTCGAGCCAGAGTTCGGCGTGCCAGTTCTCGACGACGACCTGTTGTTCGTCGTAGACCCAGAATCCGCCGCCGGGCGGGATCTTCAGGGATGCGCCGATCGGCACGATCCCGAGTTCCACCGTGTCCAGGCCGATCACGCCGGAGAGCCGGTCGAGTTGCGCGGCGAGCACCGAAGGCGGGCAGATCAACGCGCTCAGTACCGGCTCCCACAAGAGAATGTGGTACTTCCGGCCCGCGCTGTAGAGCCCTTCCTGGCGCTTCATGCGGGAGCGCACGGCCGCCTCGATGTCCCGGACAGAGCCATGCAGTTCGGTGAATCGGCTGAGAATCGCCCGAGCATAATCGGGCGTCTGGAGCACGCCGACGATCCACGACGACTCCCAGGCGTGGAGCACGGCCGCCCGCGCCTGCGCCTCGTTGTGCGCGTCCTGGACGGCCTTGTGACCGGCAGCGAGCTGGCGCCGCCAACTGCGGATGTGGGACTCAAGTCCCCTGAGACGGGCTATGAGTTCCCCGTCCGCCTCCGGCCGGCCGGTCGCCTCGGCCCAGGCCCGGAGCTCATCGGCCGTGGCGGTCTGCTTGCCGTTCTCCAGCTTGCTGATCTTCGATTGGGGCCAGCCCAGCCGCTGGGCGAGCACCGTGCCGGTGAGCCGACCGCCAGGGGCGGATTCGCGCAGCTCTCGCAGGCGCTCGCCGAGCGCCGCGCGTGCCTGCTGGAAGTCGGTGCCCACCGGTCCTGATCACTGCTCCTCGGTGCTCAAGTCGGCCGCGAACTGCTCGCAGGGGACAGCGTGATGCATGGCCGCGTCCCGGACCATGGCGTACCTGATCACCTCAGCCGGTTCGGTGATCAGCTCGACGTCGGAGAAGTTGTCGTCGGCGTCGAAGCGGAGGAGCGCGACGAGCCGGGAGTCGAAGATCCAGAAGTCCTCGGCGGGGAGCCTCAGGCGGTCAGCCTCGACACGCGAGAGATTGCGGATGTCCTCGCCCAGGGCGGCGTTCTTCTCGGCGTGCGCGAGCAGGTAGCGCTGTCCCTGAGTGGCGGGGTCGTCGACGATGCGCACCCGTCCGACCCGCGCGCCGCCTGCGGTCTTCTCACGGATCGTCACCGACCACGGGGTGGTCAGGTCCCAGGTCGGCGTCTCGCCCCGGACGAACTGCGCCCACGTGCCGGTCGCCTCGTCGGAGGCGTACCGGCGCCGGGTCTCCAGCCGCCAGGCGGTGTGCTCGAACCGCTCGAAGAGCTGTCCGAAGCGGTCCAGGCCGATGATCATCGCGTCACGCGTCACGTCCTTGGGCCCCCAGTCCACGAGCAGTTCACGAGGTACGACGATCGGCACCTCTCCCTCTCCGAGATGCCGGAGCTGCGCAATGTCCTCGGGGTCGGTGAGCGGCGAGCCGTGAACGATGACCTCGCCGCTGTCCAGATCTTCGTGCACGGACGGGCAGCCGCCCTCGCCGCTGCCTGTGCCGTTGAAGCGCAATCGCCTCATGATCGGTGCCCCTCTCATAGGGTTTTGGATCAGCCTTGCGCCACCGCTTGCTCGTCGGCTACACCTCACCTGCCGCGATATCAGAAAGCCTGTGCATATCTCATTCCTATCCAAGAATATCCGTGAATATGTGCTAGCTGGCTCAACTGCCCCGCCGTGACGGTGAGTTCATGACCACTGCACAGAAGTCGGGCAGGACCGAAGTCGTCGAGGCGGTCGAGGTGCTGCGTGGAGCGCTGACGGCGGCGGGGATCGTCCTGCCGTCCCTGGGAGCCGACACGGCTTCCCCTGCCCTGAACCTGATCAACCTGGGGCGGGTGCGCGCGGACGTCGCGCTGCGGCTCGCCGACATCCTCCGGCGGGGGTGCGGCTCATGAGCGCGCCAATCACCGACGAGGTGACCCTGTCGGCCGAATGCACACTGGCGCAACGGCCGGGCTACGAAGACCTGCACGGCGAGTGCAGGCAGATCACGGATGTCGAGCTGCCGCACTCAAAGGGCCTGTTGCTGATCCGCCGATGCGGTTGCGGGTGCCACCGGCCCGGCGGTGATCAGGAATGAGCCTCCACGTCTGCCGTGCCTGCGACGGCTTGATCACCAACCCGGCCGACGGCGTGATCGTCATGCATGAGCTCAGCAACTCCGGTCCGGGCTGGGACGTCTGGGCCCACAGCGACCACGCCGACGACGTCGAGCTGATCGACCCGGACCTGCTCCGGATCATGACCCGTGTCTGGGCCGCCACGGCGGCGGCCGAGTAGCGTCTCGCCCCAACAGACTGAAGCCCGGCCGGGTTCCCCCATCCGGCCGGGCTTCGCCATGCTGTGCTCAGCCGACGGATCGGGGGTCAGCCTGGGCTCCCGCTCATCCAGCTCGGTGATCTCGCCCTCGGTCTCCTCGATCATGGCAGCGCCGCACGGGGAGACTGCGGCATCGGCGGGGCCTCCAGCTCGGCCAAGCGAGCGGGCTGCCACGCGGACGAGGGAGTCGACGCGGAGCGTCGGCGACCGACTAAAACGCCGCTGAGTGTCCCCCTTTGGGGGTGCGTGCCAAGGTCCGCGACGCCGGGCTGATCCAAACGCCAAGGCCTACGCCGGCCGGCGCTGGGTTTACCGACACCGGAGCTGGCTACGCGGCCGACATGTACTACCTCGTCGTACAAGAAGTCGTACGAGAACCCGCATCCGGGAGGTGCCCATGACCCGGAAGATACGCGACGTCATGTCGCCCGGAGCGGCCTCCGTGGAGCCCATGACCACGGTGGCGCGCGCGGCCCGGGTGATGCGCGAGCAGGACATCGGTGACGTCCTGGTGGCCTACGACTGCGATCTGTTCGGTGTGCTCACCGACCGGGACATCGTGGTCCGGGCCCTTGCCGAGGGGCGCGATCCGGAGAGCACGACCGTCGGTTCCGTGTGCACGCCGCCGCCCGTGGCGACCCTCTCGCCGGACGACACGACCGACCTGGCCGTGGAGCTGATGCGCCGCCATGCGGTGCGCCGTCTGCCGGTCGTCGAGCGCGGTGGCTGCCCGGTCGGCATGGTCAGCCTCGGCGACCTCGCCACCACCGAGGATCCGCACTCCGCGCTGGAGGACATCAGCAAGGCGGCACCGAACCGTTGAGGGTGCCGTCGCGCCCGAGCATGACGTGGAAGCCGTGGCTGATCCGGTTCAGCGTGGTGCACAGCCATCGGCGGTCCGCGTCCGGCGCGGGCTCCAGCCGCATGCGGCGGGCCTGCAGCGCCGGCATGCGCAGGCCGGTCAGCCGCCCGGTGTCCGCGGCGAGCGTGACGAGGTAGGCGATGCGCAGGTCGTCGCGGTACTCCTCGTAGCCACCGATGCCTTCGTAGTCGTCGATGAAGTCGCCGCAGCCGTAGAGGATCAGCCGGTCGCGGTACACCTCGGCCGGGCGCGGGTGGTGCGAGGAGTGGCCGTGGACCAGGTCGACGCCGCCGTCCACCAGGGCGCGGGCGAAGCGGACGTGTGCCTGGGGGACGCGGTAGCCCCAGTTCGAGCCCCAGTGCACCGACACCACCGCGAGATCGCCTTCATGTTTCTCCCGCCGCACCTGCTGGACCACGTTCGCCGCGGCGGCCGCCGACACCTCGGGCACGTAGGCGATTCCGGACCGCTCGGAGGTGGCCGCCCAGTCCGGCGGGATGCCGCTGGAGCGGGCCCCGAGGGCGAAGAGCAGCACCCGGCCGCCGGTGCCGAGGGGCACCGCCGTGGGTGCGTGCGCCTGCTCGGCGTCGCGGCCAGCTCCTGCCGTCCGCAGGCCCGCGCGGGTGAGCGAGCCGAGGGTCTCGGTGAGGCCTGCGCGGCCGAAGTCCAGTACGTGGTTGTTGGCCAGGACGCAGACGTCCGGGGCGGCGACGGTGAGGGCGGGCAGGTTGGCCGGGTGCATGCGGTAGTGGATGAACTTGTCGGGCGCGAAGGCGGAGCTGCGCGTCACCGACGTCTCCAGGTTGACGATCCGGACGTCCGGGGCGGCCTCCGCCAGCAACGGGAGCGCCTCGCCCCACGGCCACGACGGAGGGACAGGCGCGGGGATCGGACCGTTCGCCGCCTGCGCCAAGCGGACGTAGGAGCGGGCGTCCTGGACGTAGCCCTCCCGCAGTTGCGGATCGCCGGGATGGGCGAGGATCTGGTCGACGCCGCGGCCGAGCATCACATCGCCGCACAGGAACAGCGTCACCGTGCCGCCGCCCATGGTCCGCTCACACGTCGACGGTCACCGCGCACGACCAGCCGTACGGGTCCGGCCCGAACCTGAGGCCGTGCCAAGCGACGATCTTCGGGGCGGGGCCGACGACCTCCACGTCCGCGAGTGCGGCGACCGCCAGGCGCACGTCGAGGCCCTCGTCGTCGGTGTCCGCCTCCACGTCGACGGGCACCTGGCCGTGCACCTCCATGCGATGGACGACCTCGTCCAGCAGCGCGATCAGCAGATCGTCGTCGTCGGTCTCGGGCAGTCGCAGATGCATCACCGCGCCGGCCCGCACCGCCGTGATGTCGGCGAAGCACTCCACCAGTCCGAGCACCGCCTCCGCCATGCAGCGCTCGCGGCTGGTGCCCCAGGCGTCGATCCGGATGTCCGTGGCGTGCGGCACCGAGCGGTGACCGCTCGAGCCCTGCCGCCGGGCCGCAATGTCGTCGTCCGTGTCGCCGACCATGGTCCGTCCCCAGGTCCTGTCGGGCCCGTCTGCTCAGGCCCGTGCGTCCGGTCCCATCATCTCGTCGAGATGCGTGACCTCGCCCGTGTCGTACGCCCGCGTCCGGCGATGGCGGCGATGCGCCGCCCCGTTCACCATCATCAGGGCCAGGCAGAAGATCAGCGCCAGCGCGAGGCCGGAGCTGAAGACGGCCAGCATGTTCATGGTGGCGATCTGGTGATCGAGCACCGTCACGGTGTACTCGGGGCCCCCGGACAGGTTGTCTGCGATCGCCAGGGCGGTGAACGCGCCCGTCGCCCCGAGGAGAAGCAGTCCGATGAACAGCATCCGAGTCATCTCCTCGAACGTGGTTTGTCACTCTCCGGGTACCCGTGACTCAGCAGGTCATACGACCCGTCGGGCCGCCTACCACGAGAGGATGATGGCGATGATCACCCAGTTGATCACGGTGCCGACCGACGGCGTGGAGCTGCCGGGCGATCTTGCCCTGCCGGACTCGGCCCGCGCGGTCGTGGTGTTCGCCCACGGCAGCGGCAGCTCCCGGCACAGCCCCCGCAACCGCGCGGTCGCCGCCGAACTGCACACCGCCGGACTGGGCACCGTCCTGACGGATCTGCTCACCAGGGACGAGGACCGGCACGACGCGTCGACGGCGCGGCACCGCTTCGACATACCCCTCCTGGCCCGCCGTGTGGTCGACGTCGTCGACTGGCTGGAGACCCAGCCCGCCACCGAGGACCTCCCGGTCATCCTGTTCGGCGCCAGCACCGGGGCGGCAGCGGCCCTGGCGGCCGCCGCCGCGCGACAGCGGCGCACCCTGACCGTCGTGTCGCGCGGCGGGCGCCCCGACCTGGCCGCCGACGCGCTGCGCGACGTACGGGCTCCGGTGCTGCTGATCGTCGGCGGCCGGGACCCGGAGGTGCTGCGGCTGAACCAGGCGGCGGCCCGGGAGCTGAGCGGCCCGCACTCCCTGCGTGTCGTGCCCGGTGCCACGCACCTGTTCGAGGAGCCCGGAGCGCTGGAACAGGTCGCGGACATCGTGAAACGCTGGTGCGAGGACCGCCTCGACGCCGTGCGCGAGGCCGCACCGCAGACGTGACGGGCACCGGCCGCGCCCGATGCCGGTGGTAAGGGCGGGCCGCGTGCATCGACCGGCGCGCAACGGGTACGCGCCGGAGCGAGGGGGCCGTCTCCGTGCGGGAAGGAGAGGCGACCACGATGCAGTTCCATGACCGCAGACAGGCCGGACGGGAACTGGCCGGACGGCTGCGGATCCAGCAGGAGCAGGGCGCCCTGCCGGACCCCGTCGTCCTTGCCCTGCCGCGCGGCGGCGTCACCGTCGCCCAGGAGGTGGCCCGCGCGCTCAACGCCCCGCTCGACGTGCTCGTCGTACGCAAGATCGGCGCCCCGTTCCAGCGGGAACTCGGCGTCGGCGCGATCGTCGGCGACGACGAACCGCTCTACGACGAACGCGCCCTGCAGCAGCTGGGCCTCACCGAGAAGACACTCGCCCCCGTGGTCGAACGCGAACGCAAGGAACTCCACCGCCGCGAACGGCTCTACCGCCAGGGCCGCCCCGCCCCCGCCCTGACCGGCCGCACCGCGATCGTCGTCGACGACGGCCTGGCGACCGGGTCCACGGCCCGCGCCGCCCTGCGGTACGTACGGCGCCAGCAACCCCAGCGGCTCGTGCTGGCCGTGCCGGTCTGCTCACCGGAGGCAGCGGAACTGATGCAGGCCGAGGCCGACGAGGTGGTGTGTCTGCAACGGCCGGTGACCTTCATGGCCGTGGGCCTGTGCTACGAGCGGTTCGAGCAACTGACGGACGAGGACGTGCTGAAGGCGCTGCACATGACCGCCGATCATTGAGGCCACGACCTCGAGGCGTCTCGACCTTCGGTTTCCGGGACGTTCCCGCGGTCAGCCAGCTTCTATCTGTGGGCGGTCGAGCAGGACCTCGGGACATCGAGCGTGAGATCAGCGCAGACGGCAGATCATCTCGGTCGGAGCAAGGAGACCGTCCTCGATGTTCCGGAGCGCCTTTGCGAGCTTGGTCGATGCGTCGGTGCCCATGGCCACGCTGTTCGGGGCGCCCGCGTCACGAAGCGACTGGGCGGCTTGAGCGCGGTGATCGTGCTCGGCGACGATGTCGAACCCGGCCTCGTGCAGCAGCGACCGGTATTCCTCGGGGCGGGCCAGGAAGCTGTGTTCGGGCTCCGAGGCCCACGGCAGTGGGTAGCCGACGCGGGTGGGATCGCCGAGGAGCATGACGTCGTACACGATGAAGAGGCCGTTGTCGGTCAGGACGCGGCTGATCTCGGCGTCGGGAAACTGCTCGCGGACGGTTTCGGCCTTCCTGGCGGTCGCGACCACCTGGTGGCCGGCGGCGAGGGCGGCTCGGGTGATTTCCAGGCCGAAGCCCCGGGACGATCCGGTGATGAACCAAACGCTCATTGTCTTCTCCAGTGTTGAGGTGTTCAGAGGGTGGGCAGGCCGAAGGCGGCGCGGTTTTGGGCGATGAATCCCTCGACGTCGAGGGGGTCGCTGCCGCCGATCGTCTTCACGAGGTCGTTGGCGCCGGCGAAGACGCCGTTGCGGTAGTCGAGGGCCACGGCGAGCAGGTGCTGGATCAGGTGGTCCGGCGCGCCGCGCCTGCGCAGGATGGCGGCGAATTCGTCGAGTTCGATGGGCACGTAGGTGACTTCGCGGTCCAGCGCCCGCGACATCTTCTCGGCGATCTCGTAGTGGTCGAGTTCCTCGGCTCCGTACAGCGGGTAGACCTGGCCGGCGTGCGGGGCGGGGTCTTCCAGGACGGCCGCGATCACCTTCGCCTGGTCGCTTTCCGCGATGGGGGCGTGGCGTCCGTCGGCGAACGGCAGGCGCAGTTCGCCGGTTCCGTCGGCCCAGGTGTCGATCAGCCACTGGGCGAAGAAGGTCGGCCGGAGGTGGGTGGCGGGGACCGGGGAGTGGTCCAGGACGCGTTCGGCGACCCAGTGCTGGCGTGCAGCGTTGCTGGCGGTGGTGCGGCGGGCGGAGACCTGCGACATGTTCACGATCGCCTGGACGCCGTTCTCCTCCGCGGCCTGGGCCACGTTCGCGGTGGCGTCCAACAGGCCGGGGCGGATCGGATAGGTGAAGTACAGGGCGTCGATCCGCTTGGTCGCCCGGGCCAGGGAGTCCAGGTCGAGGACGTCGCCTTCCACGACGTCGGCTCCGAGGCCGGCGAGCCGCTCGGCGCGCCCGTCGCGGCCGCGGACGAGTGCGCGGACCCGGTGACCGCGCTGGAGCAGGAGTTCGGTGGTGTGGCGGCCGGTCTTGCCGGTGGCGCCGATCACGAGGAGGTTGCGTGCCATGAGGGTGATCTCCGTTTGTGGACGTTTCTTGAGAGGGAGCCGCCCTCTGGTCAGGGCGTGTGGCGGACCCGGAGGGCGAGCATCGCGGTGGCCGCGGCGATTCCGGCGCCGGCCTGGACGAACCAGGCATGGTCGAACCGTGGTCATCGCCTGGGGAGTGAGGGCCACGAGCAGGGCCACGCCCCATTTCTGTCCGCCCCTCCCAGAAGAATGGGCTTGGCAGCCCTTTTTGACTGCCTCCAGGGAACACCTCGCAGAATGGGCTGTCAAGCCCTTTTTTGCGGTACGATGGTGACCATGACCACGAACAGCGACGCCCCGGGCCGGAAGCTGACCGCCAAGGGCCTGGCCACGCGCGAACGCATCGTCCGGGCGGCGGCGGAGCTGATCTACGAGCACGGGGCGCAGAACACCAACAACGAGCAGATCCGCGCGGCCGCCGGGGTCAGCGGCTCACAGCTGACGCGCCACTTCCCCACCAAGGAGTCCCTGGTGCGCGCGGTGCTCGCCTGGCAGGCCGACACCATCGTCGCCCGCCACCGGGCCCCCGAGCTGGGCGAGTTGGACAGCTTCGCCGCCCTGCGCCGGTGGGCCGACTCCTACATCGCCTCGCAGGACATGCTGCGCGGCGGCTGCACGTTCGGCTCCCTGGCCGCCGAGGTCGTCAAGGCCGAGCCCTCCCACCGGGGCGCGGTGGCCGACGGCTTCGAGCGGTGGCAGGAGCTGTTCAAGCGCGGCCTGAGCAGGATGCGCGAGCGCGGCGAACTGCGGCCGGAGGCCGACCCGAGCGCGCTCGCCCACCTGCTCACCGCCGCATTCCAGGGCGGAGCGCTGCTGGACCAGGCGGCCGGTGAGTCCGCACCCCTGCGTGACGCGCTGTACGGGGCCCTGGCCTACGTCGAGTCATTCGCCGCAGAGCGCTGACCGCACCGCGGAGTGCGGCCCCCGGAGCGAGCGGCGTCAGGAAGCGTCGGAGACGGCTGGGCGGGTCATCTGCCGGGACCGGGCGCGTGCCGTGAGCGGAAGTCCCGCGAAAGCCTGATCGGCGACGCGCTCCAGCGCAGCCGTGTCGAACCCGGCCCTGGCCAGTACTTCCATGCCCCGGTTGTTCGCCATGAGCAGTCGGCTGATCGCGGAGGCGTCCGCCTCGGGGTCGAGATCGCCATGGCGCTGCGCGGCCTGAACGCACTCGCTCAGTGAACCTTCGATTCGGGAGAGGGCCTGCCTGACGCGTGCGGTGGCCTGCGGATCGTGCTCGTCCCCCTCGACGACGAAGCCGGTCACCATGCAGCCGAGCCCGTCGGGGTCGTCATGCACAAATCGCGCTGACCTCACGAGGTATGCGTGCAGCCGTTCCAGCGCGGTGTCGTCGGGGCCCTCGAGTACGGCCACCCAGACGCTCTCGTTGCGCTCGCAGTAGGCCTCCAGCGTCCGCAGGTACAGCTTGCTCTTGTCGCCGAAGGCGGCGTAGAGGCTGCCGCGGCCAAGGCCGCCGGCCTTCGCGATGTCGTCGACGCTCGTGCCGGCGTATCCGGTGCGGCGGAACTGTCGCTCGACGGCCTGTACGACCTTGTCCTTGTCGAATCCTGGTGGGCGCCCCATGCAGGCCAGCCTACAGGCCGCGCAAGCATTCTTGACATTCCGTTCCAGAACTTCTTACGGTTCCTGACAGATCGGTCCAGAACTCTGGCGCCGGTCCCTCACGGCATCCCGCAGAACGGATGAGACGCATGTCTTCGCAAGATCAGATGGCCCCTCCACTGACCCAGAGGGGAGGCGGAGGACCATCCTCGAACGCCCGCCCGGCGCTCATCCTCGCCGTGCTGGCCATGGCGAGTTTCCTCGGCCAACTCGACGTGTGGATCACCAACGTCGGCCTGCCGAACATCGGGCAGGGCCTGGGCTCGACCTCCTTGTCGGACCTGAGCTGGGTGCTCAATGGCTACGCGATCGTCTTCGCCGCCCTGCTCGTCCCCGCGGGACGGCTCGCCGACCGCTTCGGACGCAAGAGCGGCTTTCTTTTCGGCATGGGCGTCTTCGTGGCGGCGAGCCTCGGGGCGGCCCTGTCCGGCAACGTATGGGTGCTGGTCGTCTTCCGCGCCCTCCAGGCGGTGGGCGCCGCCCTGCTGACCCCGGCCAGCCTCGGCCTGGTGCTGACGAGCGCCCCCGCGGACAAGGTGGAGCGGTACGTCAAGATCTGGTTCACCGCAGGCTCGCTGTCCGGGGTGTGCGGACCGATTTTCGGCGGGCTGCTGGTCCAGGCCTCCTGGCGGTGGCTGTTCCTGGTGAACATTCCCGTCGGGCTGCTGGCCATCGCGATGGCCGCCCGACTCGTGGCCAACGGCAGGCACGAACAAGACGCCCGCATCCCCGACGTGCTCGGCGGCGTCCTGCTGATCGTCATGGTCGGCGGCCTGGCGCTCGGCGTGGTGAAGGCGCCCGACTGGGGCTGGTCGGACACCCGGGTCGTCACGTCCCTGGTCGTGGCGGTGGTGGGGCTGGCGGCGTTCCTGCTCCGCTCATCTCGGCACCAGGTGCCCGTGGTCGACCTGTCTCTCTTCCGGGACCGGATCTTCGCCTCGGCGAACCTCGCCGGCATGCTGCAACTGGCCTCGTTCGCAAGCCTCCTGCTGTCGACGATCCTCTGGCTGCAAAGCCACTGGCACTACTCCGCGATCAAAACCGGATGCGCCAGTCTGCCCGGTCCGATCGGCTTCGCGCTGGCTGCCACCGCCAGTGAAACCCTCCAGCGCCGCTTCCGGATCCCGGCCGGCGTCATCGCGGCGGTCGGCAGTGCGATCGCCTCTGCCGGCATCCTGCTGTTCGCCGGTCTCCTGCACAACGACCCGAACTACGCTTCCGGAGTCCTCCCGTGCTGGCTGCTCTTCGGGTTCGGCGCCGGCTTGGCGCTTCCGACCGTCGTCTCCTCCGCGACGGTCGGTCTGCGCTCCGAGCAGGCCGCTACGGGCAGTGCCATCGTGACCATGTCGACTCAGATCGGTTCGGTCGTCGGCATCAGCATCCTGGTCGCCATGCTCGGCACCGCCTCCGGTGGGGCCTCTCTGGAGACCTACCGGCACGCATGGCTGGTCACCATGGCCCTCATGGCTGCCGCGGCTGTGGTGTCACTGGGCGTCTCGCAGAAGCAGAAAACGGCGGGGGCAGTCCGATGACGGCGTCCGTTCCGGCTCAGGCCTCCCGCGCCGCGCCCCCCGGCAGCGGGCGGGCCCGCTGGCTCGGCCTTGTGGTGGTCTGTCTCGGCGTCATGATGGCCTTCGTCGACGTCACCTCCACCATCTCGGCCCTGGGCGACATACAGAGCGATCTGCACGTCACCGCGAGCACGCTGGTATGGATCACCAGCGCGTACAGCCTCGCCGTCGTGAGCTTCGTGATGTCCGCCGGGACCTTCGGCGACCTCGTGGGGCGGCGGCGGGTGTTCCGCCTGGGTGCCGCCGTGTTCCTGGCCGGCAGCCTGGCCGCCGTTTTCGCCGACAGCGCCGGCATGCTCATCGCCGCACAGGCGATCGCGGGCCTCGGCGGCTCGGCCGTGTTGCCGACGAGCCTGGCGATCGTCAGTGCCACCTTCACCGACCCGCACGAGCGCACCGCCGCGATCGGCATCTGGGCCGCCTGCTCCGGAGTGGGCCTGGCCGTCGGCCCGATCCTCGCCGGAGCCCTGCTCGAACACTTCACCTGGCACGCCGTCTACATCGCCAACATCGTCATCGCCGGCGCGGCCCTCCTCCTGACCCCGCTCTTCGTGGCCGAGTCCCGGCACCCCACGCGCAAGCCCGATCTCGCGGGCCTCGTCCTGGGCACGGTGGTGACGGCCTCGGCCACCTACGCGATCATTCAGGGCGGGGCCACCGGGTACACCAAGGCGCCGATCATCACCATGTACGTCGTCTTCGCCGTATCCCTGTTCCTGTTCGTACGCGTGGAGCTCCGCAACCCCGACCCCATGCTGGACCTGAGGCTGTTTCGGAGCGCTTCCTTCTCGGCCGTCATGGGCGTAGCTGCCGTCAGCGTCTTCGGACTGGTCGGTGTCGCCCTGCTGAGCGTGCTCTACATGGAACGTGTGGGACAGACCGGTCCCCTCGACGTCGGCGTGCGCCTGCTGCCGCTGTTCGGAACATTCCTCCTGGTCACCGTAGTGGCCGCCCGGGTGCTGGTGCGCCGGGTCGGTCTCACGCTCCTGATCACTGCGGGTCTGCTCCTCATCGGAGCCGGGTCCCTCGCGCTGCTCGCGACCGATGCCTCGGGAGGTTACGGGGCGATGTGGCCCGGCCTGCTGGTGGCGGGCATCGGAGCGGGGCTGCTGACGGCACCGTCGACGGCTGCCGCGGTCAACAGTGTCCCGCCGCAGCAGGAGGGCATGGCGGCAGCAGCGGTGAACATGGCTCGTCAGCTGGGAACGGTGCTCGGCCCCAGCGTGCTCGGAACCGTCGTCACCAGTCGCTTCCCCCGGAACCTGAATGAGCGTCTCGTCGAGGCAGGCGTCCCGTCGCCGCAGGCGGACAGGATCGTGGAGGGTGCGTCACACGGCGGCGGCGGGACGGGCCTTCCCGCATCCCTCGCTCGCGTGGTGGGAGCGGCGGTGCCGAGGGCGTTCACCGACGCCGTGCACTTGGGCAACGTCATAGGCGGAGTCGTACTGATCGTCATGGCCGTGCCTGCGGCGCTGTTCGTCCGCCACAAGCTTCACAGTCCCCGGACACCCGCCGAAGCGTCAGGCAAGGGGCCGGACCTCCGGGCGACGACGTGATCAACCGTCGGGCCACTTCACCCCAGACTGAAACCGTGCGCCTGACGCCACGCGTCAGCGTGCGCGGGAAAGGGAGACACCGGGCATGGCCAAACTCCTGCTCAGCATCCACGTGCTGGCGGCGATCCTGCTCATCGGGCCGGTCACCATTGCGTCGAGCCTGTTCCCGCGTGTTGCGCGCCAGGCACTGGCCGACGGACCCGAGCGGCAGTCGGCCGAGGGATCGGTCCGGCTGCTGTACCGGATCTGCCGGGTCTACGCCGTGGTGGGCATCTCCGTCCCGGCCTTCGGTATCGGCACCGCACAGGTGATGGGTGTGATGGGCAGCGCCTGGCTCATCGCCTCCATGGCGCTGACCGCGGTGGCCGCCGTCCTGCTGGGCATCGCGGTGCTCGGCACCCAGGACGACGTGGTCACCCTGCTCGACCAGCCCGACCGGACGTCGAGCGCCACCGAGTCCCTGATCGCCCGGCTGCCCCGCCTGTCGATGATCACCGGCCTGTTCGCCCTCGCCTGGCTGATCGTGGTGGTCCTGATGATCGTCCGCCCCGGCTCGACGACAGGCGCATGACGGCCCGGCCACCGCAGTCCATGGCCTTGAGGCCTCGAAGGGCCGAGGGAAAGGCCGGGCCGCCGCCCGGGGGGGGGGGGGGCCGCTTGGGGGTGGGGGGGGCGGCGGCGCCGGCCCCCCCAAACAAAGAGGCGCGCCCACCCGGAGGAAGAGCCCCGGCGGCGGGCCC
>NZ_JBEYVO010000021.1:0-218494 GCF_040644055.1 Streptomyces sp. NPDC047043
CCGCTACGAGAAGACAGCCACCATCTACCTGGCCGGACTCCACATCGCAGGCATCTTCCTCTGGTCCGCCCGATGATCCAAACGAAACCGCCTAGGCCGCAAACCCGATATTCGTGACGTACTCGTACTGGCCCCACTGTGAGCCGAGGTCCACCACCACACCACTGACCCAGGCCTCGTCCAGAGCCTGGTCGTCGTCGGCCGCCCACGCCTCGACGATGCGGTCCCAGTGACGAACGTTGAGGGTGCGGTACTCGACCACGCGCTGCCGCGGCCGGTCGACCTGGGACTGGTTGAGTGGGTGGAATTCGACGCGGGTACCGCGGCCTGCGCGGTTGAGGCGCGCGAGCAAGTAGCGGGCGACGTTCTGGCGCCGCACGGTGCGGTACGCCGTTTCGATCTGCTGCAGGCTCTTCTTCGACGGGGTGCGCTTGCCCTGCAGCCACTTGTTGATGGTGGCGTCCGTGACGACGAGGCCGGCCTCTCGGGCCGCCTGGCGGGCGTGAGCGGTGCGGGTCAGGTAGTGCAGGCGGGCCAGCAGGCCGCGACGTTGCGTGATCGGCGTGGCGACGAAATGAGCGAGTGTGTCGAGGCGGCGGGCAACCGCCTCGTGGCCCTTCAGGCCACGTGCCCCGTACTTTCCGAATTCGAGGTTGCGCTCCGGCACGATGCGTCCCTTCCCCCTGCGACAGGCAATCTAGCGGACTGCGGCAGGCCTTCTGCGCACCCGCGCCCTTGAGTGGGCACGTCCGGCGGCGTGCCGGACCGCAGGTCACGGCATCTCGCCCTGACCGGTCGTCAGACACTCAGTGGGCTCCACCGGCCGCGCTACCGACGGTGTACACGTCCTTGACCTTCACCTCGGTGACGCCGCGGCCCTCGGCGAACACCGCGCGCCAGTCGCCGATGACGTGCAGCTCGTCGGTGCCCATGGCGCGGACGACCATCAGGCCTTCGTCGTAGGCGCGGTGGGCCTTCCACCACAGGTTTGCGAAGGCCTGCGAGCGGATCAGATGCATCCAGTCGGTGCGGTACAGCTCCCGGTTGTAGTTCGACTCCCCGAGTGTCGAGACGAACTTCGAGTACATCGCCTTGACGTACTCCAGCGTCACCTCATCGTCCTCGGCGATCGCCCTGTCCCGGGCGTCCTTCAGCGCGACCCGGAACTTCTCCAGCAGGCCCTCCGTCGCCCCGGAGGTCCACGACTCGTGGATCTGCGGTGGGTCGCACAGGCCGTACTTCAGTCCCGACACCCGCAGCAGCAGGCGCAGCGTCGGCTCCGTCACCCACAGCGGGCCGGGCTCGTCCCGGCTGCCGATCGGGTTCGGCAGGACCGCGTCGTGGTCCCAGTCCGGCGGGGTGATGAGGTGCACGCCCGCGCGGCGCCGGTCGTGGTGGTTGCCGGTGGAGTGCTCCAGCTGGCCCAGCGGGAGGTGCGTCTTGAGTGCGCTCAGGTAGGCGCCGTTGACGTCGAGTGCGGTCACCTCGTGCTCACCCGCGGGCAGTTCGGGCCGCGCCCACTTGGGTCGCGCCTCCCAGATCTCATCCGCGCCGCGGGAGGACTGCTTGCGCAGGACGTCGGGCAGCCACGGGTGCGCCACGATGTCGTAGCGGCCGCCCTTGCGGGTGTGGTCCAGCAGTGCCATCGCGTCCGGGATCGCCCGCTTCAGCAGTGCCTTGGTCGCTGCGTCCACGTCGCCGGAGTGCTCGGCGAGCGCGGCCGTGACGGCGGAGCCGATCAGGTCCGGGGTGTCGGCGGTCTGCATGCGGCGGCCGACGGGCACGACCTTGACGCCGCGTCCCGCCTGCCCCTGCCGGCCGGAGGGCTGGGCACGCCGGGGTTCCGGACGCGGAGCAGGCGTCTGCGGTACCGCGGGCTCGCTCGTCTGCGCGGGCTGGGCTGCGTTGCACTCCGCGGGATCCAGGTGCTGGGGGAATCCCGCGACCTGGTGACGGGCCATCTGCCCGCACAGCACACACGGCTGGGGGGTGGCGAGCGCCTCGACGTCGTCGTCTTGGCCTGCCGCCTGCTCGGCATCCGCGTGAACCTCGTCCTCCAACTCCTCCGCCGGGGCTTCCTCGGCCGCATCCGCTGTCTCGGCTGCTTCGGCGGCCAGTTTGGCCTTCGCTCCCTCGAGGAAGTATGCGTACTTCTCCCGCACTTCGCCGCTCGGGTCCCGTCCGGACTCCCAGCCCCCGACCGTGGACGGGCTGACCCCCAGGGCCTGCGCGAGCTGGGCGCGCGAAAGGCTGAGCTCCTCGCGCAGGGTGCGCCGCTCTTCGGCGGACGGCAGCGCCGCCTCCTTCTTGGCGCCGGCGAGCAGGGCGTCGATCGCGCCGAAGTCAGTCATCACGCGCCTCCTTCGACGGCAGCGGGGCGTGGAGTGCCGGTCTGGCGGCCGGGGACGCGGCGGCGCGTGGCGGGCAGCGCTTCCGTGGCCCGGGTGGGTCCTGCCAGGAGCTCGAGGACGTCGATGCCGTAGTGCGCGGCGACCGCCTCGCAGTCGGTCAGACTCCAGGCCGCGGTGCCGGACTGACGGCGGCTCACCTGGGCCTGGCTCACCCCGAGGGCGGCGGCGAGTTCGGTCTGCGACTCGCCGGACGCGTGCAGGAGCGCCGCCACCGCCGATCGCACTCGCTCTTCGAGGCTCATACCCATGATGCAGACTCTATCACTGAGGCCTCATGTATCATGCGAATATCGCATGGCCGTTTGTTGCGGAGGCTGACTCGATCGAGGGAACCCGCCTCCTGAACGACCGCCCTCTTCACACCGACGCTGGCCGAACACCTCCAGGCGCACGGCGAAGTAGTCGAGGACGAGCAGGTCGGAGTGGATGAGTTCACGCATCCGACGGTCCCAGGTGCGGTCTGCGTGTGCCGCCGGCCAGCTCGGCCAGGACCCGGCTGCTTCCCGGTCTACTCCTAATCCGGGCATGATTCCCTCGTGCATGAGGACACAGCCCATCGCGGGCCGGGACGGTACAGGCTGACGGACACGGAAAGCGGCCATGTCTGGGGTGTCTGCGCCGAGGCGGAGGGACTGTTCAGGGAACCGCGACGCGAGATGTACGAACTCTTCGACTGGATTCCGGACGGCACCGAGGTGTACGGCTGGGTCGCCAGCCGGGTGTGGTTGGTACCGGAAGACAAGACGCTCGATGCCTGGCTCCTGCAGGACGTCGAAAGCCTCGGACGGCAGGAGGGAACGGGCGCTCTCGTGTTCACCGGTCTGGACGACTACGAGGGCCCGCCTGAGGGACACCGGGGCCCTGTCCGGCTGCACGATGAGTACCGGTGGTTGGGCGTCTGCCAGGAATTCGCCCGCGTCCTGCCGCCCGAGCATGCAGAGCCCCCGCTCGTCCTGCGGCGGCTGGCCCCGGCAGATCGGCTTGAGCGGGCGCTGACGGCGGGCACCCGCCGCACACTGGCCCTGGGCGAGGCCTGGCTGGAAATACAGGACGATCGAGGCGAGCCGCTCACCGACCGACTGCTCCGGCCCAAAGTTCGCACCTGGCGCCCGTCCTCCTGCGGCACGCATCTGATCGACCTGGAACTCGACGCAGAGCTCACACCCGTTCCGGCTTACGCCCAGCCCATCTGGGAGCGCTGGCTAGCAGGCCCACCGGAGACCCCCGGTGCATGGACCGGCCTCGGCACCCGACAGCGTGGCGCCTGGCTCGACCTCGTCCGCGAGCGAGGCTGCCGACTCCAGCACCAGGAACGGGCAGCCGGACAGGCGTACGAGCTCGACGGCCGGCACATCACCGACGAACCAGGCCTCTACCTGGCACTCGGCGAGGCGCTCAACGGGCCGGGCGGCTACTTCGGCGGCTGCCTGGACGCCCTCGTCGACTGCCTGCGCGGCAACTTCGGCTACACCGCCCCCGCAACCCTGCTCTGGCGGGAAGCCGCGACCGCACGCAAGCACCTGTCCCAACTCCTGACGCCGGAGGGCGAACCATATGACCTGGTTGCCACGGTGCTCGAGGTCCTGGCCGAGGGCGGGATGCGCGTCACCCTCGCGTGAAGCGGCATCAGCCGGGCCGGCGTGGATCGGCCACGAGACCGTGGTGCAGGGACCAGCCCCGCAGGCGCGGGGAGGCAGCGTTGGCAGGATCTGCAGATCTGGGCGCAGCCGGGACAATCCCTGCGAACGCGGGGAGCAGGACAAGGCCAGCAGCAAGTACCGCCTGAACATCGAAGCGCACGGCATCCCGCTCGCGGCAATCACCACCGGCGGCAACCGCAGCGACGTCACCCAACTGATCCCGCTGATCCAGGCCGTCCCGCCGATCCGCGGTAAGCGCGGCCAGCCATGCGCCGGCCCCGAGCACCTGGACGCAGACCGCGGCTATGACCACGCGGCTTACCGGACAACGTCCGCCGGTTCCAGATCACCCCGCACCTCGCCCGGCGCGGCACCGGGCACGGCTCCGGCCTGGGCGTACCGCTGGGTTGCGGACGGAGCGATCGCGCTGCTGCGCTGGTTCCGCCGCCTGCGCACGCACTGGGAGATCCGCGACGACATCCACCATGCGTTCGTCACCCTTGGCTGCGCCGTCATCTGCTGGCGACGACTGCGCACCGCACTTTGTTGAGAGTAGGGGCGAGCGATCGCCCCAGGGGATGGCCTCCTCGATGCGTCAGAGCGCATTCGTAGCAGTCAGGCCCGCGCAGCCTCACATCCGGGATCTCAGCACGTCGACCTCACAGCCCGACGCGAAGGGGTCAAAGCCGTGCTCGATCAGCCAGCGAACCGCCAGCAGGCTTCGCAACGACCACCATGCGTGGATCACGTCGAGGTCGATGTCGGTGCCATACCCGGCGATGACGTCGACGAGGTGCTCCTCGTGTCCGAGCGTGAAGGTGGCGAGGTCGTACAGGGCATCACCCCGGCCCGCCTCGGACCAGTCGATGATGCCGGTGACCTCGTCGCCGTCGACGAAGACGTGCGCGATCTGCAGGTCGCCGTGTGTGAACGCCGCAGTCCACGGCCGGAGCGCGGCCTCGGCGACCTGGCGGTTGCGGGTGACCAGGTCGGCGGGCAGGACACCGTTCGTCACGAGCAACTCGCACTCGGCGTCGAGTTCCGCCGCCAGCGCGACGATGCCCCGGCCGGCCCGGCCCGGCAGGGGCGGCAGGGGCGCTTCGTGCAGCTTCCGGATGGCGGCGCCCGCCGCTGCCCACGCCGCCGGCGATCCGGTCGACGGCCCGCCGAGGCGCCCAAGCGTCGTTCCCGGGAGTGCGGCGATCGCGAGCACGGGCGGCTTGCGCCACAGGACCTCCGGGGTCGGGACCGGCGCCAGGGACATCGCCTCAACCTCGACGTCGATGCGCGCCTGATCGGCGTCCACCTTCAAGAACACGTCACCGACGCGCAGAGTCGCGCGCTCGGAATGGGCGACGACGACTTGGACCTCATCCATGGGCGACCAGTATCCCGGGGATGATCGCCGACGTCGCCGGGTTTGTGGCGTGCGGCTACGCGGCTGACCGCGTCCCGCTACCCGGCGGCCTCATGCACGACACCCACCTCTGGCCAGGCCACGCCCACCACCTCCTCACGGAAGGCGACGCTGTTGCGGGAGCCCGCCGTCTGCCTCGGAGCGCTACGCGACGAACAGCGCCGCCATCAGCGGCTGAACCGGCCCTCAGGGCGTTGTCAGTGGCAGCAGGCAGGATGGCGGGCATGACCACACCAGCTGCAGTGATCGTGGATGCCGCCGCCTACGCGCAGGCGGTCGAGGACGCGGTGAAGGCGTCAGCCGCCTACTACGTGGGCGGCACGTCCGTACTGGACGACGACGCCTACGACCGGCTGGTGCGCGGCATCGCCGCGTGGGAGGCCGACCATCCCGACCAGGTGCTGCCCGACTCCCCGACCGGGAAGGTCGCCGGCGGCGCCGTTCAGGGCGATGTCCCGCACACGGTGGCGATGCTGAGCCTGGACAACGTGTTCTCGCCGGAGGAGTTCACCGCCTGGACCGCCTCGCTGGCCCGCAGGATCGGCCACGAGGTCGAACGGTTCAGTGTCGAGCCGAAGCTGGACGGGCTCGCGGTCGCCGCCCGCTACACCGGCGGCCGCCTGAGACAGCTGATCACCCGTGGGGACGGGACGGCCGGGGAGGACGTCTCGCACGCGATCGGCACCATCGAGGGCCTGCCGGACGAACTCGCCGAGCCGGTCACCGTCGAGGTGCGCGGCGAGGTCCTGATGACGACCGCCCAGTTCGAGCAGGGCAACGAGGTGCGCACCGTGCACGGCGGGCAGCCGTTCGCCAACCCGCGCGGCGCCGCGGCGGGCACCCTGCGTGCCAGGGAGCGCGCCTACACGGTGGCGATGACGTTCTTCGGCTACGGCCTGCTCCCCTTGCCCGACACCGAGGCGGAGCTCGCCGCGCGGCTGGGCGAGCTCGCGCACAGCGAGCTCATGGCGCAAGCCGCCGCGTTCGGGATCAACACCACCGCCACCACCGCGGTGCCCGGCATCACCGCCGACACCGTCGAGGAGGTGCTGGCCCGGGTGCAGGAGGTCGCCGCGCTGCGGGCCCAGTTGCCGTTCGGGATCGACGGGATCGTCATCAAGGCCGACCTGGCCGCCGACCAGCAGACCGCAGGGTCCGGGACGCGGGCGCCGCGCTGGGCGATCGCCTACAAGCTGCCCGCGGTCGAGAAGATCACCCGGCTGCTCGAGGTGGAGTGGAACGTCGGCCGCACCGGCATCATCGCCCCCCGCGCCGTCCTGGAGCCGGTCGAGATCGACGGCGCCACCATCACCTATGCCACCCTGCACAACCCGGCCGACATCACCCGCCGCGACCTGCGCCTGGGCGACCTGGTCATGGTGCACCGGGCCGGCGACGTCATCCCCCGCATCGAAGCCCCCGTCGCGCACCTGCGCACCGGCGACGAACAGCCCATCGCCTTCCCCAAGGAGTGCCCGCGCTGCGGGGCGGGCATCGACACCAGCGAGCAGCGCTGGCGCTGCGAGAACGGACGCAACTGCCACCTGGTGGCCGCCCTGTCCTACGCGGCCGGCCGCGACCAGCTCGACATCGAAGGCCTCGGCACCACCCGCATCGTCCAGCTCGTCGACGCCGGCCTCATCGCCGACCTCGCCGACCTGTTCACCGTCACCCGCGAGCAGTTGCTCGGCCTGGAGCGGATGGGCGAGACCAGCACCGACAACCTCCTCACGGCCATCGCCGCGGCCAAGACGCAGCCGCTGTCGCGGGTGCTGTGCGCGCTCGGAGTGCGCGGCACCGGCCGGTCCATGTCCCGCCGCATCGCCCGGCACTTCGCCACCATGGACAACATCCGCGCCGCCGATGTGGAAGCGATGCAGCAGGTCGAGGGCATCGGCACCGAGAAGGCCCCCTCGATCGTCGCCGAGCTCGCCGAACTGGCCCCGCTCATCGACAAACTCGCCGCCACCGGGGTGAACATGACCGAGCCCGGTGCCACCCCGCCCACCTCGTACGACGGCGACGCCGGCGACCACGACGAGGACACTGAGCCGGCGGGCAGGCCGCTGGCCCAGATGACCGTCGTCGTCACCGGCGCGATGACCGGCGTGCTGGAAAAGCTCAGCCGCAACCAGATGAACGAACTCATCGAAGAAGCCGGCGGCCGCTCCTCCTCCAGCGTCTCGAAGAAGACCACCCTGGTCGTCGCCGGAGACGGCGCGGGATCCAAGCGGGCCAAGGCCGAAGCCCTCGGCATCCGTCTGGCCACCCCGGACGAATTCGCCGCCCTGGTCGCCGACTACCTCAACTGAGGCCCCCCAACGGGTGTTCCTCAAGTCACATCTGCAGTCGGGACTGCGCCGGAACAACCCGAGACGGTTGACCGTTCACCTATACGTGGCTGGCGGAGGGGACAGTGTCCCCGGGCCTCACCTGTAGCCCATGGGGACGATCGTCCGGCTGAAGCCCCCTGAAGCCCTTCGCCGAGAGCGACCGCCCTCCGTACGTCACCGCCCACGGCCCCGGCTGGTCTCCCCCGTCCAGCCGGGGCTTTTGCGTCCTGACGACAGACTCGTCCGGGATGTCCGGCCGTCGGCCGCGCAGTCCTGTGCATCCGGCGTCGGATCCGTCGGCCGGGTCACTTCTGTGACGTGAGCAGGACGATCGGGATTTCGCACACGGTCCTCAGCGCGTACTCGTGGCACAGTAGGCGACGCCGGCGAGGAGGAAGGGTCCGGCCAGGGCGGGGATGCCGAGGTGGTTGGCAAGGTCACCGGTCGGAGCCGCGAGGTTGGGGCCGACGACGCCGCCGAGGGTGGTGGCGACCAGGACGGTGGAGACGGCGCGGGCACGGTGGGCGGGGGCTGCGAGGTCGGCTCCGGCGTAGCGGGCCTGGAGGTTGGTGGCCGTACCGGCGCCGTAGATGAACAAGGCGATGAACAGCAGCACCGGGCTTTTGGCGACGGCGGCGGTGATGACGCCCGCGCTGCCGACGGCGCCGGTCAGGTACCCCACGGCCAGACCCGGGCGGCGGCCCCGGGCCTGGGAGATGCGGCCCACCGCGACGGCGGCGAGGGCCGAGCCGGCGGTGAACAGGGCGCTGGGCAGTCCCGCGAGGTCGGTGGAGCCGAGCATGTCCTGGGCGAGCAGGGCTCCGACGGTGATGCCCGCCGCGAGCCCCGCCCCGCTCAGAATCTGGCTGGTGACCAGGACGGCGAGGACGCGGCGCTGCGCCTCGGGTCGCGGGGATATACCGGCGGCGGTGTCCGCGGCGGTGCTTGTCACGAGTGAGTCCCCTCCTGGGGCTACAGAACTTCGACGACGAGATAGCCGTCGATACGGCGCAGGTGCTCGCTGTCGGGGTCGGGCGGGAGCGCGTGCCCGAGGTCGCCCGCGCGTACCTCGCTGATCCACTGGTCGTGCTGGTACTCGTGGTTGATGAGCACGGTGAGCAAGTGGGTGGCCACGATGGTGAGTTGGCTCGGGGCGCCGACCCGGCCGGCGGCGATGTCGCCGATGCGGGCGTGCACGCGCTCGGCGACGGTCTCGCGGAACTCGGTGAGCCGTTTGACCGTGGGCAGCTTGCCGCGGAACTTCTCCGGGTTCGCCGAGTCCATGAGTCCGTCCAGCTCCGGGTCGGGGCTGGGCTCGGCAGCGGTGAGGTTGCGGATCATGAAGTGGGCGACGTGGGCCTGATGGCCGAGGTGCCAGCCGATGGCGCTGGAGTTCTCGTGCGGGCGCCACGTCACCTCGTCCGGCGTGAGGTCCCGCCACAGATCGTCGGTGTAGGCACGGGCGCGGTCGTATTCGCGCAGCAACGCGTCTATCTGGAGCATGAGTTCGCCTTGTCTGTGGTGGTCGGGGACAGGACGGTGCGGGCCGCTCGCTCGGCGGCGGCAAGGGCGCCCTCGATGTGCCCGGAGTACTGGTCGGCCGTCTCGGTCGAGGCCCAGTGCAGCCTGCCGTTAAGCGCGGACCGTTGGTAGAGGGGGTGGCCGAACAGGGAGTAGTCGGCCAGGCGGTGCACGGCGGGCGGAGCGGTCCACCGCTCGCCGCTCCAGTCCTGTATGTGGAGCGTCTCGGGCTCGGCGGCGGCCGGGCCGAAGAGCTGGGCCAGCTGGGCGGTCACCGCCTGCTCGAATCCCGGACCGACAGCCTGGGCCTCAGCGAAGCCGAACAGCGCGGCGGGCCGGCCGTCGGGCCCCGACATGTCGTGCACCTCCTGCAGCGGGCCGGTTCGGCTGGCCGCCGCCCCGGCCAGCCCCACTTCCCGCCAGAAGGCGGCAGGGTAGCGGGCGACGACCTTGGCAACCGCCCCCATCCACACCGGGGTCGTGCGGGCGAGGCGGACCAGTTCGGGCGACAGCTCCGGGCCGAAGTCGATGCGTGCGAGGGCGAGCGCGGGAGGCACGGCGAGGATGACGTGCTCGGCGTGCAGCACCCAGTTCGGCGTACGGACGTCGAGCCCGCCCATGGCGCGGCGGTGGATCGCGGTGACGGGAGCGTCCAGTCGTACGACGTCCGCGGGCAGTCCGGCCGCGAGCACGCGGGCAAGGGCGTGGGCCCCCGGTGCGAAGCGGCGGGCAGGAGCGTCGAGCAGGTTGCCGTGCAGCCGTCGTACGCCGGTGGCGCTCTGCACCAGCGTGTCACCCGCCAGATGCTGCTTGAAGGTATCGATCCCGAGCCGGGCGGCGAGTTTTGCGACGCGCCGCTCCCCGTCCCAGAACCAGGTGGCCCCCAGATCGAGAGCCCCGGGCGGGGCAGGCGTGCTGAGCAGCCGCCCGCCGACCCGCTCGCGGGCCTCCAGGCACACGGTGTCGCGCCCGGCGGCGACCAGGGCGGCGGTCGCCGTAAGGCCGGCGATCCCGGCACCGACCACGACGACGTCGTGGCCGTGATGCTGGAGCATCTACGGCTCCCTCTCTGCTGCTGTGGCGGCGGTCAGGCGTCGGGAACGAGGACCATCCGGAAGCGGGCCTTGCCCTCTTGCTGGGTGTCGAGCGCCTGTTGCGCCTCCTCCAGCGGGACGGTCTGCACCCGGGGGCGGACACCGGTGGCGACCGCAAAACGCATGGTCTGTTCGGTGTCGGCGGGGCTGCCGGTCAGATGACCGGTGACGCTGCGCGCCCCCATCACCAGCTTGGCCACCGGCAGTTCGAGAGGAGAACCGTCGAAGCCGACGACGGTGAGCCGCCCGTGCGGGGCCAGCCCGTCCACCAGCTCTGCCAGCGGTTTGCTGCTGGAGGCCGTGGACAGGATCAGCCGCGCCCCGCCCAACTTCCCCAGCGCGGCTCCGGGTTGTTCCCGCTCGGTGTCGATGTAGTGCCGCGCGCCCAGCTCGTCGGCGAGCTTCCGCTTCTCCTCACCCCGCCCGATGGCCACCGTCTCGAACCCCATGGCCGCGGCGAACTGCACCGCCAAATGCCCCAGACCGCCGATCCCGAGCACGGCGACCAGGTCACCCGGCCCGGCGCCGGAGTGCCGCAGGGCGTTGAAGGTGGTGACGGCGGCGCAGCCGAAGGGCGCTGCCTCCTCCGCGGACAGGCCCTCGGGGATCCGGGCGAGAGTGGCGGCGGGAACCGTGATGGTGCTCGACCAACCGCCGGGATACGACATGCCCGGGATCTTCCGCGCCGGACAGTGCACGACATCGCCGGTACGGCAGGCGGTGCAGTGCCCGCAGCTGCCGCCGAACCAGCCGACCGTCACCCGCTCGCCCACCTCCCACCCCTGCACGTCGGGGCCCAGCTCCGCGATCACACCCGCGACCTCGTGGCCCGGGGTGACCGGGAAACCGGCCGCCGGAGCGGGATTGCGGACCGTACCGATGTCGGCGCCGCAGATGCCGGCCGCCTCCACATCGATACGCACCTCGCCGACACCGGGTGGCCGCGCCTCCACCGGGACGACCCGTACGGCAGCACTGGGCTCCGCCACTTGTGCGGCCCTGTGAACCTGGTTAGCGTCTTGGGACACGGAAATCCCTCCTTGAAAGAGAAAAGGGCGCGGATATCCACGGATACGGCGCGCGTGGCTCCGTTCGAACCGTAAGTCGTCCCGAACGTCCCCGGTAGAGGATCACGGTGAATAGGGGTATAAAGAGCGGCTATAGCCACGAGGAGAAGCAGCATGAACATCGAGGGGCTGCGCTACGCCCGGGCCGTCTCCACGACGAAGTCGTTCAGCGCGGCCGCCCGGGCCTACGGCGTCACCCAGCCCGCCCTGTCCCACGGCATCGCACGGCTGGAGCAAGAGCTCGGCGTGACGCTGTTCGAGCGCTCGCCGCGCGGGGTGAGGCCAACCGCGGACGGCACCCGGATCCTGCCCATGATCGACCAGGCCCTCGACGCACTGGACGCGATCGTCGCCGAGGCCGGACGGCTGGCCCAGCCGGCGTCCGACACAATCCGCATGGGCGTCTCCCCGCTCATCGGCGCCGACCTCGTCGCCCGGGCCTTCGACGCCGCCCGCAACCTGGACCGCCCGCGCGACCTGGTCCTGCGCGAGGCAGATCTCACACACCTGCGCGAGGACCTCAAGGCAGGAAACCTGGACGTCCTGCTCGTGCCGGCCGTACAGGCCATGCCCGCATTCCGGCATCGCGTCATCGCCCGCGAACCGGTCGTCGTGATCGACCCCGCCGACTCGCGGACCCAGAGCCCGGTCGAGCTGCGGGCCGCGGCCGACGCCGCCTACATCCTCGTACCGGACAGCTGCGGACTGACCACCTTCACCACCGAGCTCTTCCGCGACCACGACCTGCCATTGCGCACCTATCCCGGCGAGGCCTCCAACTACCGTGTACTGGACGAGTGGGCACGGATGGGCGTGGGCGCCGCACTCCTGCCCCAGTCCAAGATCACACACGACCACGGCAGCTCCCGTCCCCTCGTCCGGGCCGGGGCCCCCGTGGAGATCGCCTACGAGGCCGTCTGGGACAACGGCACCCCGCTCGCGGCCGACCTGGAGGACTTCGTCGCGGCTCTCACCCAGCACGCCGGTGAGGGCTCGGGCGATTGACCGAGATTATGACTCCATAACCCTGGCGCCTTTACCAGACTCGCCCGCAGAAATCCGCGTCGGGGATGCGGTGTATCTCCAAATCATTCCGGTAACCCTCCCGAGCGGGTCCCGGTGCGTGACATCTCCGAGACGGTCCGAGAAACAGGGCGTGTTCAGGGTGGCATAAGCCATCAGACCCCGAGGCGGAAGACGGTCGCCGCGTCAGCGGGGCGGAGCGCGGATCCTTCCAGGACCGGGCGGCCCGTTCCGGTGTTGCCGATCGGCTTCACGCGCATGATGAGCACCCCCGCCCCTGGCCGGCCTCACACCGAGAACTCGCGTATCACCGTGTTGCGGAACACCGCGCTGCCGCCGATCGTGAACAGGGCGAGCCGGGTGTCCAGCAGGTACGGGAACACCTGGCTGGTGTGCACGTGGCGGCCGTCGTCGACGAACATCTCCACCGACGTGCGGTCCACCAGGATGCGCAGTTTCACCGTGCCGGAGGACGGGTCGAACGGGGTGTGGCTCTCCTGCCACCTGCCGGACGTGTCGGCGTTCACCGTGTTGCGTCGGTTGAGGAAGGCGTAGTCGGCGTAGATCCCGGCATCGATGTGCCGACCGCCGTCGGGTGAGCGCCTCAACTGGAGGCCGGCGCCGGTGAGTTGGGACCAGGTGATCTCGGTCGTCACCTCGTAGGAGATACCGGTGTAGTCGAGCAGCTTCGTGCCGTCCACGGTCACGTCGCCCAGGTTCACCGTCCGGGAGACATGTGAGTCGAGGCCGGCGACGGGCTGGGAGGCGAGGTAGTAGGTGTTGTCGGATGCCTTCTTCAGGGTGATCTCGCGGACGATGGAGTCGGTGCCGTTGAAGCCGTCGCAGTCGATGGTGGGGGTGGTGCCCGCGTAGTCCCAGTTGTTCACCCATCCGATCGCGTACCGGGCAGCCGCGTCCACCGCGCCGCTCGCGTCCCGCTTGTCGAAGGTGACGGCGGCGTACCAGTCCCAGCCGTGGTCGAGCCACTGCGGGTTGCTCGCGTCAGCGGTGAACGCGCTGCCGTCGAAGGAACCCGTCCAGTAGGCGTACGTGTTGGGCAGCCCCGAGCTCTTCCCGTTGGCGCTCGCGCCGAGCACCCACTTCACGGTGCCGTCGCCGGCGGTGATGCGGAACAGGTCGGGGCACTCCAGGACGCCGATGCCGTCGTGGACGAAACCGTTCACGTACGTCCAGGACTTGAGGTCGTCGGAGTGGTAGAAACCGATCTTGTCGTTCTCGGCGAGGGCCATCACCCAGCGGCCCCGGTCCTCGTCGCGGATCACCTTGGGGTCGCGGAAGTCGGCGACGCCGGGGTTGGGCAGGACGGGGTCGGTCCCGTAGTTGTCGAAGGTGAGACCGGCGTCGGTCGAGTAGTACAGGAACTGCTCCTGGTGGTCGGTGCCGCCGCCGGGGGACATGGTGACGATGACGACGACCGCGCCCGCGCCGAATCCGGCCGTGTTGCCGGTGTCGACCACCGCCGAACCCGACCAGAGATCGCCGTTGGGCGTGGTGTCCTTGGCCACGGCGACCCCGCGGTCTGTGAAGGAGACCAGGTCCTTGGTGGTGGCCAGGCGCCACGCGGTGCCGGCGACACCGGTGAAGTAGTCGGCGTTGTAGAGGTAGTAGTAGTGGTACTCGCCGTCGATCCAGACGGGCCGCTGCGGGTCGTTCTTCCACTGGTCGGGGACCGTGAAGTGGTACGCGGCGCGGTAACTCGCCCCGCTCGCCGCGGCCTTGGCCTTCTTCTCGGTCGTGGCTTCGGGCTTCGGGGCGGCCGTGGCCGTCCCGGCGGACAGCAACGCGGCGGCGGTGCCCGCCGCCGATCCCGCGAACAGTGATCTCCTGGAAACCCCCGATGTTCCGGGCATGACACATCGTTCCTCTCGTGGCGGCCCCGAGGGCCCGTGGCGGCTCGTCACGCACGCGAGTGCGGCTCACACCGCGGACGGCGTGAAAAATCGGCTCATGTGAACGAGGACTGTAGACCTAACTCGTTAAAGGTCAAGCGTTCCCGACCCTTGACAGGTCTGCTGACCGGTTCACATCATCTGGGACATCAACCCTGATCTAACACGAGTTAGGCCCGTTTGATGACTGACTCGCACCTCCCCCGCCGCACGCTGCTGCGGTACGGCGCATACGGGGCCGGAGCAGCGGCCCTGGCCGCGACCGCCGCGAGCTGGGACCGGCTCACGGGAGCCGACATCCCCGGCCGTGACGACGGCTCCCTCGTCGTCGCCACCCTCGGCTCCGCCTTCGACCCGGCCACCGTCGACGCCCTCACCAAGGGCTTCCACCGGCTCCACCCCGACATCCCGCTGCGGGTGAACGCGGTGCAGGCCGTCGACTGGTCGGACTTCTTCGCGAAGATCCTCACCCAGATCGCCGCGGGCACCGCCCCCGACCTGGTGTATGTGGCCACCGAGGGCGTGCAGCTGTTCGCCCGGCGGCTCGGCGTGCCCCTGGACCGCTGGGTGCGGCGGGACGCGGCTGAGCTGCGTGAGTACTTCGCCGACGTCCACCCCTCGCTGGTGGAGTCGATGATGTACGAGGGAAACCTCTACCAGCTGCCGATGGAGTTCAACGCCGCCGACATGTACCTCAACAAGCAGGTGCTGAAACGGGCAGGCGCGGGTTTCCCGGCGGCCGACTGGAGCCGCGACGACTTCACCGCGCTGCTGCGGGAGATGAAACGTGCCGGCGATGCGCACTTCACGCCCTACTTCTGGACCAACCGGCTGTGGGGCGGCGTGGTGCCCTGGCTCTTCGCGGGCGGCACGAACCTGCTGAAGGAGTCGAAGGCGCCCGGCGGCTCCTGGCTGTGGGACACCTTCTACCCGGCCGCCGACCGGCAGGGGCGCGGCGGGGGCTTTCGCTGGACGACCCCGCAGGCCACCGCCGACCGGGTCGAGGAGGCGTACGACTATCTCGCTTCCCTCGTCCAGGAGAACCTGTGCACCCGGCCCGAGGGCGGCAACGGCAGCAATCTGGTCGGCGTGTTCTCCACCGGCCGCGTCGGCGTCACACCGGCGGGCGGATTCTGGGCGGGCGGCCTGCATCTGGCCGGCATGCGGGCCGCCGACTACGACGTGCAGTACTTCCCGCGCTGGCGTACCCAGCGCCACCAGTTCGGAGCGGCGGGCTACGCGCTGCTGCGCACCTCGAAGAAGCAGGAAGCCGCCTGGGAGTTCATCAAATACGCGGCCCGCAAGGACACCATGACCCGGCTGTTCCAGAGCAACCAGACCACCCCGGCCCGGCGTTCGATGCTGAACGCCGCACGCTACGCCGCGAGCGGCCCGGCACACTGGCAGGTCTTCTACGACACCCTCGACCGGTTTCCCGACACCGGCCCGATCCCCGCGCCGCCGCAGGTCGCCGAGGTGACCGACGTCCTGCTCAAGTACACCGGCACCGCGCTGGCCTCGCCGCGTGCGGTGGGTCCCGCGCTGCGCCGGATGCAGGGCGACCTGGAGCAGGCCATGGAGCGTGAGGTATGACGAACACCCAGGTCCCGGCCGTACGTCCGCGGCCCGCCACGCCACCCGCCGTCGCCGTGCGGCCGTCCGTCCGCGACCGCGGCGCCCGGCTGCTGGCCGCGCTGTTCCTGGCGCCCACGGTCGTCGGCATCGTCGTCTTCACGGTCGTGCCGATCATCGGGTCCCTCGTGCTGAGCCTGTTCCACTGGAACGTGATCGACCCGCCCCGTTTCGCCGGCGGCGCCAACTACCGCACGACCTTCACGGACTCGACCGTCCTGGTCTCCTTCCGCAACACGCTCCTCTTCATGGTCCTCGCGGTCGCGCTGCAACTGCTGATCGCGCTGGCGCTGGCGCTCGCGCTGAACGGGCGGATGCCGGTGTGGCTGCGGTCGGTGTTCCGTTCGGCGTTCTTCTTCCCGCTGGTGCTGTCCGCCGCTTCGATCTCGGTGGTGATGAAGTACCTGTTCAACCAGGACTTCGGGGTGGTGAACTGGCTGATCGGCCTGGTCGGCGTCGCGCCCGTGCCCTGGCTGACCTCGGAGCACGCGGCGATGGCCACGGTGATCCTGGTCTACGTCTGGCAGCAGTTCGGGTTCTCGTTCCTGCTGTTCGTCGGCGGTCTGAACAACATCCCCAAGGAGATCCACGAGGCCGCCGCTCTCGACGGCGCGACCGGCCTGCGCAAGCACCTCGGCATCACGCTGCCGCTGCTGTCGCCGACGCTGCTCGTCGCGTCGGTGGTCGGCATCATCAATGCCCTGCAGGTCTTCGAACAGCCCTACGTCCTCACCGACGGCGGACCCGGCGACGCCACCCGCACCGTGGTGATGGTGATCTACGAGAGGGCCTTCGAGCAGCTCGACTTCGGCGAGGCATCCGCGGTGGGCGTGCTGCTCTTCGTGCTGATCATGGCGGTCACCGCCCTCCAGTTCCGGCTCAGCCGGCGTTTCGTCCACTACCAGTGAGCCGGTGAGCCGCATGAGCCAAGCAACCCCGACCCTGAGCCGCGTACGCTACTCGCTCGCCCCCTGGGCCCGGATCGCCGGACTGACCGTGTGCGCCCTGCTGACGCTGGGCCCGGTCATCTGGACCGTCGCCACCTCCCTGCGCACTCCGGCCCAGTCCTTCGACCTGCCCCCGCAGATCATCCCGACGCACCCGACGACCGCGGCCTACCGCGGGGTCTTCCAGCAGATCGACGTGTGGCTGCTCGCCCTGAACTCCACACTGGTGACGGCACTGATCGCCGTCGGCCAGATGATCACGGCGGGCCTGGCCGGATACGCCTTCGCGCGCCTGGAGTTCCGTCTCAAGAAGCCGCTCTTCGGCCTGGTCCTGGCGACCATGATGGTGCCGTTGCAGGTCACCATCGTGCCGGTATTCCTGGTGCTGAAGTCGATGGGCCTCACCGACACGCTCCTCGGCCTGATCATCCCGGCCTTTCCGACGGCCTTCGGCACTTTCCTGATGCGCCAGTACTTCCTCGGTATGCCGAAGGACCTGGGCGAGGCGGCCATGCTGGACGGCGCGGGGCCCTGGCGGATCTTCCGCTCGGTGTACGCGCCGCTGGCCACACCCGGCCTGGCGATCGTCGGCGTGCTGGCCTTCAACTACCACTGGAACGAGTTCTTCCGCCCGCTGATCCTGGAGACCTCCAGCCAGAACTACACGCTGCCGCTGGGTCTGGTCTCCCTGCAGGGCAACCTCGGCACCGGGTCGATCTCGGTGGTCCTGGCCGGGGTCGTGCTCTCGATGCTCCCCGCCGTCGCCGTGTTCGTCGTCGGCCAGCGCCCTCTGCGTGAGGGCATCACGTCCGCAGGAGTCAACCGTTGAGCCATGACCCCAACGCGCCGCGTTTCAGGGTCCGTCCGCCCGTCGGCTGGATCAACGACCCCAATGGGCCGTTCCGTTGGCGGGACCGCTACCACCTCTTCTACCAGCACAACCCCGATGCGCCGGTGCACGCGAACGTCCACTGGGGTCATGCCTCCAGCGCCGACCTCGCGCACTGGGAGGACCATCCGATCGCGCTCACCCCGACACCCGGCGGCCCCGACGAGGCGGGTTGCTGGTCCGGCTGCGTGGTCGACGACGACGGCGTGCCGACCGCCGTGTATACGGGAATCGACCGCCACCACACCGGCCTCGGCTCCCTCTGCCTGGCCCGGGCCGTGGTTCCGGACGACGAGACACTGACCGACTGGAAGCCCCTGCCGGCGCCCGTGGTGACCGGCCCGCCGACCGGCCTCGACGTGGTCATGTTCCGCGACCCGTTCGTCTTCACGGACAGCGGGCGGCGATGGGCGCTGGTCGGTGCGGGGCACGCCGACGGCACGCCGTCGGTCCTGCTCTACGACTGCGACGACCTGACCGTCTGGCGGTTCGCCGGTGTGCTGCTGGACGGCAAGGACCCGGTGGCCGTGGGCGTGTTCGGCGACAAGTCGGTGGGCTGGGAGTGCCCGCACCTGTACCGGACAGCAGGCGGCGACCACGTGCTTGTGGTGTCCCTGTGGGACGGAGATCCCTGCTCCACCGGATACCTCACCGGCCGTCTGCAGGCCGATGGCCAGGGCGCGTTGAGGTTTGTGCCGCGCGCCGGCGGCCGGCTCGACCAGGGGCGGGACTTCTACGCTCCCGCCGTGCTCCAGGAACCGGACCGCGCACTGCTGTGGGGCTGGTCGTGGGAGGCCCGCCCGCAAGAGGAGACGCACCGGGCCGGATGGGCAGGCGTACTCACCGCGCCACGGGTCGTCGACATCCACCCCGACGGTTCACTGCGGGTGAGTCCGGCCCCGGAACTCGACCTGTTGCGCCCGGCCGAGCCGTTCGTCACCGCGCCGGGCCGGGTTCCGCTTCCCCACACGTACGACCTGACGGTCACCGCATGTGAACCGACCACGCTAAGCCTGCTCCGGGGCGCGGCGGGCCGGGAGCTGACCGTCCGGGCGGACCCTGCCTCGGGCACCGTCGTCCTCGACCGCAGCGCCTGGCCCCGGACCGGCAGGGAAGGCTCCGCCCCGATCACCGTGCACGTGCCGAAGGGGCCGGAACTCGCGCTCCGGCTGCTCGTCGACGGCTCGCTCCTCGAACTCTTCGTCGCGGAACGGGCCATGGTCACCGAGCGCGTCTACCGGCGCCCCGGCGACATCGCCGAGCTGGTCGTCGACGGGCCGGGTGCCCGGGTCACCGGATGGGCGCCGGCCCCACGGAGGCGCGAGTGACCACAGGGCAGGCCAGGCGCCGGACGCTCGCGGGCGGCGTACGGCCGGCTTCGATGGCGTCCAACAGCAGCCGGGCCGCCGCCTCGCCCATCGCCCGGTGCGGCAGCGCGACCGAGGTGAGCGGCGGTGTGAGGAACGCGGCCATGTGCTCCTGGTCGTCGTAACCGACCACGGACAGATCGGCGGGCACGTCGATCCCGAGCCGGGTCGCGGCGTGCAGGACACCCGCCGCGACCCGGTCGTTGTAGCACAGGACGCCAGTGGGGCGACGGCCCGGCTCGACCCCGTCGAGCAGGCGCAGCGCCCCCGCGTATCCCGCGGAGATCTCCCCGCCGCCGCGCACGATCCACTCCTTGGGCACGGTGACGCCCTCGGCGCGCAGCGCGTCCCGGAAGCCGCGGGTACGTTCCACCGAGGCGATGTCGTCCAGACCGCCGATCACGGCGAGCCGGCGGTGGCCCGCACCGAGCAGCAGCCGGGCCGCGGTACGGCCACCGGCGCGCTCAGCAGGGATCACGGCGGGCAGGGAGTCGTCCTCGGGCAGGCAGTTGGCCAGCACGGAGTGAATGCGGTGCAGGCCCTCGGGGACGCGGACCCGGCGCAGTGACATGGCCGCGTAGATGATGCCGTCCACGCGCCGGTCGAGCAGTTCCGCGACGGCCGCGTCCTCCTTGGCCGGGTCACCGCCGGAGTCGACGGTGAGGACGAGATGGTCGCTGTCCCAGGCGGTCTCCATGGCGCCGCGCAGCAGCCGACCGGCGAACGGCGAGGACGCGATCTCATCGGTGACCAGCCCGATCACGGCCGTGCGGCGACGGCGCAGACCGCGGGCCACCGGGTCGGGGCGGTAGCCCAGCCGGACCGCGGCCTGCCGGATGCGTTCCTGGGTGGCGGGCGAGAGGTTGCCCTCGGCCCGGCCGTTGAACACGAAGGACACCGCGGTGTGCGACACGCCGGCGAGCCGGGCGACGTCCCGTGACGTCGGGCGCCCGGTGCCCGTGCTCCTGCTCTCCTCGGCACCGCCCACGCCGTCCGCCGCCCTCGCCCAGCCCGTCCCTGTCGATCACCGCCCACCCTATCCGCGGAGAGCGCCACGGCACACGGGAGACCTCAGGGCGCCGCGGCGTGGGCCTCCGATTTGATCACCGGATCTCCCGGAGGGCGGGGACCACTTCGGACCGGGCGTAAGCACGTCATCCGCCGGCGATGCCGGCCCACCGGCCCGGTGGGGTAGCGCGGGCCAGACCGCGGGGGCCGCTCACGACGACCGGGCTGTGGTGGCGGACCTGACTGGCGCCCTCGCTGAAGGTGACGTCCATGGTCCGGCGGACGGTGTTCTCGATGACCCAGTGCGCGCGTGCCCGGCCGCGATCTTCTTCGCGGTGGCCTGCTCGGCGCGCAGACCGGTGACAGCGTAGGCGATCTCGGCCTGCCGCTCCTTCTCGCCGATGCGGCGGCCCTTGCGACGGATGCGCACCACCTGGCGGGCAGGCAGGAAGCACAGTCTGCTGACAGTAACGATCTTGACTTCGCGGATCTCTTCCCAGCCCTCCCGCGTTCGCGGAAACAGTCCGGAACGGGGACATGACTCCAGGGCAGCGGGCTCAACTGTCGGGCCAGGGACGGCTGGTTGTTCTTCTCCGCCAACAGGTAGCCCGCGCTCGGCGGGCTTCAACGAGGTAGCTTGCAGCGGTCCGGCATCCACCGCCACCCACCGGTCCGTGGCCAGCATCTGCGCCGAACGCCGCACCAGCTCGCCTCGCCCTCATGCCCTACTATCGCCCCGCTTCAAAGCATTTCCGTGATGCGCCGCCGCCTTCTGCCTCAAACGCGGCAGACCCTGTTCGACGCCCGAGGTGGACCAGGCAATCGAATCGCATCTCTGCCGCCTGACCGCGTCGATCTCGGCACGGCACGCTGGAACCCCTCGAGGCTCAATGAGCGGGGGCATTTCGGGAGACCCTGTGGCATCAACGAGCGCCAGGTGACCAGGAGGCGCGCTCGGGGCTGTCAACTGCCGTTCCGGGCGGGCGAGGACGGGGCTGTGGAGGTCCGGCCAGGCTCGGGCCCCGCGGCGGCTCCGGTTGGGTTTCGCCAGGCCTGGATCAGTTGGCCCAGGCGGCGGGCCGGTGTCTCGCTGGGAATGAACAGGACGACCGCTACCAGGGCAAAGGCGCAGGCCGTGAGCCCTGCGATCGCCCAGACGGACGGGCCTCCGCGCGCCATGGCCATCATGAAAGCGGCGGCCGCCCCCAGTACGCCGCCGATGCGGGCCGCCACGCTCACCATCAGCGCTCCTGGCAGGCCGGGCGGCGCAGTGTCACGGACAGCCTGGGTGTGCCGAGCAGAACTCGGAGGATGAAACGGGTGCGGCTACGGCACGTAGCAAGCACGGCCAATTCGGCGCGCCACTCCTCCCGCCATCGTGCGCGCTGCGGGGCGGGGAGCAGCAGGGTGAGCAGAGCCAGCAGGCGCGTGGTGACGGCGAACGCGGAGGACGCGGGCTGAAGCACGGCCGCGGACAGGTCGTGCAGTTCACGGCTCACGTCGGTCAGGCCCGCCGCCCGGGCCAGGGGGGCGAGGACATCCAGGGTTTCCCGGGCTTTGCGGTGCTGCTTGGCCGGGTCCAGGAATGCGATGGTGCGCATGTTGTGCAGCCGGTCGGCGAGGCAGACGGCCCGCACGGCCTCCTCCCGCGTCGGCCGGCCATCCGGATCTGCGGCTTCGAGGGTGAGACGGCCCGGTGGGATCGCACCGAGCATGACGGTGCGGACAGCCGACACCAACTGGGCGATGTCCTGGCCGAAGTGCTCGACCACGCGGCCCTGCGGGCAGGGCGTGTCGCCGATGTCGTGCAGCAGGGCGGCGCACACGACGGCTGGCGGCATGCCGAGGTCAGCGACGATGGCGGCTACGGCGAGGCAGTGGGTGAGGTACGGGTCTCCGCTGCGCCGGGTCTGCCCTTCGTGCCAGTGGGCGGCCTCGTCGTGCGCGTGCTCGATGAGCGAGACGTCTGTCTCGGGGTGGTGCGCACGTACGACGGCCAAGATCCTGTCCAGGGACGGGGTGTTGCCGCGGCGCCTGCTCAGCCGGGGCGCTAACCGCCGCCGGGCCCTCATGACGCTCCCCCATCGCCGAGCGGGCGGGCGGCTACCCATCCCGGCAGGGGCTGTTTGCGGGCACGGTAGGCGTGTGCGAGGGCGTCGCGCGCCTGCTCGGCGCCGTCCTCGGTGATCCGGTAGAAGCGGCGGCGCGGACGGCCGGCTTCTTCGTGTACGGACGGGTCCTCCCAGGTGCTGTCCACCCAGCCGACTTGTTCCAGGCGGGCGAGGATCGGATAGATCGTGCCCGACGGCAGTCCCGCCAGCTCGCACAGCTCAAGGCCATAACGCTGTTTGGCGGGATCCTCCAGCAAAGCCTGCAGCACCAGTTGGGTCTGCAGGGTCATACGTAGGCTACCCATACTCGTACTCTACATAGCCTATATACATCTTGTCTAGAGTAAGTGACGCCGCGTATATCCCCCCATGACCTCGCCACGGCCCCGGCGACCAACGGATGATCAGCGCACGCTCACAACGCACACAGCGGAGCTCCACGCTTCCTGGCATGACATGCCCTCAGGACAGAGGGACGCGGGTATCAGACGCGACTGTTGCTGCCTGCGGTCTGGCACCGGCGACGCCCGGCCAAGTCGTCAAGCCGGACACATGGACAGCCACCAGACGGCTCCTCGCCGAACGGTGACCACTCTCCCCGCGGCCCTCGGCGGCTTCCCGGCTGACCCACACGCTCTTCGGAGGGCGTGAGGACATCGCTTCCTTTGTGCGTGAGGCGTATCTGCTGGGCGTGCCCCAGCGCAGCCCCGCGCAGAGCGCCAAGCCCCTCATGGCCGAGTCAGGCGCTGGGCAGTCTCGACGACAGCAGGGGGCACAGGCGTTCGTCAGTCGGTGACCCGGCAGTGGATGGCTTGCTGGCCCGTCGCTTGGGCGAGTTGGCGGGCCATTTCGGCCACGAGCCGGTCGGCGGCCTCTGAGGAGGGGGCGTCCTCGACATCGACGTACCAAGTACCGAGCAGTTCCCACGACGCGCAGACGGTTGCTGTACCAGAGCGAAACGTCAGCACGTCCGAGTCCTCAAGGATTTCGCATTCGAAAGATCTTGGCTGCAGGACGGCTGCGAGGTTGGTGCCAAGGGTTGGCCAGTCGTCGCCGTCGGCTGTGCTGATCGTGTACTCGGGCATGGAGGCATCGTGTCAGCTCGGGTGCGAGGTCGTGGCGGCTTGATGACCGAGTCAGGCCACTGCGCTGGTTGTTGGCGCGAGGCGGCCGTAAAGCGGCGGTTGTCCCGGAGCAGAGCCCAGAGAACGTTGACGCGGCGACGGGCGAGGGCGCCAAGCGCTTGACGGGGCATTGCTTGCTGCCGGGTGTGGACTGCAGCGGGAACGCCGGTGCTGCCGGCGCCAGTGTGCTGGTGATGTGAGGCCGGTTGCGTCGTGCGGTGCGTCTCGGCGGGGTGGGTTGTTGCGGCAATCCGATCCAGGGCAACGGTCCGGTGGGTTCGGTAGTCGAACGGAGTGGCCTTTCGTTCGTTTGTTGTGCCCGTCGCCAACAGCCGCTGTTCGGGGGTTGTTTGTGCGTGGGTGCCTTGTCCCGTGGAGGATTCATGAGCCGTTTCGCCGCACCGCTCGGCGTCAGACGAGGTGGCGGTCGCGGACCCGCCGGGTCCGTGACCGCCGTACGCGCCCTGTGGCGCGCCCCCCTTGGTGGCGCGGCAAGCCGCGGTGCCGTGGTGGGGGCCGTCGCCGTGCTGCTGGTGGGAGCCGGAGCCCGGGCCGATGCCGCGGCCGATACCGGGCTCGGCGGGCCGACGGTCGGCGATGCCGTCGTCAACTCCGGCCACGACGTCATCGTGGGGATCACACGCAATGTGGTGTTCCCGGTGACGGTCACGGGATCGGATGACTCCGGACTGTCCTTCGCCGATGTGGATCTGAAGGGGCCGCACGGCGGCTTCTACACCACCGACGCATACTGCGAGACCCCGACGGCCTGCACCACGTCGTTCACCGTCAACGCCCACCCCGCCCCCGGCAGTGACGACCCGGTGGACCTGGCCAATGCCAACGCGGGAACCTGGACGGTGGACGCCCTGGTCGACGCCAACGACGGGGACTCCGTCTTCGCTCCCGGCGTGGGGTCGTTCAGCCTCAAGCGGGCCGCCCGCGTCACAGTGAACGCATCACCGGAACCCGTGCCCAAGGGCGCACACATCACCATCACCGGCAAACTGGTGCGGGCCAACTGGGACACCTACCGCTACGCGGGATACGCAGGCCGGGCAGTGAAGCTGCAATTCCGTCCGAAGGGCAGCAGCACCTACACCACAATCGCCACGGTGAACACCAGCAGCACCGGCACCCTGCACACCACCGTCAAGGCAGTCAAGGACGGCTACTGGCGATGGCACTTCACCGGCACCACCACGACCGGGCCGGCCACGGCCCCCGGCGACTACGTCGACGTGCGCCCCTGAACCGGCGAACACCCTGAACAACCGGCTGCGAGCCCGGGGATCCATCCGGCACCCCACATCCGGCTAGCAGCAGGCGGCGGAAGCCGATCCTCGAGCGGCGGCCGTCACACATGTATCGCTGCTGATGTGAGCGTGACATCGCCAAGACCATTCATCCGGTGGTTGGCCGAGATGCCTCGGTCAGCGGGTCACGTCCGCTTGACGGGAGTCGTGTATCGACGGCCAGTCGGCGATCTCGTATTGAGGCTGTTCGGTGAGTTGGCAGGGCAGGACGGTGTCGTCGGTCTCTGACACGCTCGGGTGACGCTGGGCCGGCCTTGGCCAACACATCGAGTCCCATGTAGCGGCGGGCCTCGGTCCATTGGTCGTTCTGCTCGGCCAGCACCGCGCCGACCAGCCGGACCAGGGGGCGCGGTCGGTGCCGACCACGTGAATGCGACAGCGGATCTCCTGAGACCGTGTCCCACGTCGCAGCCATCATCCACGTCCTGGTCAGCGATTGCGCCCGCCGTCAACTGCCGCCCTGCTTCGGGATATCGAGTCGAAGGCTCACCGCCCGTTCCTGATCTGGTCGAGAACCGGCGTCTGGGGTCGCCTGCACGAGGCAATGCCGCACCGGCCTCGACGATGCGGACCTCATCGAGGCCGCTACTTCAAGCCCGAGGGCCTGCACGCGAACAAAGCCTACGACCGCAGGGACCTGCGGAAATGGTTACGCGGCAGCGCATCGGAGTCCGGATCGCCCGCAAAGGTATCGACTCCCGCGAACGGCTGGGCCGTCGCAGGTGGGTGATCCAGAGGACGATGTCGTGGTTGTCCGGCTACCGCAGACTCAGCCCCGCTACGAGCGCAATCCCCAACTTCAGCCGAGGTGAAGGCTGGGAACCGGCCCGTATGCTCGCCTCATAAGCGCGTCATGCCACGCGCCTGGCTTCGTCGGCAAGGAATCCCAAGCCACTCACTTCGTTGTCAAACGCATCGACTAGACAACAGTGGTCGAACTCGCTGCGCCGATCGTTTTGCAGGATCTCAAACTTCGGATCGGAATCTCACGGCTGGTGCCAGACGGATGTCGGATCCGACGTTGCGTTGAGACGTGCAGATTGCGCCTGTACCGCCTTCGAGTTGAAACGCCGACTCCCGGAAGGCCAAGCGGCTGCGCCGGGAACAGTCGGTTCGGTCGGCACCGTTGCATCGACCGAGGGACCGGCGCCGCACGGGCGGGGGACACGGAGATCACAAGGTCGTCCGCCCCGTCAGGGCTCCGGGCCTCAGGATCGCGGTACACCCGCCGCGCGCTCGTACCAAGACGTATTTCTGCAGGAGGACTGCTTCATGACTGACCGGCCCTTGACGCTCATGGCCGTACACGCTCACCCCGACGACGAGGCCACCGGAACCGGAGGGGTCCTCGCGCGATATGCCGCGGAAGGCATCCGCACGGTTCTCGTGACGTGTACCGACGGCGCTTGCGGTGACGGACCGGGGGGTGTCAAGCCGGGCGATCCCGGGCACGATCCGGCGGCGGTCGCCATGATGCGCCGTCAAGAACTGGTGGCGAGCTGTGAAGTCCTGAAGGTCAGCGATCTGGAGATGCTGGACTATGCCGACTCCGGGATGATGGGCTGGCCGAGCAACGACGCCCCCGGATCCTTCTGGCGGACCCCCGTGCAAGAAGGCGCGGCCCGACTCGCGGAACTCATGCGGCACTACCGACCCGATGTGGTCGTCACCTACGACGAGAACGGCTTCTACGGCCACCCCGACCACATCCAGGCCCACCGCATCACAATGGCGGCGCTGGAGATGACCGCGCTGACACCGAAGGTGTACTGGACCACGATGCCCCGCTCGATGATGCAGCGGTTCGGGGAGGTCATGCGCGAGTTTCAAGAGGACATGCCGGAGCCGGATCCTGCCGAGGCCGCCGCGCTGGCCGAGATCGGCCTCCCCGACGATGAGATCACCACGTGGGTGGACACCACCGCATTCAGCGGCCAGAAGTTCGACGCACTGGCCGCGCACGCCAGCCAGGGCGAGAACATCTTCTTCCTCAAGATGGGCAAGGAGAGGTTCGGCGAATTGATGGGCATGGAGACCTTCGTACGCGTCCAGGACGCCACCGGCGCGGCCGTACCCGAGAACGATCTCTTCGCCGGACTACGCTGATCCGCCCGTCCGACCCGGGACCGGGGAAGCCCATCGGCCGCGCGGCGCGATCGAACGCGTCACACATCCGGAGGGCTATCCACGGCGGTTCCGCTCCAGCGGGCCGCAAATAGCCGCTACCCCACCGGCACGTTGCGGAATGCGGTGTGCGGCCTCGGGTTCATGGTCATGACGCCCGAGGCCGTCTTCACCGGCCTCCCACCGATGGGGCGCGCCGCGGTCCGCCAGCAGGACAGACAGCTTCGCCCGAATGGCAGCCATGCTGAACGATTCCGTGCGGGCGCTGTTCTCCGCGCCGGTGCCCGCCGCCCTCGCCACTGTCAACCAGGACGGAAGCCCGCAGCCGTCGGGCACTGCGGCTAGCGGCTGATGCCGGCGCGGCCTCGGCTCGGAGCCGGCGCTCGTGTCTTCGGAAGCCCCGGCTGCAAGAGGCCGGGGCTTCGCCGTCTGCTCCACCTGGGCCCGCCGAGTTGCGTTGGCGGCAGAGCAGCGCGGACCAGAGGGTTGTCCTCTGTCGTCGGTACCGCCGCTGATGCCTCGGCGCCGGTGCATCAGTCAGGCTCCCACCCGCCTCTGCCCGGGCCGGGGGTGCGCAGTTCGCCGTGCACCGCCCAGGCCACCGACACCATCGGCACCGCCACGACCGCGCCGATCACCCCGGCCAGGATGCCGCCGGCGATGACGGATACGGCCACGACGACGGGGTGCAGCCGGACCGCCCAGCTCATCACCAGCGGATGCAGGACGTGGCCTTCGATCTGGCCGACGATGACGATCAGCGCGAGGACCGCGATCGCGATGGCCGGCCCCCGCGAAGCCAGGGCGACCACCGTGGCCACGCCCAACGCGATAGGTGATCCCACCAGCGGGATGAACGCGGCGACGAACTCCAGCAAAGTCAGCGGCAGCGCCAACGGCACCCGCAGCACGAACAGGGCGACGCCGACCAGCACCGCGTTGGTGGCCGCCACAATGACGATGCCCCGCGTGTAACCGGCGAAGGTCCGCCACGCCGCGCCGCCTGCGCGGCCCCAGGGATCCCGTGCTCGCTGCGGTAGCCCCTCTTGGAACCAGCGCCAGAACCTGTCGCCGGAGTGGATGAAGAACAGGGAGCAGAACAGCGCGAGCACCCCCGCGGTAAGCACCTCCACGAGGCGCCCCGCACCGCTCACAGCGCTGCTGATCAATGTGGAGCGGTGCTCGGACACGAAGGAGCTCACCTTGCCCTGGAGGTCCGACATCACCGCGGGACTCACGTGGAAGGGAGGCCCCTGCAGCCACCGTTCGATGCGCCCGATGCCCCCGCTGAATTCCCGCCCCAGCCGCTCCCACTCGCTCGCGACCAGTTCACCGACCAGTGCCAGCAGGCCAAGGACCGCCATCAGGCTTCCTGCCACACTCACCACCACTGCCAGGGTCCTCGGCAGCCATCGCGCCAGCAGATCGGCGAGTGGACGCAAGACGGAGGTCACGACCAGGGCGAGGAACAACGCCACAGCGACCAGCTGCAAACGTCCCAGAATCGCGAAACCCGCGTACGCGGCGGCCCCGAGCACCAGCAGCCGCCACGCATACGCGGCACCCACGTCCAGCCCGTGGTGCACGGCCACGCCGCCCCCGGCCCGCCGCAGCATTGACGCCCGGCGCGCACGGGCCACCGTCCCGACTCCGCGGGCCGGCCGACTGCCCAGCACGACGTACCGCATCCGCCGTCGGCCACGACCGGCACCACGGCTGCCACCGGGCCCCGCACCCGGATGTCGGCGCGACCGACGCAAGGCATCGCTCACCTGCACGTCACCGCCTTACGTCATCGAAACCACGCAGCTACGTGTCCCCCCAGAGGCGGCCTTCTAAATCGCCGGTGGACTCACGGACCAGCCAGGACAGAACGGAACCCACCACAGGGGCGAGCGACACAAGAAAAACCGCAGATCGATCCGCCACATGCCAGGACTGCGCCGTCCGATGGCTGGGGACGCTTGGCCGCCCGGAGCCGCGTCACTGTACGTGTTTTGACGATTACGCACGGTACAGGCGCCGGTGCTACGTCGCATCCCGCGCCGGAGGCTCCGCCCGGGCCGCCGGAACCGCCGGTTCGGGGAGGGACTCACCAGCAGCGCCACGTCGTCCCGGGAGGCGCCCCGGTGAAGCGCAACGAGGCCCGGCCGCACCGCCAAGACCAGACCCTTGAGGTCCGCCGGACCGGTCGACAGGACCGGCACCCGGACGGGCGGCAGGCAGAAGGGCCCGGTCGCGTCCCGGGCCTCCGTCACCACGTCCGTCACCTGCGGCACCGGACCGCCCAGCACCCTGGACGCCGGAGCAACCAGAGCGCCCAGCAATCCGGGCCCGTACGGCTGATCAACGCGTCCGCACCGCCCGTGCGGTCTTCCTCCTGCGAGCGGAAACAACGACGCATGCGGTCATCGCCTGTGACGACCACGCCGACGAACAGCCGCATCCACTCCACACACGCGGGCACGAAGCCGCGGAGCGGCGCACCACGCAAGGAGATCGGACAGGCCCGCGCCGACGGATGACAGGCACCCGCTTCGGCGCGGGAGAGGACAAGGGGTACGACGGTGCGGCGCTGACAGACGTGGGATCGCGTCCACGCGCGCGAACGGCGGCCGGCAGATGTTCAGGTGCCGAGCGGGCTGCTCGCGCCGTTGAAGCGGATCAGGGGCACGACGGCCTTGCGGAGGACGCCGTAGTGGCTCGGCCGGCCCAGCACCAGTGTGTGGTCGGCCACGGGGCAGGCGCGCTCCACCCGGCAGACGGCCGTGGCCAGCGCGGCGTCCAGCAGGGGTACGCCGTCGACGAGGTGATGAGGGACGGTGGCGAAGCGGTCCCCCGGCGCGGTGGCGAAGTGACCCGCCAGCGCCGTCTGATCGCCGGCGAGCACGTTGACCCCGAACACGCCCCGCGCCCGGAGCGTCGCCAGGGTGCGGCTGCCGTCGGCCAGGCAGACCAGGAGCAGGGCGGGCCGAAGCGACACCGAGGTGAACGCGGTCACCGTGCATCCCACCGACCGCCCATGCCGCCGACTGGTGACGACAGTGATTCCGGTGGCCCACGTCCGCATGAACCGGTGGAACTCGTCCGCCCCGTCCGCCCTGTCCGACCCGTCTGCCCTGTCCTGCCTGTTGGAGACATCCGGCTCGTCCCGAGCGGGCTGCGCTGCGGACACGTCCTGCGGCGGGTGGAGGCGGCTCATGCCGCACCGGCCGGCACCGCGGAGCCGGCGGCGGTGCGCGCCGCGTCCAGGTCAGCCTGTTCCGCGTCGCGGTCCCCCAACTCCCGGTAGCACTCGGAGCGTTGACGCAGCAGCTCGGCGTGGTCGGCGCCGGGCAGTCGGAGCGCGAGGGTGTAGTCGTCGACCGCGGCCTGCCACAGTCCGGCGGCCTGGCGCACATAGGCCCGGTTGTAGCGCAGGTCGGGGTCGTCCGGATCGAGTTCGACGGCCCGGGTCAGGTCGCGCTGCGCCGTTTCGACGTCTCCGGAGTCGAAGGCGAGCGCGGCACGGCCGGCCAGGGCCGCGACGCAGTCGGGGTCGTTCTCCAGGGCCAGGTCGAAATCATGACGGGCGGATTCGGCCGCGCCGGCCTCCCACGCCAGTTGGCCCCGCACCTGCAACAGACGCGCGTCGTCCGGAGTCAGCCGCAGGCCCTCCCGCAGCAGCGGCTCCACCGGCTTGGTCTGCCCGGTTTCGAGGAGCAGGCCGATGAGGTTGACGCGGGCGTCGAGTTCGGTGGGTTCGAGTTCCACCACCCGGCGCAGGTCGGCGATCGCCGCCTCCGCGTCGCCCATCTCGGCCAGCAGGTCGGCCCTGTTGAAGTGCACTTCCCAGAACGGGGGGCTGAGCGAGATCGCGGTGTTGTAGTCCGCCAGCGCGGCGGCGTTCTCGCCCAGCTTGTGCAGCAGCTCGGCCCGGTCGAAGTAGTAGTCGGGGTAGTTGGGGTCGAGACCGATGACCGTCGTCAGGTCCGCCAGTGCCGCCGGCAGTCGGCCCAGCGCCGCCAGGACCCGGCCCCGGTTGTGGACCAGGACGGAGCGGTGCAGCCGGTGCCGGTCGGCCGGGAGCTCCGCGTCCAGGCGCGTGAGTCCGGCGTCCACCAGGCGCAGGGCCTCGGGCAGGTTGCCCAGGTGCATCTCGACCAGGGCCATGCCGTTGCGCTGGAAGACCGAGTGGAAGCTGCGCTGCTCGGCGTCGGGCAGCAGGGATGCCAGCGTGATCGTGTTGCTGAGGTAGCTCTTGGCCAGCTGGTGGTCGCGCAGGTCCGCCGGGTGGAGCCGGGTGTAGAGCATGGCCATGGCGTAGCCGGTGAACATCTGCGCCATGGGCAGGGCGTAGCGGGCCCGCACCTCCAGATACAGCTTTTCGGCCTCCCGTGTGCGCCCCAGCAACGCCAGCGCGGAGGACATCTTGCCGCTGAAGTCCCAGTAGCGCTCGGCCTGTTCGGGATCAATGATGGCCCTGGCCCGGTCGCCGTAGTCGAGAACGGCGTGCCACAGGCCCAGACCGGCGGTGTAGTAGACGGCCTCGTGCAGGGCCTCGCCGCCGGCTCCCGCCGGGTCGGTTCCGCGTTCCAGATGGTAGGGGACGGCGCCCAGACGCAGGCTCCAGTCGCCCTCGCGCAGCAGCAGGGCGGCGCGTTCGTCGTGCAGCCGGGCGCGCAGGCCCGGGTCGGCGGCTTCGTAGGCGGCCAGCGCGCGGGGGTCGTCGGAGGTTCCGTCGGAGGTGATGTACGCGCTCAGCAACTGGGCCTGGTCCACGCTCGCCCGGGCGGTGGTGGTGGTCGCCGTGTCGGTGGGGGTGAGCCGGGTCGTGTACCGGGCGAAGGCCGAGACCAGTTCGTCCGGCAGGTCACCGCCGCGGCTGCCGACGGTGACCGAGATCGGCACGCCCTGCGTGCGCCGGAGCAGGATGGCGAGGAATTCCTGGTCGGTGTGGTCGGCCTCGTCGACGTCCGTGAAGCACAGTCCGAGCGGCCCGGATCCCCGCAGGCTCGTGTAGGAGTGGAGGAACTCGACCAGTCCGTGGGCGAGTCGGCGGGTGCGCGCGGCGGCGTAGATACGGGTCCGTTCCTCGGGGACGGCCAGTGAGGTGAGGGTCTCCGGTGCGGCACCGATGCGCTCCTTGAGTTCCGGGGCCATCGTGAGGATCTCGATGGCGTGCGTCCGCACCAACTCGGGCCATCGCTCGTACGCGTCCGGGACCAGGGCACGGACCAGGGATCCCGCTCCGGTGTACGGGCCGCGCAGCCGGCGGTGGCAGCCGACCGTCACGTCGGCCGGTTCGTCGCCCGATCCGGTGGGGTCGGAGCGCCACAGGTGGGTGTTCATCAGGATTCCTCCGTGGATACCCCCGCGTTCAGGCGGGGGAGGAAACGGACTCCTGCGGAGCAGGGCAGGGAGCGGGGTTTCGCCCCCAGGGCGAAAGACCGTTCGTCACCGAGCGTCAGGAGTGATGCTGATCGGGTGATAGGGTCGGTAGTGCCCGGTCGGCGACAACCAAGCCGTCCGGGTCTACCGCCGGGCTGGCGGGAAGTCAGGTCTGTGGAGCTTGCGTAAGACCATGGGCGGTACACCGTCCCTTGCTGGTAACCCCAGGTGGCTGCGGGCTGTGAAGCAGAAAGCCCAACCCGCGAGGGAAGGAATCCCCTTCGTTCACGAAGGGGAGGAGGTCAAGAGTCTTCCTTCAGGATGAGTCGGTACCGGAACGCGACGCCTCGCGGCGAGAGACCAGGATCAGGAGCGTGAACTCGGCGGCGAAGAGGCCGACCGACGTGGCGGAGTCCCAGAAGCGGCCGCCGCCTGCCGTGCCGTGTGCCAGGGCCGGGCCGAGCCGCGTCACGAAGCCCACCAGCAAGGGGACGAGGGCGAGTACGGCGGTCGCCAGGAGGAAGCCGACACCGCCGACAGTGAGCAGCGCGAACCAGGGCGCCACCTGGCGGTCGCGCTCCGACCAGGCGGATTCGGCGCCGTAGTCGGCGTCGGCATCGGCATGCCGGATGCCCGGCAGCCGGCTCGCCTTGCGCCGGAGGTAGGCAGAGGTGGCGCCGTGCAGGTCGTCGCAGCCCAGCAGGGTGGTGAACACGTAGTACAGATCGGTGCGCAAGAAGACGTAGAACTGCCAGACGAGCCGCAGCAGGACGGTGTACGCGACGGCGAGTGCCAACCGGCAGGCCCAGCCCGACCCCGCGGCCCCCACCAGGGTGAGGACGCTGAACAACAGGACGTCAGCGACCATGCCCGCCAGGAACGGCAGATAGCGCTTCTTCCTCGGGACGCTGTACAGACCGTCGAGGTGGGCCTCCACGACCACGAAGAACAGCCGCCGGCTCACCGACAGCCGAGTCGGCAGTCCCAGCCGCCGCCCGGCCAGGACATGGAACAACTCGTGCCAGGCGAGGGCCGGCAACTGGGCGAGCGCCAGCGTCAGTTGGACCACAACGAGGGACGGTGTGAAGAACACGGCGTCCGCGTGGGGCCGTACCCGGGGATGCGCAACCATGACGGCCACGCAGGTCACGACCAGGGTCGTGTGGACGACCCAGGCCGGGAAGGAGAAGGTCCACGCGCCGAGCCGCAGCATCCGCAGCCGAGGCGGCGCCGGCGCCGGCTGCGACCCCTCCCTGACGAAGCCCAGCTCGCGCAGGGTGGACACGAAGTCGCCGATGTCGACGCTCTCGCCGAACTCCCCCAGGTACCACCGGGCCGCCTCATCGGCCGGGTGGCCGGCGGCGAGCCGACGCAGCAGGGCCGCGCCGTCGTGGGGCAGCACGGCGTAGGACTCGGTGTCGGGACGTCCCACGACGACGCCGTCGCGCTCGTCGACGAAGGTCAACGGGTGGAATTCGATGGCCGGCATGGGCGTCGCGGACCTCCTCGGCATTGCGGTGCGGAAGAGCCGCACCCCCGCCCGCCGCGGGACGGCGGAGGGGGGTGCGGACAGGCGGCGTCAGCAGCCGACGAACGTGTAGGCCGACGCGGACGACGTGAGCTTGATGGAGCCGGTCTTGCGAACGGTGATCTTCTTCATGGGTTTCACCTCCCCGGGGTAGCTGGTGCCGATCGTGCGGAGCACCGCCGGGTGGGCGGCTCGGCAGCCAACACTGGCAGCGGGCCCGCCGCGGCACATGGGTAGAGCGCCCCCATCTTCGGTCGGCCGCCGACGGCCGCAGATGGGGGTCGCACCCCCATGCGGGACACGGACCCGGTGCCGCAGGGTGGAGGGCATGCGAGACGACGCCCTCTCAGTCATCGTCTGCGGCTCCAGCGCGGCGAGTCAGCTGCCCCTGTACCTGACGTGGCTGCGCCAGGAGATCGACCTCGGCCTGCGGGTCCTGCTCACCGCCGACGCCACCCGGTTCGTCCAGCCCCAACTCGTCGCCTGGTATGCCGACGAGTCCTACACCAGCGATGATCCCGCCCTGAACCCTGTCGAGTTCGCCAAGCGCTCCGCGGCCGTCGTCGTGCTGCCGGCCACGGCGAACACACTCGCCTCCGCGGCCCTCGGCCTGGCCGCGACCCCGGCCCAGACCGCCCTGCTGGCCGCCGAACGCCCGGTGCTGTTCTTCCCGAACATGAACCGCACCATGTGGACCAAGGAGCCCATCCGCCGCCACGTCGCCGTACTGCGAGCCGACGGCCATACGGTCGTGGAGCCGCAGGAGCAGGTGGTCTTCGAGCTGTGGCGGCGCGAGAACGCGGTGGGCATCACGATGCCCGCGCCGGACGAGACGGCGTCGACCGTCTTCGCCTGGCTGGAGAAGACGCTGGTGGACGACGGGCAGGACGAGGGACCGACGGTCGGCTGATCGGCCCGGCCAGGCCAAGCCGTCAGGAGGCTCGGCCACCCGGCGGCGCGTATCCGCCGACCGTCTCTCGTGCCCTGCCGGTCATCACCTGGCCCTACCGTGTCCGTGTCCGCCTCATCCCTCGGCGTGCCGGATCCGGGCCGCATACACGTTGAGCGCCGCCCGGTTGCCCTGATCGGTCTTGATGATCAGGCTGGCGACGTGTTTCTCGACGGTGCGCGGCGAGATGAACAGCCGGGCGGCCAGCGCGCGGTTGTCGAGCCGGTCGGCCAGCAGCCGCAGCACCTCGTACTCCCGTGGCGTCACGCCGAGCAGGCGCAACGGCTGCGGGACCCGCCCGTCGGCGGTGTGACGGTGGGACACCACCGCACCGGCGCGCCGCAGCAGACTGCGGCAGGCCCCGGCCACGGCCGCAACTCCCGCCCCGTGGAAGTACTGTTCGGCCCCGCGCAGCCAGGGCACCGGATCGCCCCAGCCGTCCGCCAGCGCGGCCTCGGCGACCAGGCGCAGTCCGAGATGCGCGGCCGGCGGAAACGGCTTCGCCAGTGCCCCGGCGTTCAACACGGCGTCGGCCGCCTCGTCGCCACGTCCGTGCCGCCCCAGCCTGACGGCCCGGGCCAGCAGCACGAACTGCGCGTTCCAGCGAAGTCGGCCCGCCTCGCCCGGGTCCGGCGGGTCGGGGCGGTCGGGGTCCGCGTCGGCGGCCAGCGCCTCCAGGAGCAGGGCCAGGCCGTACTGTCCGGTCAGGGGATACGGCGCCGGACGTACGGCGTTCCCGGCCGTCGCCCGCTCCAGCGTCAGCCGGGCCAGGTCACGGTCCTCCTCCAGCAGCGCGCAGACGACCCCGCCCAGCCCCTGGGCCAGCGACGCCCACGGCGAGCACGGTGCGCCGGTGCCGAACGACGCGCCCAGGAACTCTTCCAGCACATCGCGCCTGCCCTGGTGGGCCGCGCTGATGGCCCGTACCGCCGCCAGGACGTGCACGTCGCCGCCGGTGAGCCCCGGCTGTTCCTCCCGCGCCCGGTAGGCGTCGGTCAGGCGCCGGGCCTGCGCGTACTCGCCCCGCAGCACATGATCCAGCGCAAGCACGAGGTCGGCGGAGGTGCGCACCGCCCGCGCTCCGACGTGCCAGGCCTGCCGGCGCACACGCAGCAGGGCGTTGCGTTCGCCGTCCACCAGCCAATGCTGGCCGGCGAGTTGCAGCATGGCGTGCAGCCGCCACAGCGGCAGTTCATGGGCCTCGGCGAGGGTGCGCATCCGGGTGAAGCAGTGCGACGCCTCCTGCGAGCCTCGCTGCAAGGCGAGTTGACCCCGTACCCGCCAGGCCCGGCAGGCGACGGCCGGCAGTCCGGTGCGCTCGGCCTTGTCCGTGGCCTGTTCGGCGAGCCGACCGGCCGTCGGCGGGGCGTGGACCGTCAACTCGGCCTCGACCGCATCGAGCGCGGCGGTGTGCCTGTCCTCCGCCTCCGGGCCCAACGCGCAGCGTCCGGCGTCCACATGGGCAAGCCCCACCGCCGGCCGCCCGTCGGCGTGCCACAGCCAGGCCAGCCGCGTGTGCAGTCGCGCCACATGAACCCCCGCCACCCCGGGCCCGTCCAACTCGTCCAGCGTGGAGGCGAGTCGCAGGCCGCGATCGGTCCGCCCGCTCTCCGCCAGCGCGACCAGCAGCTCATCGAGGACGTCGATCCGCACCTGCGGTTCGTCGGCCTCGCCGAGCAACTCCCATGCCCGCGTGAGTTGTTCCACTGCGATGGAGACCCGCCCCGCCGACAGGGCCCGGCGGCCGGCCGTGGCGAACAGCGACGCGGCCCCCGGCCGGTCGCCGGCAGACAGCCGGAGTTCGGCGGCGAAGGGGCACCACCGGCCCGGAAGCCCGGAATGCAGTTCGGCCACCGCCTCGGCGGTGCGGCGGGCCAGCGCGGCCCGATCCGCCGGCGTGAGCTGCCCCAACAGCGCTGCGGCGGTCAGCGCACCGTGGAAGCCGTACCACTCGCAGGCACGGTCGTCCGCCGTGATCAGCCCCGCCGTCCCCGCCGCGCGCAACTGCGCGAACAGCTGCGCCTCGGTCAGTCCCCACGCCTGGCGCAGCACCGACACCGGGAACCTTTCGCCGATCACCGCCGCGGCGGACAGCAGCCGGTGTCCCTCCGGCCCGAGCCGTGCCGCTCGCCGCGCGATGCTGTGCTCGACCGCCGCAGGCACGGGACAACGCACCCCTGCCACCAGCCGGCAGCCCTGCGGGCCGGTCACGAGCCCGCCGGTGCCGACCAGGGTGCGCAGCAACTCCTCGGCGACGAACGGGTTTCCGCCGCTGTCCACATACAGCCGTTCCACGACGTCGTACGGCACCGCGTCGCTGCCGATGCCGAGGCAGGACGCCGCGAGCCGCGCCACCTCGGTCCGGCTCAGCCCGCGCAGGATCAGCAGTGTGCCCGCACGGCGCCGCGCCAGGGCCCGGGCGAGGTCCCACGGTGCACCCGGGCCGGATCGGAAGGTGACCAGCAGCACGATGCCCTGCCCGGCAATGTTGTCCGCGAGGTACTCCACCACGGCCAGCGTCGCCCGATCGGCATCGTGCAGGTCCTCCAGAACGAGCAGGCTCCCCGAACCCGCTCCGGCCGCGGACACCAGGCGCAACACGGACTCGGCCAGGGCCACGGGCGAGTCCTGCGGACGGTGGACGCCGACGACGGTTCCGTCCTCCTCCCGAAGCCCGGAAGGCTGCTCTGCGGTGCCTGACCGTAAGTGCGCGTATTCGGGTACGACACGACCGAGCACGGCGCGATACGGCCCCAGCGTCCGGATGTCCGGGCCTTCGCCCTCGCGGAAGAGACAGGCCAGGGCCTCGCTGAGGGGCCGCAACGGTACGGCGGGGCTGACCGGGCTGCCCCGGCCGAGCAGCACGCGCATGCCCCGGCCCCGGGCCGACTCCGTCGCCTCCGCCACCAGCCGGGACTTGCCGATGCCGTCCTCGCCGGTCAGCAGGACCGCCGTGCCCAGTCCCCGCCGCGCCCCGTCCAACGCCTCCTCCAGCAGGCGGAGTTCTTCTTCACGGCCCACACAGATCGATAAGTCGTCCTTGCGCACTGCCGACATCGCTCCCCCGCGATCAGCTCGTGTCCTGACGTGACCGTCATGTGCTGTTCGGAGCGGCGACCCGTGCGGATGGATGCATCGGCCCGCCGCGCACCGGGCAGTGTGGATTCACCGCCGGCACCCGTCACTCCGGGTTCCGCCCAGCGGACTCCTGCCGTCGCGTCGGATCGTCCGGGCCGGAGCCGGCGTGTTGCAGGTGTGGGGAGGAACCTGGAGCGATCACGGGAAGGGCGGCTTGGGCAGCGATGACCAGATGTCTGCCCGGGGGATGGGAGTCTGGCGGGTTTTTGAGTCACAGTCGACGTACTCGGACGAGGGGGAAGCCGTGGCGGGGGAAGGAAGTTGGGCGACGGAACCCAGTCTGTTCGAGCTGGAAGCCGTCGTGGTGGGGCAGCCGAAGCGTTCACGGTGGCGCAGATACGTGGGCCCCGCCCTGGCCGTGTCCACCGTGGAGGGGACCCCGCTCGCCCAGCTCATGTGCGCCGACGACACGCACTCCGTCCTCACGAAGACGTCCGGCGAGTTCCTCGTCCGTATCGAGCAGTTCGGGCCGGTGGAGTTCCGCTTCACCGACGCCGCGGACCGGCAGGTCGGCACCGCCGGTGCCCGTGGACTCACCAAGACCCGGCAGCTGAGCCTGCGGACGGAGCAGGGACGCCCACTCCTCCTCTCGCGGCCGGGTCTGCTGTTCACGCAATGGCATCTCACGGAGACCGATCCGGAAGAGGGCCCGGCGCCGGAGCTTCTCGGCCGGGCCACGGTGAGCACCATCGACTCGTGGATCGGGTTGCAGCAGTACCTTGTCGAGATGGACCCGCGCCTGGACGCCTCCGAACGGCGGACCGTCCTCGCCTCGGTCGTCTGTCTGCACCTGCTCCGCCGGCCTCCGGGTGACAGCACCGCGCCAGGGTGAGTGCGGCCCGGGTGCTGCGCCCGGGACGGTTTGCCGGGTCGTGTCGGGTGTCAGCGCGGTCGCCGGAGGAAAGCGCCGAAAGCCCCGAGCCGCGGGCGTAGTTGCCTCTCCCCCGCCGCTCCCGCCCGAGGCACCGCCAGACGGCGCCCCCTCCGCCAACGAGCCGGTGCGAGCCACCCGCGTCTTCCAGCCGGGTGCTGGCCGAAAGACCGCGAAGGCGTTGACAGGCCGCCCGGCAGATTCATAGCTTTTCAAATCATCGATATTTCCGACGATTGAGAAACTTGATCATTGAGGCTCGGGGGAAAGATGAAGGAACGAACGACCCAGGTGCCGCAGCAGGCTCCTGACGCCGGGGCGGACAGCACCGACGGGGCCGATGGCGCGCGGGGATGGACGCTGGCCGTCGTGTGCGTGGCCACGTTCATGCTGCTGCTCGACCTGACCGTGGTGAACGTCGCGCTCCCGGACATCCGGCAGGCCTTCGACGCGAGCTTCACCTCGCTGCAGTGGGTGCTGGACGCCTACGCGCTGGGGCTCGCCGCAGTGCTGCTGACGGCCGGGTCCCTGGCCGACCGGCTGGGCCGCAAGCGCGTCTTCAACGTCGGCTTCGTCGTCTTCCTGCTGGCCTCGCTCGCGTGCGGTCTCGCCGGCGACGCCGTCAGTCTCTCTGTCGCCCGCGGCGTCCAGGGCCTGGGCGGCGCCGTCCTGTTCGCCGTCGGTCCCGCGCTGATCGGCCAGGAGTACCGGGGCAGGGACCGCGGCAAGGCCTTCGGCATCTTCGGGGGTGTCGTCGGCCTGTCCATCGCGTTCGGACCGCTGATCGGCGGCGCGCTCACCGACGGACTCGGCTGGCGGTGGATCTTCCTCGTCAACGTCCCGGTCGGTCTGATCGCTCTGGTCATCAGCCTGTTGCGGATGCGTGAGTGGCGGCAGGAGTCGCAGACCGCTCTCGACTGGTGGGGGCTGGTTCTGTTCTCCGGTGCGTTGAGCCTGCTCGTGCTGGGGCTGCTGCGCGGTGAGACCGAAGGGTGGGCCAGCGCGCCGATCGTCGCCATGTTCGCCGCCGCCGTCGTCCTGCTCGTCGTGTTCACCCTGGTCGAGCGGCAGCGTGGTGAACAGGCCATGCTCCAGCTGTCGTTGTTCAGGAACGTCACGTTCAATGGGGTCTCGGCCGTCACGCTGCTGTGCGCGGCCGCGACCATGTCCGCGATCTTCCTCCTGGTCTCCTACGTGCAGAACGTGCTGGCGTTTTCGCCCTGGGAGACGGGCCTGCGCTTCCTCCCGCTGACGCTGACCCTGTTCGTGGCGGCCGCGGCCGCCGGCTCGCTGACGACCCGGGTGCCGCAACGGCTGCTCATGGGGGTCTCGCTCACGCTCATCGCGGTCGGGCTTGCCCTCGTCGCGCTCACCGGCCCGGACACCCCGTGGACCGCGCTGCTGCCGAGCATGTTCGGGATCGGCGTGGGGATGGGCCTGTTCAACCCCTCCCGCGCCTCGCTGTCCATCGCCGTCGTCGAGCCGTCCAAGGCGGGCATGGCCTCGGGCATCAGCGAGACGTTCCAGCAGGTGGGCGTCGCCATCGGCATCGCCGGCTTCGGCGCCGTGTTCCACAGCCGCGTCACGGACCTGTTCGTCGGGTCCGAGGCCGGACGTCAACTGGGCCCGGCCGCCCACAAGTTCGGGGAGGCGGTCGCGGCGGGCGGTGGAGCCGAGGCGCTGAGCCGTGCACCCCGGCAGCTGGTCCCCGCCCTCGACCAGGCGGCACGCACCGCCTTCGTGGACGGACTGACCGACGTCATGCTCGTCTGCGCCGCCGTCGCTGCCGTCGGTGCTTTCGTGGGATTTGCCTTCGTACGCACCCGGGACCTGCACGAGAGTGCGCGCATGGAGAACCAGGACAGCGCCCGGGTGGACAACCGTGACGGTGCGCAGACGGTTGTGCAGGTGGGCGCGGGCAGCGTCGGCGCCCACGGTCACGAGAGCCCCGGCGACACCGCCGGGCCTGTCGCACCCGCCATGGGCCTCGGTCAGGAACCGGCCACCGAGCCGCGCTGAGGGGGGCGCAGCGACCGGGCAGCCGCGTCGAGGGGGCGCGGCTGCCCGGCCTTGGAGGCCGACGGACACGCCCAGTACCCTGCAAAAGACCGACGATCGGCACAGGAGACGCTCGGCGCGGCCAACGGTTGTCTGCCTGCCGGGCACGGTCACCTCAGCGACAAGGGGAGCGGACCGTATGACACAGGCGACGCCCAGCCCGGCGGAACCCGCCGGACTCGACCTGCCCCTCGTCCGCAGGACCGGATACCTGCTGCACAAGGCCGGCGTGCTCCTGATGGAGGATGCCGAGCGGGCCCTGGCCGCGCAGGGTATGCGCATGCGCTACTTCTACGTCCTGGCAGCCCTGGAAAGCGGCCTCAGCCTGTCCCAGCAGGACCTGAGCCGACTGCTCAACCTGGACCCGACCACCATGGTCGCGCTGGTCGACGAGATGGAGGGCGCGGGCCACGTCGAGCGTCGGCGAAACCCCGCGGACCGCAGGCGGTACATCCTGAGCCTGACCGACGGCGGCCGCGAGGCTCTCGAGCGCGCCGGACACGCCGTCGACCAGGTGGAGCGGGACTTCCTGGCCGCCGTACCCGCAACCGACCGCGACCGGCTGCGGACCCTGCTCGGGGAGCTGCTCGCCGATCGCTGGCCGCGCGTGATCGCCTGCGAGTGATCCACTCTCTGCCTTTCCTCATGCGCGGATTTCAACTCTCCACTTTACTGGAATTCTGAAATCCACCCCGGAAGGCTTTTTGCGGAATTAATTGGTCCGCTCCCTGATACACCTTTCCGCGGAATTGTGGAGAGCATCACAGGCCCCCTTGAGTCTTTACTCTGCGCCAACTCGAACGTGTTAGTGTTTTCGTGTCCAGAGCCGACCGCTCCAGGACGGCTCCGGTACACGGGCATCACGCCCGCAACACGGGGAGAGGTACACGGGGGAATGAGCAGCACGGATTTAATCTACGGATCTTTTGACAGCTGCCTCGGTCCAGGCACCACGCGCTTCTTCGGAACCGGGTACAAGCGAGTCGTCCAGGACCTCAAGGACATCACCACCGACGGCTCGGACCAACCGGGGGCACTCGTCACGGCACGGGGCACCCTGGCCTATCCGCAGGACTGGTCCCGCAAGTCGGGCAACGGCGAGCTGCGGCCGCATCTCAGCAGCATCGACGCACTCGTACTGGCCGTGACGCTGGCCGAGGTGCACCTCGGCCGGGCCTTCGGTCTGACGGCCGCTCAACAGCGCCGCACCTGGCTGCGGCAGGCCGACGTCCGCGCAGGGAGCGCTCCGCACGAGGACCTCGCGGACTTCCCCGTCGAAGGCCGGCTCGTGGCCTGTGACGGACCGGAGTCCGGTCGTACGAGCGGAAGCACGACGTTCGACTGTCGGGTCGGCGGACTGCGTGTGCGCTGCACGCTCGTACACGAACACGGCGGCAAGGCCGAAGGCCCGGCGACCTTCGCCGACGCCGCGCAGGCCCTGGGTCCGGCGAGCGCCCGGCACTACGGCGAGGGCTACAAGAACCGCAACCAGTACGCGGAGCACGTCCACGTCGATCTCGAACGGCAACGCATCCAAGGCCGTCAACGCGTCGTCACCGCACAGCCGAACAACGAGGCGCTCGGGGCGGAAGCCGCCTACGGGCCTTCCGTCTCGCCGGTCGACGCGCTCGTGGGCGTGGCCCAGCTGGCCCAGGCCCTGCTCTACGCACAGGACGGCCTGACCCGCAGCAGCACCAACACGCTCTGGATGCGGCGCTTCGTCATCGACACTCAGACGCCGGTACGGCCTCTGGGCCGCCACTTCGCAACCACCGTCCGCACCGCCGGCACCCGGCTGCTCACCATGGGCGGGGAGACCTGGCGCACCGCGGAGCTGACCGTCGACGACTTCTCGGGCATCAGCGGCCGCTGTTCACTCGCCCACCGGCTGCCCACCGCCGCCTGACCGCACGCACCACGCCCGCCGCGCGGGCAGCCCTTTCCGGCGCCACAGCCGACCGCGTCATTCCACCGGTACATCGTCATGTGCACGGCATTCAGGGAAAGGCCAGAAAAGGAATGGCGCGGCCAGCCGGCCTCGGAAGGCTCGGCATCACAAAAATTGCAGCAACAGCACGGGGGATGAAATCAGCCATGCGTTTTTCACCGACGTTACGATTCGGAAACGTACTCGTCGTACTCGAAGGACCTGCCCGAGTGCTCTGGAAGGAGCCGACACCGCAACCCGGCACGCGGCACTGGACACCCACCGGAATCTGGCCCGACGAAAACCAACTGGCGATGGTGCGCGAGCACATCGAAAGGGAACGACCGCTGCTGGTCCTGCTCGACGAGGCCCACAGCCGCATACCGATGCTGCGGCAGGAACTGCAGGCCGCGCCCTGCCATCTGCTCCATTCCCTCACCGCCGGTCCCGACCAGATGGTGGACGACGAGGTCGTCGAGTTGCAGCTGCCGTTCCTGGACTGGCTGCCCGACGCTCACCGGGACCGGGCCGCCCGCTTCCTCAAGGACAGCGACGCCGCCCTGTCCCGAACACCGGTGGCGCTCCTGCCTCCACTGCTGGCGGAGGAGACACACGACGGACTGCCGACCAGTCCCCGTTTCGCCCGGCGAGTGTTGCCGAACGCGCTGACCGCGGGGCGACTCGCCGCGGCCGTCCAGCACCTCTTCGTCAACGGTCCGCAGCCGTGCGCCGCCGCGGGCAGCGGAGGCGGGGCGCGCCGATGAGGAACACCGAGCACGAGCTCCAACGGGACGCCCACGCGAGCGACGGCGACCTGTACGCCGCCCTCCCGGGCGACCCCTGCAAGGTCCCCAGCCAAGGGGAGATCGGCTCACTGATCGCCGTGACGGCGGCCGCGAATCTCACGCTCGCCCACCGCCGGAGCACCCATCGCCGTCCTGCACCTCACGAGGACGCCACCGGGAAGCAAGGGAGTCACTGATGGGACGCTCGGTCCTGATCACCGGGGGCAACCGCGGCATCGGACTCGCGGTTGCCCGCGCCCTCGCCGCGGACGGCGACCGCGTCGCCATCACGCACCGCGACACCGAACCGCCCGCCGGGCTGTTCGCCGTACGCGCCGAAATGACGGACACGCAGAGCATCGACACCGCGTTCGAGAAGGTGGAGGCCGAACACGGGCCGGTCGAGACCCTCGTCGTGAACGCGGGCATCACCCGCGACACGCTGTTCCTGCGCATGGACGAGCGGGACTTCACCGACGTCGTCGACGTGAACCTCCACGGCGCCTTCCGCACGGTACGGCGCGCCGTGCGCGGCATGGTGCGGGCCCGCTGGGGCCGGATCGTGCTGATGTCGTCGATGACGTACGCGTACGGCGCACCGGGACAGGTCAACTACGGGGCCGCCAAAGCCGGAATGCTGGGCATGGCCCGCTCCCTCGCCTGGGAACTGGGCCCCCGCAACATCACGGTGAACGTCGTCGCGCCGGGCCTGATCGACACGGACATGAGCCGCGAGATCACCGACCGCCGACGCGAACACCTGCTGTCCATCACGCCGTTGGGCCACTCCGGGCAGGTGGAGGACGTCGCCGCCGCGGTGCGGTACCTGACGGGCGACTCGGGCCGCTACGTCACCGGAGCCGTCCTGCCCGTCAGCGGCGGCCTGGGCCTGGGCGGATGACACCAGACCGCCCAGCGGCAGCAACCCACCGCAGGCGCCACCGGTTCCACGGCCACGGCCTCCACGACATCCCCAACATCACCGGCTACCACCGACCTTCATGACGAGAAGAGAACACCCATGAGTGACACAAGCACTCCCGCCGTCCACACAGCCTCGGCATCCGCCGCCCCCGTCCCGGAGCGCGGCCTCCACCTGGCCATCTCCGGCACGTACTCCAGCGGCAAGAGCACCACGACCGAGGCCCTGTCGATAGCCACCGGCATTCCGCGCACCCATGCCATGACCTCCCGCGAGATCCTGATGGACCTCGTCCCGGGCAAACAGGTCCAGGAACTGAGCGCGTCGGAACTGACGATGCTCGGGCTGCGGCGACTCGAGGAACGCATCCACCACGAGGCGGGGACGGGACCGTTCATCTCGGACGGGTCCGTGATCCACGAGTGGATCTACGGGGAGGCCCGGATGCGCGTCGGCATCAACCCGGGAGCCGGCCTCCTCACCAAGGCCGTGAAGAACATCGCCGGGCTGCCGGTGAAGCGGTTCTACCGCCAGTACATGGACGCCTACGGGGCCGTCACCAAGGCCCGCGCCAAGCGGATCTACGACGCCTACGTCCACCTGCCCGTGGAGTTCGCCATGAAGGCCGACGGGCACCGGCCGGTGTCCGAGAAGTTCCGGAAACTGTCCGACGACCTTCTGATCGAAACACTCGAAGAGCTGCAGATCCCGTACCACGTGGTGGGCGGCAGCGTCCGCGAACGCGTGGCAAAGATCATCGACATCTTCGATCTGCCGCTGGTGATGCCGCTCGACGAAGCCATCGACCAGGCCGGCGTCCGCGTCCGCAAGGCCATCGAGGTCCTGGAAGAGGACGACCGGTTCCACGAAGCACAGCGCACCAAGTCCCTGCGCCGACGCATCGGGTACGCGATGCGCTTCTGACCCACCACAGCGGACCCTCCCCCACCGGCGCCGGTCAACTCAACCGCTCCTGATGGCTGTTGAGTTGCCGTCGCCGGCGGGGGTGAGCCGGACGTGTGGGGCGCCGCGGGTACGCTGCCGCTTGGGCGCGCCGCGCCTTGCCGGGGATCAGGGCTGTTCGCCGTACCAGGTGAGGTCGTCGGCCGTCGTGGGCAGGTGCCCGTTGCGGTCCGCCAATCGCTCGGAATCCCGGTCGTCGAGGTTCACTTGGAGCACTCGGTGGGCGGCCCGGCGCCAGCGCTCGAAGGTCTCCGGCAACGCCGTCGCGAGCCGGTGGACATCGGTCACGCGCAGTCTCCCGCCCAGGCCGGCGGCGCCGGTCGGGCGCACCCGGCGCAGTTCCTCACCCGTCAGCAGGTGCACCGCCCGGTCCAACGACACTTGCTCGCACCGGGGCAACTCTCCTTCCGCGGAGGCCGTGTAGAGAGCCAGCGCGACGAGTACGACGGCCATGTGCGCGTCGAGAGCGTTGCCGCCGGCGGGCGGGTACAACCATTCGTAGACGTCTCCGTCGGTGGGCACCGCCCAGACGCACAACCGCCGCGCCCAGTGCAGACAGTCGGTCAGCGGGGGAATTCCCGTCGTGGTCAAGACCAGGCCCTCCCAACGCAGTTGACGCTCGGGGGCGCTGGGCGAAGGTGGGTGCAAGGTGTGGTCCTCGGTGATCCGCGGCAGCATGTCGACCCTGACCACCGCGCCGGGAAACCGGCCCTCCGCACCCGAGGCACCCAGGTGCAGCAACTGCCGTACCCCACAAGCGGCCACCTCGGGATCACTCCATTCGTGGCCCTCGGCGCACTCCAGATACGCCGCTCGCCCGCGAGCCACCAGGGTCAACCCCGTCGTACGACCGCAGCGGGGGCAGTACAGCGGCTCCTGCAGTACGTCGTCGATCAGATCCCCGTACCTGGCCACGACGATCTCACCGCCGACCAGCAGGCGGACCACTCCCTGCACGCCGTGTCCCTCCGAGTTCCTCGAGTGGACCGATGGATCACTGTCCTACCCGAGCGGTGACCGAATATCCGCCACGCACGATCGCAGGCCGTCGACGAGAGGGTGAATCGGGACCGCACCGGTCAGGACAGCGCCTTCCGCTACGACCGGCCCGCCGAGGATTCCCGACGTCCCGCCAGTCCCCGGCCACCGAATGGCTGTTTGCCATGACAAGTAGTCAGCGGCCGCTCATACATGCCGCTTCGACGCTGTCCATGCCACAACAACCGTGCTCTCCCGCCCCATTGTGTTGAGCAGTGTGCGGCCGTACTGTTCGGCTTTGCGTGAGTCTGTTTGATGCTGATTGCTCAGTCGGTTTGGAGGCCGAAGTGCGGAGTAATCGGATCGGTCCGGAGCCTGCGAGACCCGGCCGCCAGAGGTGGTGGAAGGCACTCCTCGCGACGGCCGCGGCCCTCGCCCTGGCCACCGGCATGACCGCCCCCGCCGCGGCGCAGGAGGCCGGCGGGCAGGCACCCGCCGCCGCCCCAGCCGCCGACCCGCAGGCGCACACGGTGAGTCTCGACGGCTACTCGTTCCTCGTCGACGGCAAACGCACCTACCTGTGGTCCGGCGAGTTCCACTACTTCCGGCTCCCGAGCCCGGACCTGTGGCGCGACATCTTCCAGAAGATGAAGGCCGCCGGCTTCAACTCCACCTCGCTCTACTTCGACTGGGGATACCACTCACCGAAACCGGGTGTGTACGACTTCAGCGGGGTACGTGACGTCGACAAGCTGCTCGACATGGCCGAGGAGGCCGGGCTCTACGTCATCGCCCGCCCCGCGCCGTACATCAACGCGGAGGTCGACGGCGGCGGCCTGCCCGGCTGGCTGACCACCAAGGCCGGACACAACCGCAGTGACGACCCGCAGTTCCTGAAGTACGCGGACGAGTGGCTGACGCAGATCGACCGGATCATCGCCCGCCACCAACTGACCAACGGCACCGGGTCGGTCATCGCCTACCAGGTCGAGAACGAGTACTACAACGGCTCCGCCGCCGGCCACTCCTACATGAAGCACCTGGAGGACAAGGCCCGCGCCGACGGCATCACCGTGCCGCTGACCGGCAACAACAACGGCACCTTCAACTCAGGCACCGGCGCCCTGGACGTCGACGGCCCCGACTCCTACCCGCAGGGCTTCGACTGCTCCAACCCCTCGAAGTGGAACGGCGTCCCCGACATCAGCTACGACCACCCGGCCGGCAAACCGCTGTACTCGCCGGAGTTCCAGGGCGGCGCCTTCGACCCCTGGGGCGGGCCGGGCTACGACAAGTGCGCCGAGCTCATCAACGACCAGTTCGCCAACGTGTTCTACAAGCAGAACATAGCCGTCGGCGCGACCGCGCAGAGCTTCTACATGACCTACGGCGGCACCAACTGGGGCTGGCTGAGCATGCCGCGGAACTACACGTCGTACGACTACGGGGCCGCGATCCGCGAGACCCGCCAGCTCGATCCGAAGTACGACGAGGACAAGCTGATCGGCTACTTCACGCAGTCGGTCGCCCCGCTGACCAAGACCGAGGCGATCAGGGCCACGCCGCCGGACGACTCTTCGGTCGTCGACACCGCCCGGATGAACCCCGACACCAAGACACAGTTCCACGTCCTGCGGCACGGCAACTCCACATCCACGACGGTCGACAAGACGCACATCGCACTGGACTTCAACGCACAGCCGGCCGCGGACACCATCTACACCTGGGACGACCCCGACTCCGCGCTGCAGTACGCCGGTTCCTGGTCGCACGTGGCCAACACCAGCTACACCGGCGGCGACTACAAGCACACCGAGTCGTTCTCCAACAAGGCCGGTGACTCACTCACCGTCCCCTTCGACGGCACCGCGATCCGCTGGATCGGCTCGAAGACCAACAACCACGGCTATGCCGACGTCTACCTCGACGGCACCAAGGTGGCCACGGTCGACGACTCCGGCGGCGAGAACCAGGCCGTGCTCTTCCAGAAGACCGGCCTGACACCCGGGGCCCACACGCTGAAGATCGTCGTCGCCGGGAACCACAGCTCGGGATCCACGGACAACTACGTGGCCATCGACGCCATCGACGTGCCGACAGCCGCAACCGCCGAACCGACCTACCCGGTCGTGCCCCAGCAGCCGGGCACCGCGATCACCCTCGACGGACGCGACTCCCACGTGATCGTGGCCAACTACCGGCTCGGCGACACGCAGTTGCAGTACTCCACCTCGGAGATCATGACCAGCGCGGCCATCGGCGACCGGGACGTCGCCGTCCTCTACGGCAACGACGGCAGCGACGGAGAGACCGTCCTCCGCTACGCCTCCAGGCCCACCGTCACCACCACCGGCGGCACGGCCACGACCACCTGGGACGAGGCCACCGGTGACCTGCGGCTGAACTACACCCACAAGGGCCTGATCCGCATCAGCATCACCGGCGGCGGGAAGCGCCCGCTGCTGCTGCTCGTCGCCGACAAGGCCACGGCCAAGACCTTCTGGCGCCAGGACACCGCGAGCGGCCCGGTACTCGTCCGCGGCACCCACCTGCTGCGCACCGCGACCCCCCTGAACGGCGGCCGCACCATGGCGCTCACCGGGGACAACGCCGACGACAAGAACATCGAGGTATTCACCTCCGCCGACCAAGTCACCTGGAACGGCAGGGCGTTGGACGCCCAGACCGCCGACACGCCAAGCCTCACCGGGAAGATCCCGGCGGCCGCACCGATACACCTGCCGACACTGACCAACTGGAAGCACACCGAGGAGTCCCCCGAAGCGGCACCCGGTTTCGACGACTCCAGCTGGCAGGTGGCCGACAAGACAACCACCAACAGCGTCTCCGGCGTCAACTCCCTGCCGGTGCTCTACGCGGACGACTACGGTTTCCACACCGGCAACACCTGGTACCGCGGCCGCTTCCGCGCCACCGACAAGGAGACCCGCCTCCACCTCGTCTCGGACTCCGGCGGAGACGCCCAGGCAGTCTCCGCCTGGCTCAACGGCACCTTCCTGGGCAGCTCCACCACAGGCAGCGCCGACTTCACCTTCCCGGCCGGTGCGGTCAAGTCCAAGGGCGACAACGTCATCTCCGTGCTCACCGTGAACATGGGACACGAGGAGGACTACAACTCCACCAACGGCAACAAGACCGCACGCGGGCTGACCAGCGCCTCCCTCGTCGGAGCCCCGCTGACCTCCCTCACCTGGCGGGTCCAGGGCGTACGCGGCGGCGAGGACCTGCAGGACACCGTGCGCGGTCCGCTCTCGACCGGCGGCCTGTACGGCGAGCGGGCCGGCTGGTCCCTGCCGGGCTACCCGGACGCCAAGTGGAACCGGGTCTCCCTGCCGACGACCGACACCCGTCCCGGGGTCTCCTGGTACCGCACCGACGCCAACCTGGACCTGCCACGCGGCCAGGACACCTCGCTCGGACTGACCTTCACCGACGACCCCTCACGCAAGTACCGTGCCACGATCTTCGTGAACGGCTGGCAGGTCGGCAACTACGTCAACTACCTCGGCCCCCAGCACACCTTCCCGGTCCCCAACGGCATCCTGAACCCGCACGGCCGCAACAGCATCGCCATCGCCGTATGGAACCTGGACGGCACCACCGGCGGCCTCGGCAAGGTCGCGCTCACCAACTACGCCAGCTACGCCTCGTCCCTGCGGGTCGCGCAGAACGACAGCCCCCGCTACGACCCTCAGAAGTACGCGATGCCGAAGCGTCCGGGAGCGGATGTCACCCTGGACGTGCCCAACACCGCCGCGTCGGGGCAGGCCTTCACTGCCGAGGCGACGGTGCGGGTACCGAAGGACAGGCCCGCCGCCTCCCGGCTGACAGCCTCGCTCACCATGCCGGACGGCTGGAGTGCGAGTGCCACGAGTCCGACATCGGTCAAGCGCCTGCAACCCGGCGCATCGGCCACCATCACCTGGAAGGTCCAACCACCCACGGAGACCCTGCCCTCCGCCTCGGCCATCACGGCCACGGTGCACTACCGGCAGAACGGACAACAGGCCTCGAGCCAGGACGAGCGCATCGTCCGCGGGATCCCGCCGGCCCCACCAGCCGGCAAGAGCGCAGTGAGCGACCTGCCGTTCCTGTCCTCCACCAACGGATGGGGTCCGGTGGAACGCGACAGCAGCGTCGGCGAGCAGGCAGCCGGTGACGGCCGTCCGATCACCATCGCCGGTGTCGGCTACACCAAGGGCCTGGGCACCAACTCCGTCAGCGCCGTGCAGCTCTACCTCGCCGGCAACTGCTCCCGGTTGACGGCGAACGTCGGTGTCGACGACGAGACGGGTGGTGCGGGAACGGTGACGTTCTCCGTGATCGCCGACGGCAAGACCTTGGTGACCACGCCGACGATCCGCGGCAAACAGGCCGCCGTGCCGATCGATGTCGACGTCAGCGGCGCCCAAGTGCTCGACCTCAAGGTCGGTGACGCCGGCGACGGAAACGGCAACGACCACGGCGACTGGGCGCAGCCGACTCTCACCTGCAGCTGAAAAGCGCGCTGCGACCGTCCTCGCAAGGCACGGTGCAGCTGACACATGCGGGGCGCGGGAACGGCTACGTCTCATCCCGCGCTCCGCAACAATCGTTTTGGGCGCCTGCTTCTGCCTCTGCTGAGGGTCGGGACCGGCCCCACGGGAGTTTCTTCCTCCGGTGGGCGTCGGACGCAGCGCTGCGCAGGAAGTACAGGGCGACCACTGACCGGGGCAGGCTGCGGCGCCCTCGGCGAGCGAGCCGGTCAGCCAGGGTTCATACCGCGCCGTGGGCTGCAATGGCCAGTGGTTCGTGGTTGGAGGCAGAAGAAGGTGCGCCGGCCTCCCCGCACCTGCGTCTGCTGCCACCGGAGGAAACCGGTCCCGCAAGCACACGAAGGCCTCGATCGCGGTTTGCGTACTCTGGCGTCATGCGCATGCGCCCCACTTTGAGCTGGACCCCCGCCGGAGCCCTGCCTCCCGGCACCACGGATCTGGGTCCGCTCGCCGACCTGCTGAGCGTCGGCGGTGTGCTGGTCATGAGCGGGGCGGGCCTCTCCACGGAGTCGGGCATCCCCGACTACCGCAGCGAGGGCGGGAGCCTGAGCCGGCACACCCCGATGACCTACCAGGACTTCACCGCCAGCACCCAGGCCAGGCGCCGGTACTGGGCGCGCAGCCACCTCGGCTGGCGCACCTTCGGCCGCGCCCGCCCCAACGCCGGGCACCGAGCGGTGGCCGCGTTCGCACGACGCGGACTGCTCTCTAGTGTGATCACCCAGAACGTCGACGGTCTGCACCAGGCCGCCGGCAGCGAAGGCGTCGTAGAACTCCACGGAAGCCTGGAACGGGTCCTCTGCCTTTCCTGCGGCGCCTCCAGCCCGCGCCGCGAACTCGCCCGCCGGCTGGAGGCGGCCAATCCAGGCTTCGCACCGGCGGCCGCCGCCATCAACCCGGACGGTGACGCCGACCTCACCGACGAACAGGTCGGCGACTTCCGCGTTCTTGCCTGCACGCTCTGCGGCGGCATCCTCAAGCCGGATGTGGTCTTCTTCGGCGAACCCGTTCCGCCGCGGCGGGTGGAGCACTGCCGCAGCCTGGTCCGTGAGGCGGCTTCGCTGCTGGTGCTGGGCTCCTCGCTGACGGTGATGTCCGGGCTCCGGTTCGTCCGCCAGGCAGCCCAGGCCGAAAAACCGGTACTGATCGTCAACCTGGACCCCACCCGGGGCGACCCGCACGCCCTCACCCGCGTCGCGCTTCCCCTGGGAACGGCCCTCACCACCGTGGCCGACCGGCTGGGTGTCCCCCTCGACGACCCGGCGACGACCTGACCGGCATCCGCCGCGCCGGCGGCTCTCCAGCTCACCGGCCCAATGAGTGGTGTGCATCGTGAATTCGCAGGTCACGGGTCTGGTGTGAGTGATGACTCGGGTACTCGCGCTGGTCGGTGGCCGATGACCATGGTGTAGATCATCGGGCGGGTCCGGCTCCGGCGGGATGCCGGGTTCGGCTGCGACCGCGACCGACCCCCGCCTACGATCCGTCAGCAGGTCGGCACGCTACGAGATCGCGGGGGCTGCGGGGATGCAGGAGCGGCAGTGGATCACCGCTCGCCGGAGCGAACTGGACGCCCTCGCCGAGGAGTTGGCCAAGCAGCTTCAGGAGGTCCAGGTCGAGCGGGACGAACTGGCGATCGCGCAACGGGTGTTGAACCACCTGGCCGAGCAGGCCCAGGCCGGCGCCGAGACTGTCGCTCCAGTATCGGCGAAGGTGGCCGGGCGGGCCCTTTCGCTCATCCCGCACCGCAGCGACGCGGCCGACGAGGGTGCGCTGCCCGGCGACTACCGCAAGATCTTGGCGATTGTGCGGGAGGCCGACGGCCCGGTGCAGGGCAGGGCGGTCGGCGAGCGGCTGGGGCTGGACGCGTCGGTGCGCGGCAAGCTGGAACCTTTGCGGGCGAAGATCACCAAGCTCGCCGACCGCGGCTGGCTACACAAGCGGGGCGACGGTCGGTTCACGGCACGTCCGTAGTCGCGCGGGGCGCGCCCGTAACTGACGGGCCCCCAACGGCAGTTGAGTTTGGTGTGAAGAAAGACAACAGTTCCGTCGAGGGCCCTGACGGCCTTGTTTACACCGCCCGCCTGCCGCTGTCGAGTGCCACCCTGAACTGGCTCGCCTGCCTGATACGCGGCCACCTCAAGAAGATCGGCTCGCGGTGGCGCGTCCTGCCTGCGGGGAAGATCGCCACCATCGTGCTGGCGGTGCTGCGCTGTGACCAGCGGCCCGGCGACCTGGCCGGCGGCAACGGAGTGCACCGCACCACGGTGACCCGGTGGGTGAGGGAGGTCGTCGGCCTGCTCGCCGCCCGCGCCCCACGCCTGGACCGGGCCCTGAAGAAGATCGCCCGAATGGGTGGCGGCATCGTACTGCTGGACGGATCGGCGATCCGTACCCGGCGCAGAACCGGGAAGGAGAACCGGAAGAACTATTCCGGCAAGAACAAGTGCCACGGCCTGCTCGTGATCGCCCTCACCGACGACCGGGGCCGACTTCTGTGGATCTCGGCGGCCCGCCCCGGGCGCACCTCGGAGATCACCGCCTGCCGACACGACAAGCTCACCCGGAAACTGCGGGAAGTCGGGCTCGGAGTCATCGCCGCCCTGGGATTCGTCGGCCTCGACGACGGCGGCCCCGACGCCGACCCGGCGGTGATCACCGGCTACAAGGCCGCCCGGAACCGGCCCCTGACGCGAGGCCAGAAGCTGTCCAACACGGCACTGGCGGCCGTCCGGGCACCCGTCGAACACGGCTTCGCCCACCTCAAGAACTGGCGCGTCCTCGGCAAGGTACGCACCGACCCCGCCTGGGCGACCGCCCTGGTCCGGGCCTTGCTGGTCCTCACGAACCGCGAAATCGCTCGATGACCGACGATCTTCACCAAAGTCACCCAGCGACCAGCATGAGCATCCTGATGGCCACGCACACCAGCCCCGCGACCAGCAACTTCAGCCTGCACACTTCTCACTGGTGAAGTGTAGGTATTCGGGGGTTGCAGTATTCGCCCGTGGGGTGAGCAGCCCCATAGCCCGGCCCGGGGGTCGAGCAATGAAAACTGGCGCCAAGAGGGCGTTTTCCTGCAACTCGCAGAGTATTGCAGCGAATTTTGGTGAGTGGCCGGGGAGCCGGGTGCGGCGCGCCCGGCCCTGATGCCGGGGCTGATCGTGGCCGGTTGTCGGACGTCGCCGATCGTCCTTGAGGTGGGTGGGGTGATCGGCGACGTCTTTGGCTCAGGCGGGGATGTTGGATTCCGTTCGCTGCTTCGTGCTGGTGGAGGTGGTTGGCGGGTTGGGGGCGGGGCGGCGCAGGGTCAGGGCGATTGCGACGCCGAGGAGGGTGAGGGCGGCGGCGGTGAATCCTGCGGTGCGCAGGCCGGGGACGAGATCCGGGCCCGTGGTGGTGTGGACGCCCGCGTTGGCGATGGCGACCAGGATCGCCAGGCCGACGGCGGAGCCGATCTGCTGGGTGGTGGAGGCCATGGCGGAGGCGATGCCCTGGTGGTGGGCGTCGACGCCGTTGGTGGCCGCGACGAACATCGCCGTCCAGGCGATGCCCTGGCCCAGGCTGAGCAGGATCACGCCGGGCAGCAGGATCGGGTAGCCGCCGTTGGGGGACATGGCGGCGGCGAGGACGGCCATGCCTGCGCCGCCGACGAGCAGGCCGGTGATGATCGTGGTGCGGGGGCCGAGCTTGCCGAGCAGTTTCTCGCTCAGCTTGGTGCCGGCCATGCCGATCAGCGCGGCGGGGATGAAGGCCAGGCCGGTGGCCAGGGCGCCGTAGCCTCGGACGTTTTGCAGGTAGACGGTGAAGAAGTAGTACTGGGCGCCGAAGGTGCCCATGAAGACGAAGGTGATGCCCATCGCGGCGACCAGGCTGCGGTTGCGGAACAGGCGCAGCGGCATCAACGGGTGGGTGGTGCGGGCCTCGATGAGCAGGAACAGTCCGATGAATAGTGCGCCACCGAGCAGGGCGATGAGGGTCTCGGCGGAGCCCCAGCCGGCTTCGGGGCCCTGTACGACGCCGAAGACGAGGGCGGTGAAGCCGATGGTGGCGGTCAGCGCGCCGGTCAGGTCGAAGCTGCGGCCGTGTTCGCGGGGAGCGTCGGCGGGGATGATGGCGAAGGCGGCCGCGGCGGCGCCCAGGGCGAGGGGGACGTTGACGTAGAAGACGGCTTCCCAGCCGAGGTAGTTGGTCAGGATGCCGCCCAGCAGGGAGCCGAGCGCGAGACCGACGGCTCCGGCGCCGCCCCAGATGGCGAGGGCCCGGTTGCGCTGGGCGCCCTCGGTGAAGGTGGTGGCGATCAGGGAGAGCGTGGCCGGCAGCAGGAGCGCACCGCCGAGGCCCTGGACGGCACGGGCGGCCACCAGCAGTCCTGGGTCGCCGGCGAGTCCGCCGGCCATGGAGGCCAGGCCGTACAGGGAGAGGGCGGTGACGAACATGCGGCGGTGGCCGAGGAGGTCGGCAGCCCGGCCGCCCAGCAGCAGGAAGCCTCCGAAGGCTACGGCGTAGCTGCTGACGACCCACTGGAGGTTCTGCGCGTCGAAGCCGACCTCGCGGCCGATCTCCGGAAGGGCGACGTAGACGATGTTGTAGTCGATGGCGCTGATGAACTGGGCGAACGCCAGGAGGGCCAGCAGCAGCCCGGTACCGCGCCGCGAGGAGGGGGACGACATGGCGATACACAACCTCTCTGAAGTAAGCGGTTGACCGCTTACATAATGGGTCAAAGAAAGGGGCCGCTCGGGAGCGGCCCAAGGATGCCGCCCGCTAGGCGCGCAGTGTGCGCACCCAGGGGGCGTCGACGGAGGTGGCGTCGATCGCCACCATGACGTTGCTGAGCAGGCCGTCGGCGAAGTAGCGGTGGATCTGCTCGTCCGAGGCGCCGGAGACGGCGCGGACGTACTCGACCTGCTTGGCGTAGCAGGCGCGGACCGCCTCGCCGATGGCCGGCTCGCTCGCGCTGCACTCCGCGTGCTTGAGGATCATGAGCACGTCCCGGTCCGCGATGACCTCGCCGTACGAGGCCGTCAGTGCCCGCAGGACCGCGTCCGGGTCGGTACTGTGCACCGACGCGGCCGCTGCCGCGGCACCCTCCCTGAGGCGCTCCGAGCAGTAGTCGACCAGGGCGGCGAACAGCGTCTGCTTGTCCTTGAAGAGCCGGTACAGGTAGCCCTGCGAGATGCCGGCGGCCTTGGCCACGTCCATCGTCGAGGTCCCGTAGTACCCGCGCTCGGCGAATGCCTTGATCGCCGTACGCATGACCGTGGCCCGGCGCTCCTCGGCTGTGGAGCGTTGCCGCATCCTCGTTTCCATATAAGCAATTAACCACTCACATATGGCGGCTGTCAAACGGGGCCGCCAGCGGCACCAACCCCGCTGGCGTACGCCTCGACCCATTCGCTGGGCCGCCATCGCCCACGCATCAGCGCCCGGATCGTTACCAGACGACCGGGCCGGTCTTGTCGAAGAAGCCGCCGGTCGGGCCGTCGGCGCCGATCGAGGCCATGCGGACGATGATCTCCGCGCCCTCCTCGACGGTGTGTGTGCCCGTGTGGCCGTTGAGGTCGGTGGCGGTGTAGCCGGGGTCGACGGCGTTGAACCGGATGGCGGGGAAAGCCTTGGCATACTGTGAGGTGATCATGACCAGCGCGGTCTTGGAGGAGTTGTAGTCCAACGCCATCACCTTGAACTCCACCCGGCTGGGGTCGGCGGTCGCCGCCAGCGAGCCCAGACCGCTGCTGACGTTGACGACGACCGGGGCGTCGCTCGCTTCCAGCAGGGGCAGGAAGGCGTGCGTGACGCGTACGACGCCGAAGACGTTCGTGTCGTACGTGGTCGCCATGTCGGCCCCGGTGACCTCGCCGACCGGCTTGCGCGCGCCCACGATCCCGGCGTTGTTGACCAGGACGTCGAGACGGCCGGCGTCCGCGCGGACGAATTCGGCGGCGGCTTTGACGGAGTCCTCGTCGGTGACGTCGAGCTGAACGAAGCGGGCGCCGAGCCTCTCGGCCGCCTCCCGACCGCGGTCTGCATCGCGTGCCCCGACATAGACGGTGTGCCCGGCCTCAGTCAGGCGGCGGGCGGTCTCGAAACCCAGGCCCTTGTTGGCTCCGGTGATCAATGTGGTGGTCATGTTTCACTCCGTGCTCGGTGGGGTGGTGACGCCTCCACCCTCCTGGCACCACGCACGGACAGGTAGTGCCCACCTCAGCCAGTGGACTGGCAGTACCAGGCTGTTCGGGCATCGCAGCGCGATACTGGGACGATGAGCGAATCCAGGGAACTGGGCAGGGCCCTGCACGGCTGGCGGGACCGGACCGCCCCCGCGACCGTCGGACTGCCCACGGGCGGGGTACGTCGAGCCGCCGGGCTGCGCCGCGAGGAACTGGCACAGCTCGCCGGCCTGTCGGTGGACTACCTCACCCGCCTTGAACAGGGCCGGGCCACCTCCCCGTCGGCGCAGGTCCTGTCCGCGCTGGCCCGCGCCCTGCGGCTGTCGGCAGCCGAGCGCGAATACCTCTATCGCCTCGCGGGCCAGCCGGCGCCCGGCCCCGGGCAGATATCGGCGCACATACCTCCAGGGGTGCGAAGGCTCCTCGACCAACTGGAGGGCTCACCGCTGAGCGTGCATGACGCCGCATGGAACCTGATCCTGTGGAACCCGTTGTGGGCTGCCCTGTTCGGAGACGCGTCCGCGCTGCGCGGACGCGAACGCAACATCGTCTGGCGGCACTTCGCCCGCCTGCCCAGCCGGGTCAGCCACACCCCCGAGCAGGAGGCCCGGTTCGAGGCGGCCGTGGTCGCCGATCTCAGGGCGGCCACCGCCCGCTACCCCGCCGATGCCGGCCTGCGCTCCCTGATCAAGGACCTGCGGGGCGTCAGCACCGACTTCGCACGCCTGTGGGACACGGGCATCGTGGGCATCCATGAGTCGGACACCAAGACCGTCCATCACCCCGATGTCGGCACCTTCACCTTCGACTGCGACGTGCTCGTAGCTCCCGGCAGCGATCTGCGCATCGTCGCCTATACCGCCGCTCCTGCCAGCAACGCTGCCGACCGGCTCAGGCTCCTCAACGTCATCGGCACCCAGGCCCTGACCGAAGACAGCACCCCGGGACAGCAGTCGGCGGTACCGGCCGGCCGTTCTGGTCGGTCGCTACCGCCGTTGTCGCTGCCGGGCGGCGAGGTACGGCGCCCAGCTGTTCCCGGCGGGTCTGTCCAGGCCAAGGGGTCTGTCCCGTAGTCGGTGGTGACGTCGGGTGTCCATCAGGGTCTGTACGGTCGGTCTCCCGGCCCTGCTCGGAACCGGATACTCAGCCCCCCGTTGCTGGGGAGCCTCGTCCTGGCCGCCGCCACTGTGTTGGGGCAGCGCACAGGGTCCGCTACCCGCACCGACTGGGCCACATGATCGAACCGTCCCGCCTGGCACGGAGCGTGTCGAGGGAGTCATGGCTCAGTGCTTCGAGATCGAGGACCAGGCGTCGCAGGAGGTGGGCGGCGGGACTTCGGCGCAGCCACTGCAGGACGCGGTAAGGGTTCTCCGCGTCGGCCAGTACGACGGCGAGGGGCTTAAGCGGCTGGGCCACGCTTGCGCCGTCTACGGAGAGTAGATCGGTCACGCGGGCGGCCAGGGTGCAACGTGAACAGCGGTGGCCGGAGTAGAGGTCCGCCGGCTCGTTGCAGGCCGAACATCGCTCGGTCGGTTCGTCGGGGAACGAGCACGCCTTGCACAGGAGGCTTTCCTCGGCTGTCTGGCCGATCAGAATGCGATGCCGACCGCACGAGGCGCACGGTGCAGGGGTCGACAGAGCTGCTCTGTAGCAGGAATCGCACACTGGGCCTCGCGGCCAGAAGACCTTGACCTTCCCGACTCGGCCGCACAGGGCACATGCGCACACTTCGCGAGGACGGCACGTGTCGCAGTGGAACGGGCCCCGGCCACCGTTGATGTGGTGGCCGCAACGGACCCTTTCACAGATGACGCAGGTCTTCTCGTGCCGCTGGTAGCACCGGTCGCAGGTGTCCGGCCTGGTGCCGTCGGCCCGGGCGACGATCGGAACGATCTGTCCGCAGACACCTCACAGGCGGGCAGGGCTGGAGTAGCAGCCGCCACATACCGGCCCGTCGGAGGTCAGCGCGTGGACCCGGCGTACCCGACCGCAACGGCAGCACGGCTGAAGATTCTTGGGAGCGCAGGTCTGACAGAGGCTGGTGCCGTCGGGAAGGCGCCGGTATGAGATCATCATCCGGCGGCAGTCGACGCATTCCTCCTTGGCGTCCGCCTCCCTGTTCCTGCACGGACTACAGATGCCGCCCTCCGGTCGGCGGGCGTAGTCGCCGGGCAGCGCACCCTCGTCGACCGCGTCGCTGCGGTGCGGGATGAGCAGGACCGCCCGCCCGGCCACCTTCGCCGATACCGGAGCGACAGCCCCGGCGTCGGCCCGGGCCTGCTCGGCCAGGCGGTTCAACACCCGCTCCGCGATCGCCAGCTCATCCCGCTCGGCCTGGACCTCCTGAAGCTGCTTGGCCAACTCCTCGGCGAGGGCGTCCAGTTCGCTCCGGCGGGCGGTGATCCACTGCCGCTCCTGCATCCCCGCAGCCCCCGCGATCTCGTAGCGTGCCCACCTGCTGACGGATCGTAGGCGGGGGTCGGTCGCGGTCGCAGCCGAACCCGGCATCCCGCCGGAGCCGGACCCGCCCGATGATCTACACCATGGTCATCGGCCACCGACCAGCGCGGGGCAGCCTTCGACTGTGTACGGGTGGTGCCCAGAAGGCCAGGACCTCCTGGGCACCACCCGCCCGTCGGTGTGCTGTCAGCGGGCCGTCATGCGTCCGTGGCCGTGACGTCCGAGGCGTACACGAGGGCGACCCGGTGGTTGTACTGGATGGTGTACATCGCCTTGGCGCCGGTGACGACCGTGCCGCTGGAGGGGAAGAAGTCGTCGGTGAGGGACGGCGCGCGGGTGGCGACGTAGGCCTGAGCGGCCGGGACGGAGTACATGCTCAGCGGGGCCTGTGTCGAGGGCGACAGGCCCGAGGGGTACTCGGCGGCGTCCGGGTAGCTGGAGCCGTACACCGCCACCGGGGAGGTGCCGGTCGCTGCGATCACCTTCACGCCGTGGGCCGGCGCGGTGTTGCAGCCGTCCGGGTTGTAGAACCACACCTTCGCGCCGCTGTACCAGATGGCGGTCCAGTCGCCGTCCTGCCCGGCGAGAACGAACTGCTGTCCCGCCGCCGCCGTGCTGCCCCAGTCGTTGATCCGGTCGGTGCCGGCCGCACCGGGGTGGATCGCCTGGTCCCCGAAGAGCGGGGCGGTGTCGCTGGGCTCGGTGCGCAGGTAGACGAAGTTCGACGGCTGCTGCGTCTCCGTGCACGCGGTGGTGGCGCCGGTCGGGTCGTCGGCGGGGCAGATCTGGACGGTCTGCAGGTTGTCGTCGAAGCGGGGGGCGATGGTGACTGCCGAGCCGACGGGACCGACGCCGTGCCGCCCGGTGTGCACGCCGAGCAGGCTCATGAAGTGGTTCCAGTCCCAGGACGGGCCCGGGTCCCAGTGCATGCCGGAGACGAGGGAGGACCTCGGCCCGGCGACGTTGTCGTGGCCGATGATGTGCTGCCGGTCCAGGGGTATGTCGAAGCGCGCGGCGAGGTATTTCACCAGCTCGGCCGTCGCCTCGTACTGCGCCTCGGTGTACCAGGTGGCACCGTGCGCGGCGTACCCCTCGTGCTCGATGCCCATCGAGTGCATGTTGGTGGAGTAGTTGCCGGCGTGGAAGGCGAGGTCCTTCGTGGGCAACATCTGCGTCACCGCGCCGTCGGAGGACCGCATGACGTAGTGCGCTGCTGCGCCGCCCGCCTGCTCGAAGGTGGTGATGGCGGCGTCGTACGAGCTCTCGGTGTCGTGGATGACGATGGTGTCGATCCGGATGCCGTTGGCGGGGCGGTTGGAGACCTGGCCGTTGGATGGCGACGCCGGGACGAAGGTGCAGGCGACGGTGGTGGGGCACTCGGTTTCGGTGTCCGCCGCGGACTTCAGGTGCAGTGCGGCCAGTTGGCCGGTGGCGGGGCGTACATCGCTGTCGGCCGCCAGGGACAGGCGTCGGCCGTCGGCGGTGGTGCGGTGGGCGCCCTTCTTCACCGTGGCGAACACGCGGTCGGCGAAGGCCTCGGCGCCCTGTCGCCGGGTGGACTGGCTGTAACGGGCCACGGCCGCGTACCAGTTGCCGGGGTCGGTGGAAAGGGAGCCGGTCGCAGCCTTCTGGTACGAGGCGAGCAGTGCCGCGCCGCCGCGGATGTTGGCCGACGGGTTGGTCCGCAATTCCTTCGCGGACAGGCCGGTCAGCTTCGCGGCGGCCTGGATGGTGTGCAGGGCCGGATCGGCGGCAAGCTTCGCCAACTCGGCGCGGCCTGCGGCGCCCGCGTCCCCGGCGGCCATCATGGCGGGGGTGACGTCCGTCAGGTGCAGCGGCCCGTAGCCGCCGTCGGTGCTGTGCTGCCCGGGGTGCGTGGCCCAGGCGGACTCCTGGTACGCCACCGCCAGCAGCACCTGGCGCGGGACGTGGTAGGCGTCGGCGGCTGCTGCGTACTCCTGTTGCAGAGTGGTCCCCGTGGGTGCGGCCTCACCGGTTGCCAGGGCCGGCACTTGCACGGCTGCCCCGCCCGCGACGGCGAGCGCGGCGAATGCGGCCAGCAGGGCCGGGCGGCGGCGCTTTGACGCGTGTCCGCGTCTGGTGTTGCTCGTGGTCATGAAGGGTCCTCGGACCTCAGAGAGATCAAATGGCCGAGTGGGCAGTGCATACGACGGGCATCGGTTCATCGACCGGGCCGGCACGCGCACGGCTCCGCAATCCACGCGGGGCCTCGTCCATCGGCGTCTGGGAAGTGGATGATCCCCCTCTGGGCGAACTGGCGTCAACTTCGCTTTGTGAAAGGGGACTTGAGCACCGGAGATGCGAAGCCCGGGCGGGCGCGAACCTCGAACAGAGCGGTGTGCGTCAGGTCGGCATGGCGTTCCTCGCCCATGGCGATCTCGCGCGGTCTCCGCGGCCGTCTCGATCCAGTCCGCCGTGGGTGACTGGCCGAAACCCATAGCCCGGCAGACGGCTCCGCGGGTCTCGTCCGGTGCCGTGCGCCAAGCCCTCGACTCGGTGACCGGGTCACGTCATGGAGTGCGCCGCTCGTCCCGGACGTCCTGTCCACGACTTCCCCGGCCGATTGTCAGTGACCGCCGCTAACGTTCCGCATGTCGTCGCACTGGCGCCGGGGCCTTCCGGCTGAACTGTGCGTTCTTCTTGCTGTCTTGACGCGGAAGGCGGGGATCGTGGGTTGGCTGTCGGCGGGTGACGGGTATGAAGTCGCCCTGGTGGAGGGGCGGGTGGCAGCACGCGCCACCGCGGGCCGGGCGGCGGGGCGGCAGTTGAAGTCGCTGCCGCGCGCGCTCAAGGACCATCCCGAGGTGGAGCGGCTGCGGCGGTTCGCCGAGTGGCTGGATCGGCACGCCGCGGCCTGCGTCGTGCAGGCCGACGCCTGGATGGTGTCGTCGCTGCCCGTGCCCACCGGTCTGCTGGCCCGCGTGTGGCCGGACGAGGCCTGGCAGTCCGCCCTGCGCGACCTGGCGGTCGTGGGCGACGACCCCGACGAGGTCGGTTTTCTGCGGGGCACCACCGAGGAAGGCGAACTGCGGGTGGTGAGCCTCGACGGCGAGACGATACGGCTGTCCCCGCGCACGGTGACTCTCCCCCACCCGGTGCTGCTGCCGGACCTGGAGGACATCCGGGAGTTCGCGGCGGAGTTGGGCATCGTCCAGCGCGTCGAGCAGATCCACCGGGCGACCTGGCAGCGCCCCGACGACCTCGATCCCAAGGCCACCGAGGTACGGGAGTTCACCGGTGGCTCGTTCCGCTCGCGCTTCGCCCTCGCCGCGCGCGCCAGTTCGCTGGGCTATCGCGTCTCCGGTGGCTACTCCACGGCCCGGGTGCGCGACGGCGGGCGCACCGTGGAGGCCTCCGTGTGGATCGGGGAGCCGTACTGGGAGGACACGGTGGAGACCGGCGGCCTCACCTGGCACGCCCACGACGGCCGTGCCCTGCCGTTGTGCGAGGTGGGTCCGGTGGCCTGGTCGGAGGGGATGCGGATGGCCGCGGCGCTGTACGCCGGGCGGGACATCGAGGAGGGCAAGGACGCATGAGCGGGGGGACGCAGGTGTCGTACGAGGAGATGCTGGCGGCGGGTGCGGTGTTGCCGCCGGACACGGAGGGGGCCGGTGAGCGGGCGGTGCCGCTGACGGCGCGCACCTACCGTCACCCGGGTCTCGGTGACCGCGTGGTGGTGCGGCTGGTCGCCGGTGAGCTGGGCGCGGCGGAGGATCTCGCCGCCGGGTTCCTCGGCATGGAGCAGGTCGCCGAACCCGCCGTGGTGGGGCTCGGGGCGCGCCAGTCGCTGGGCTTTCCCGAGTGGGTGCTGGTGCACCACCCCGAGGACGGGCACCACGCGCTGGGCGTCGTACCGGATCTGGAGCGGGTGGCTCGGCAGGTGAAGTCCCGGCCGAAGGCCGCCATGGACGCCTATCTGGAGCTCAGCGGTCGGCTGGCGGCCTCGGTGCCGCACTTTCTGCCCACCTTCTACGAGCAGGCGGGCCGGGTGTTCCTCGCCGAGGAGAACACCACCTACGCGGCCCAGTTGTTCACCCGGGCCCGCAAGGCCGAGGCGGAGCACGGGCTCGCCGTCGACGAGGACCGTCTGGACGCGGTGTTCCTGGAGTTCGCCCTGGCCGGCGCGCTGCCGGTGAAGGTGTTGTCGTCCTACGGCAGGGAGCTGGCCGCCCGGGTGCCGGCCGAGGAGGCGCTGCGCCGCTTCACGCGGCTGTGTCTGCGGCGTACCGCGGGCGGTCTGCCGCCGTCCGCTCAGATGGCGGGCGACCTGCGCAAGCTCGCCCGCGCCGCCGGGCAGGACGCCGATCGCGCCGAGCAGGAGTACCTGTCCGAGCTGCTCGGTCTGCCGGCCACGCTGCGTGCCGCGGCCGGCTGGTGGAAGGGGCACCGCGCAGCCCTGGTGGCGCTGGCCGCGCGTGAACGGCGGGTGCGTGGTGCCCTGTTGGACATGATCCCCGCGGGTCTCGACGACGAGATGCCTGCGCTGTGGCTACAGGTGCTGGAGGACTCCGGCGCCACGGCGGGGCTGTGGGACGTCTCCCTGTCCGAGGAGGAACGGCCGCGGGACGGTACGGCGGGTTGGCTGGAGCGCTTCCTGGCGTTCCGGGAGCAGGCCCGGTCCTGGCGCGGCTCGACCCGGATGCCTCAGCTGTATCCGCTCGTCGAACGGGCGGCGGACCGGCTGCGGGCCGAACTCGCCGCGTCCGGTGGCGCGTTGAAGGTGACCCACGACATCGACCTGATCGACCTGCTGCTGTCCCTGGACGTTCCGGTGGCCGCCCCGCAGCGGGACGACGCGCTGCTGCTGACGCACTGGGCGCTGGGCGAGGGGCATCGGGACCTGCTGCGCCTGGGCGCCGACGGCCGGTTCCGGGACGCCTTCCTGCGGGGCGCGGACCGGTTCGACGACGACGACCACGGGCTGCGGGCCATCCGGCTCCTGGCGGCTTCACCCGGCGGTCGGCCACTGCTGGCCGAGTGGGTACGCACGGTCGTGCAGCGGTTCACCGCGGTCGGTCTGCCCCAGCTGCCGGACGCGCTGGCCCGGCTGAAGTGGCTGCCCTCCGAGGCGCTGTCGCTCGCCGAGGCGGACGTACGCGAGGCCGTCGGCACCGACCTCGCGCCCCTGCTGGTGCGCACCCTGCGGGCCGGGCTCTTCGACGAACTCGGCTGGCCCGCCTGGGAGGACGCGGTGGCCTGCCTCGTCCCCACGGACCGGGTGGAGGACGTGATCGTCGCCGACGCCTGGCCTCACCTCGTCGTGTCCGGCGAGGCCCAGGCCCGCGTGATCGGCGCCGAAGGCACCCTGCTCACCCACGACCTGCGCATCCCCGCCGGCGACCGGCAGGCGGACCCCGGCTTCCACCATGTCGACGGCACCCTCCTCGTCTACTGGAACAGCCGCAACGACGGCCTGCGCGGCTACTGGCACACCCGCGCCGACCGCGTGGAGAGCCTGCAGGGTGCCCGGCACACCCGCGGCACCGAAATGGACTGGTACCGGGGCGACTTCCCCCTCACCCTGCCGCTGCCCGACGGCGGCCGCAGCACCGGTGGCGGCGTCCTGCACGCCGGGGACACCACCCTGCCCGAGGAGCGGCCGCTGCTCTTTGACGGCTCCTCCTACTGGGTGTGGCACGCCGCCTCCGAGGATCACGAGGCGCACGGCTGGTACGAGTACGACCCGGCCACCAACGAGCGCGGACGCATGAGCAGGCCCACCTTCCTCGCCGACGCACTGCGCGACGCCCCCGAGGGAAGCATGTTCGCCGGCGGCCGACTGCGCCCTTCCCCCACGGCCGGCCCCGCCCCGGCCTCGGCACCCGTGGACGGTCTGGTCGGCCTGCGGGTGGTGGAACTTCCCGACGGCTCCCGGCTCGCCGAGGATCTGGCCGGACACTCGCTCACCCTGCCGGCCGCGGTGGGCAGGCCGTTCGCGCTGGTGATGTTCCCCGGTGCCGAGCGCCCGAGCGCTGTGGTGCGCAACGGCTGGCAGATCGACCTGGTCGACGCGGACGGCGTCGTCACCGCCTGGGCGAAGACCGACCGCGCACCGGGTGTCTTCGGCGAGGGCACCCTGCTGCTGCCGCCGGGGCAGTACTGGGAGTGCCTGACGGCGCGTGACCCGGAGGGCTCCCAGGCACTGCGGCGCGTCGACCGGGACACCGCTGCCGCTCTGCTGACGGCCGCCGCCGACGACGCCCAGGAGGCGCTGCCCGACGCGATCCGTACGCTCCTGCCCCTCACCCATCCCGCGCTCCTGGCGGGTGTCGCCGGAGTCGTGCGCTACGCGGCGGCGCAGCAGGCCGTCCTGGACGCGGCGGCGGTCCGCCTCACCCGGGCCCTGGAAGGCAGCCTGGAGGACGAAGGTCCGGCCGGACCGGCGGACAGCGTGCTCCTCGACGCGATGAGCGGTCTGGGCGGGTCGAGCGGTTACTGGTGGAACCGCGACGACGAGACCGACACCGTCTTCCGTGCCGTACGCGTGCTCACTCAAGCCGCCGGCCTCACCGACGCCGCCGCACCGCAGCAGCCGGACGTCCGCCTCCATCTCGACGGTCCCGCGCTGCCGGCCGGGCAACCCGAGCTGGAGACCCTGCTCGAGCGGACGACCGCGCTGGCCTACCGGGCCGCAGCCTGCACCACGTCCGACGAGCACCGCGCGGCTCTGGGGCAACTGCTCGCCGGATTCGACCGGTTGGGGCTGGCGCAGGACGGCGAGCCCGGCCGCTGGCGCAAGGTGACGCTGCGGCTTGCGGCGTACCGGCTGCGCGTTCCCTCGGGCGAATGGCGGGAAGGTTCGTGGAGCGGGCTGCTGCCGCTGGCGGACGGCGCGTTCATCGCGGTCACCGGACGCCGGTCGCTGGATGACGACGACTGTGACTTCACCGGCCTCTTCCACGATCCGACGGGACGGTTCGACACGCCGCAGCCGTACGAAGTCCTGGCCTGCGAGCCGATCGGCCAGGACGGGCACCGGGGCCGACTTGGCGTCTTCCTCGCCGAGCTCGCCGGGCGCGGCCCGGCGCCGTGGTTCCCGCAAGCCGCCGAGGAGTTCGCCCGGCTCACCGGTGTCACCGAGACGATGGCCCGGCTCATCGTCGCCGGGCTGCCGCGCGTCGACGTCTACGAGCGCAGCTTCCTCACCGCCGAGGCCCGCACCCTCATCGGTGTGAAGGTCGCCCCGGCGGCGGTGGCCAAGGACGAACTGCGCGGCATCGACAGCGCCGTGCGTTCCGCGGTCGTGGCGGCGCTGCTGCCGGCCGACCCGGCCCGCCTGTGGGCCGAGGGGCCGGACGTGGCCGCGGCCGCGGCGGTGTGGAACGACAGGCTCGGAAAGCGGCCCTCCATACCCGAGGACCTGCTCAGCGACGCCGTCCGCGCGCTCAGACACACGCCGTGGCGGGTACGGGAGGCCCTGCCCGCGCTGCTGGACCCGTCCGCTGCCCCGCAGCTCAGCCGGGACCTGCGGTGGACGGTCCAGGGCGACCGGGTGCGGCCCGTCGGCGACGACACGGCCGGATTCACCGCACAGACCCTGGTCGGCTCGGTCGCCCTCGCCGCCTGGCTCGCCCACCGGCTGCCCGCCGGCGACCCGATCCGCGCCGCGCTGCCGCCCCTGCTCACCGCCGTGCGCCAACGGCTGGACGGCCCCGGGCTCATGCTCGACCTGGACCGGTACATCAGCCTCCCCGCGTTCCGGAAGACGGCGGGCACCCCGACCGAGACGGGCCCGGGCTTCGAGCGCTACGGCGCCGTCATCATGGCCACCCAGGACGACCAGCCGGCCCCGGGCATCCGGGTCGACCTGCTCGACGAGGCCGGTCAGGACCCCTACCTGCCCGCGGCCCGGGTCGACAACCAGCCCTACGCGGCCGAGGTGGCCCTGCGGCTGGTGCGCGACGCCCGTTTCGCGGCCCTCCTCGCCGATCCCGGCGAGCCGATCGCCGGCGGCCGGGACAAGGACGGCACGTGGTGGCCGCAGGATCCGGGCCGCTCCGTGCCCGAGCTGGTGACCGAGGCGGCCAAGGAGTACGGCCTCGGTGAAGACGCCGCCACGCTGTATCTGATGCTGCTCGCCATGCCGGACCCGACCGACCGCGCGACGGCCCGGTGGACGGGATGGAAGCCGGCCCGCCTCAAGGCCGCCCGCGCCGAACTGGCCGCCACCGACCTGGTCCTCGATGCCACCCGGACCAGAGCCGGGCGCTCGCTCTTCCTGCCCGGAGGCTGGGTCGAGCAGCCGGCCCCGCGCATTCCGCTGGAGCGCTGGAAGCTGCCGCTGTTCGAGGCGGCGGGCGCCGAGCACCCGTCGTTCGGCGTGATCGTGCCGACCGAACCGGTCGCGGACCTGTACCGCAGGGCCTGGCAGCGGGTCCGGGACGGCGACGCACCCCGGTTCGAGGAGCTGAGGGTGCGCCGGGGACGCCGCCGCTGACGAACGCCGGACAGGGGTGCCCCACGCAACCGGCACCCCTGCCACTCCCCCACGCATTCCGGCACCCCTGCCCCTCCCCCCGCACTGACGACCAACTGCCCTACCGAGCAAGGACATCCATGCCCCTGACCGACACGGCGAGGGCCCTCCCGGCCCGGCAGACCCTGCCCGCCGAAGAGCGCCACGCCACCGAACTCGCCTTTCTCGCCGCCCACGACGACGGCCCCCGCCCGCCCGGCTGGCTCCTGACGCCCCGCTCGGTGATCACGTTCGTCTGCGGCAGCGGCGACGAGGCACTGAAACTGCCCAAGCCGCACGAGACGCTGCCCGGCCAACTGGTCATAGCCCCCAAGTTCGTGGGCGAACGCGCCCTGGTGGAACGGTGTGTGGTCACGCTCGCCGGAGACCGCGGACTGCTGCTGGTCGGTGAACCGGGCACAGCCAAGTCGATGCTCTCCGAGCTGCTGTCGGCTGCCGTCTGCGGCACCAGCGCACTGACCGTGCAGGGCACCGCCGGTACCACGGAGGACGCCCTGCGCTACGGCTGGAACTACGCCCTGCTCCTCGCCCAAGGACCCACACCCCAGGCACTGGTGGACTCGCCCCTACTGTCCGCGATGCGCTCAGGACAGGTGGCCCGGGTGGAGGAGATCACCCGCTGCCTCCCCGAAGTCCAGGACGCCCTGGTGTCGATCCTCTCCGACCGGCGGATGAGCGTGCCCGAGCTGTCCGGCACGCACGACGCGCAGGTCGCCGCCGCCCCCGGGTTCACCGTCATCGCCACCGCCAACCTGCGCGACCGCGGCGTGTCGGAGATGTCCGCCGCACTCAAACGCCGCTTCAACTTCGAGACCGTGCACCCGATCGCGGACGTCGACGCCGAGACCGCGCTCGTCAAACGGCAGGCCACGGCGGCCGTCGAGCGGGCGGGGGCGGCCTTCGCCGTCGACGACGCGGTACTCGACGTCCTGGTGACCGTCTTCCGCGACCTGCGGGCCGGGCGCTCGGCCGAGGGCTGGGACGTGGAGCGCCCGGGCACGGTCATGTCCACCGCGGAGGCGGTGCAGGTCGCCGCCTCCCTCGGAGTGGCCGCCGCCTATCTACCCGGCGGGGACTCCCTCGACCTCGTCCCCGGTCACCTGCTGGGCGTGGTCCGCAAGGACGACCCGGCGGACCACGCTCGGCTGCTGGGCTACTGGGACGGCCCGGTGCGCCGCCGCGCCGAGGACGGGTCGGCGACCTGGCGCCGGCTGTGGGACCTGCGGGAGAACCTTCGGTGACCATCGCTCAGGACCCGAGGGCGGCGCTCGCCGTCCTCGCCGACTCCGTGGTGCCCTACCTGCTGGGCGTACGGCACCACAGCCCCGCGATCGCCGCCGCTGTGCCGACCCTGTTGGACGCGGCGGGCGCCGAGGTGGTGTGCGTGGAGCTGCCGGTCGACTTCCAGCCATGGCTGGCGCATCTCGGTGCGCCCGGCACCGTCGCCCCGGTGGCACTGGCGGGTGCCGGCGACGGCGGGCGGCTCGGCTTTTATCCGTTCGCCGACTTCTCCCCCGAGCTCGCCGCGCTGCGTTGGGCGCGGGAGCGTGGGGTGGAGGTGGTCTGCTGCGATCTGCCGATGGCCGATCCACGGTGGACCATCGCGGGTCCGGCCGCGGCCCCGGCCGGGGACACGGACGCTGCGCTCACCGAGGCACCCCGCCGGCCCGCGCCCACGTCCTTCGCGCAGGCGCTCACTGCGGCGGGGACCGGTCGCGACGGGGACGACATGTGGGACCGCAGTGTGGAAGTCCTCGCCCCGGGGTGTGCCCCCGAGGCGATACGTCGGGCGGCCCTGGGCGTTGGCTGGGCGCTGCGCCGGGACGCCGCAGCGTCGGGCGGCGTGCCTGTGGTGGACCTGGCGCGTGAGGCGCACATGCGGGAGACGATCGCCCTGGCGGCGGCCGGTGGACGGCGGGTCGCAGCGGTCGTCGGCGCCTTCCACGCCCCGGCGTTGACACAGTGGGCGGAGGAGGAGCGGCCGAGGATTACGGGTGGGAGTGCGGAGGTTCATGAGGCGGCACCGGCTGGATCGTCCCTCGCCGGGGAGATCTCACCCGTCGTCACCTCCCTGGTCCCGTACGCGTTCGATCTCCTGGACTCCCGTTCGGGTTATCCGGCCGGCATCCGCGACCCGCGCTGGCAGCAGGCGGTGTTCACCTCCGGGGGCGATCCCGCGTTGCTGCTCGACGCCGCCGCGCGGGCCATCACCGATGTGTGCCGTCAGCTGCGTGCGGCCGGCCACACCGCAGGGACGGGTGAGGCACGCGAGACGCTGCGCGTGGCTGGCGATCTGGCCCGGTTGCGTGGGCTCGCTGCCCCGGGCCGGGGTGAGGTGCTGGAGGCGTTGACAACGGTGCTGGGGCAGGGCGAGCCGCTCGGTCGTGGCCGGGCCCTCGCGCGGGCTCTGGAAGTGGTACTGGTCGGCGCCGACCGCGGGCGGATCGCGCCGGGTACACCGCGCTCCGGTCTGGGCCCGTCCGTCGAGGCCGAGCTCACCGCGCTGCGGCTGCCGGGCCCGGACGATCCCGCGCCGCGCGATCTGCGGCTCGACCCGCTGCGCTCGGTCCTCGACCACCGTCGCGAGATCCTCCTGCAGCGGCTCGCGGTGTGCGGTACCGGCTACGGCGAGCCCCTGGAGGTGGCCGGCACGGGGGACGCGGCCGCGCTCACCACCCGGTGGCGGCTGTCGTGGACGCCGTCCGTCCCGGTACGGCTGGACCTGGCCGGCATCCGGGGCGTGACGGCGGCTCTGGCGGCCGAGGGCACCTTGCGGGAGACCTTCCGCAGGGGGTCGGTGGACGGCGGGCCCACCTGCGCCCTCGTGCTGACGGGCCTTCGGGACGCGGCGCGCTGCGACCTGCCCGCGCTGGTCGCCGAGCGGCTGGCCGACGCCGCCGAGGTGCTGCCCGCCGCCGCCACGCTCCCCGAGATCCTCACCGCGCTCGATCTGTTGGAGGCGCTGCGCCGGGGCCATCTGCCCGGCTGCACGCCCGAGGGCCGTCAGACGGCGGCCACGCTCGCCGCCGACCTTCTGGAGGCGGCCGTACGGTCCCTGCCGGGCCTGGCGGGCAGCGATGATCCGGAGGAGGCCGCGGCGCTCGTCGCCCTGGCCTCGCGCGCCGGTGAACATCGCCTGGGACTGCGCATGGACAGGGCCCTGGGCGAGCTCGCAGATACCGCGTCCCCGCTCGTCCAGGGGGCCGCTGTGGCCGCCCGGGTCCTGCTCGACCTCGATGGCGCCGACACCCTCGGCGCCCGCGCCGCCGGCTGGATCGACAGCGCGACCGGCCCCGACGCGCGGCACGCACTGGCCCGCAGGCTCACCGGACTGCTGGTCGGGGCCGCCCCCTTGCTGCAGTCGACGCCGACCGCGCTCGACCCGCTCCTCGACCGGATCGACACGCTGACCGACCAGGGCTTCCTTGACCGGCTGCCCGCCCTGCGCGGCGGCTTCGACACGCTCAGCCCGGCCGGCCGCGACCGGCTGCTGCACACGGTGACCGAACATCTGGGGGACCGTCTCGACCTCGCCCTCGGCGCCTCGCCGCGCCTCCTGGCCCTGTGGGCGGCCGCGGACACGGCGGGCCGTACGGCGGTCGAGTCCCTGCGGTTGCCCCTCGGCACACACCTGTCCCGGCCCGTGCACTGTCCGGCCGCAGAAGCCGAGTCCGCCGTCGAACACCCCCCACCGGACGCCTCTGCCGGCGTACTTCGGCTCTCTCCCGCCGACCGCTGGCGGCTTCTTCTCGGCCGGGAGAGCGACAGACTGCCATCGGACGCCCGCCGTTACGCGGACGCGCTCGACGAGCTGTACGGCACCGGCCGCGGCGAGGGCTCCTCGGATCTCGGCCGCGAGGGCGGCCGTGGCGGCGGCCAGGACGCCTCCTTCCCCACCGCCCGCGAGTGGGCCGAGGAGCTGCAGGCCCTGTTCGGCGCGGAGGTCCGCGAGGAGGTCCTGGCACGCGCCGCCGACCGGGGCCGCAGCGACGTTCTGGCCGAGCTCGACCCCACGTCGGTACGCCCCTCGGTCGACCTGCTGACCTCCGTGCTGTCGCTGGCAGGCGGCATGCCCGAACAGCAACTGGCCCGGCTGCGGCCGCTGGTGCGCAGGCTGATCGACGAACTGGCCAAGGAGTTGGCCACCCGGATGCGCCCGGCGCTGACCGGTCTGGCCACCCCGCGTCCGACCCGCCGTCCAGGGGGCCGGATCGACCTGCCGCGCACCCTGCGGGCCAACCTGGCCCACACCCGTAGAACGGCCGACGGCCGCACCCTGATCGTCCCGGAGCGACCGGTTTTCAGCACCCGTTCCCGCAAGGAGGCGGACTGGCGGCTGATCCTGGTGGTCGACGTGTCCGGGTCGATGGAGGCCTCCGTCATCTGGTCGGCGCTGACGGCCGCGGTGCTGGGCGGCGTGCCCGCGCTCAGCACGCACTTCCTGGCGTTCTCGACGGACGTGATCGACCTGACGGACCGGGTGGACGACCCGCTGTCCCTGCTCCTGGAGGTGCGGGTCGGCGGCGGCACCCACATCGCGGCCGGATTGGCCCACGCCCGTCGCCTGGTGACCGTGCCCAGCCGAACCCTCGTCGTGGTGGTGAGCGACTTCGAGGAGGGGTATCCGCTCGGCGGACTCCTTGGCGAGGTACGGGCCCTCGCGGGCTCCGGGGTGCATCTGATGGGCTGCGCCGCGCTCGACGACACGGGCACCCCTCGTTACTCCGTGCCCATCGCCCAGCAACTCGTCGCGGCCGGAATGCCGGTCGCCGCCCTCAGCCCCCTCGCCCTCGCCCGCTGGGTGGGCGACCGCCTGCGCGGAGAGTCCCGATGAACCCCGAACTGCCCCCGGTGGCACCCGAGGTGGTCGCCGCCGCCGTGGAGGGCCTGACCTCACGGCTGCGCAAGAAGCTGGACGCCGCCGTCGAGACGTACGCGGCCACGCCCGTCGCCGTCGAGGGCGCCGTACGGCGTGTGCGGTGCGGCGAGGACGCCGAGGTCATCCTCACTCCCGGTCCTTCCGGCGCGGTCACCGACGCCGAACAGGCGGTCTGCAACTGTCTGCTGGCGCCCCGGTGTCTGCACCGCGCCGCCGTCCTGGGCGCCTGCCCGGTGGCCGACCCCGACACGGTCGGCGACATGGCCACCATCGCCGAGCGGTCCGGTGGTCCAGCCGGCACCGGGCCGGTGAAAGAGGCGGACGGCAGCCGGGTTGTTGTCCACGATGTCGTGCCCGCGCCGGGTCTCGACGAAGCCGCAGTGCAGGCCACTCCGCCGGCAGCTCCCACCGAAGGGCAGGTGGACGCGGCGACCTCGCTGTGGGAGGCCGCGGCCGCGGCACTGGCCGCCGGGGTGCCCGCCGCGGGTGCGGTGGCGCAGGCCGAGTTGCTGCGGGCGGCGCACACGGCCCGGCTCGCCGGGCTCCACCGCGCCGAGGCGGCCGCCCTGCGCGTGGTGCGCGGACTGCGCGGCGCCCGCGCCCGCCATGCCGGCCACCGGCTGACCGACCTGGTCGCCAGTCTGCGCGAACTCCTGCTCATCGCCGGTCTGTTGGCGGCGGCCGACCCGGACCCGGTCCTGATCGGCACCGCTCGCCGCAGCTACCGGCCGGAAGGCAGTCTGCGGGTGCATGGCGTGTGCAGGGAGCCGGTGATCTCGGCCACCGGTTATGCCGGTGTGGTCACCCATCTCGCCTCGGACGACGGACGCTGGTTCACCTTCGCCGACGTCAAGCCCGGCGGGCCCGCCCGCGCGCGGGGAGCCGCCACCGCCCCCGTCGCGCTCGGTTCGGGCACCCTCGACCACGCCCAGCTCTCCCGTGGCGGCCTGCTGATCTCCGGTGCGACGCTGTCACCGGACGGCCGTCTGGGCGCCGGCAAGGGCGTCCGGGCGACCCCGGTCACCGGCCTGTCCTGGACGTCCGGCCCGCTGGCCGCCCTGTGCACGCGACCGCTCGCCGAGGCGGTGACGGCCCGGCTCGGGGGTGCTGCGGTGGCCGACGCGGAGAGGGCCGGGCAGACGGTCGGCGAACTGATCGGCTGCGATCTGGTCATCATCGGCGCGATGGATGACCACTTGCTCGCACGGGAGTTGATCCACGGCCAGACGGACGCGGACGGCCTCCTCATCCGGCTCGTGCCGTCCAACAGCCACCCCGGCCTCGCCCACACCGCGAATTTCCGACGGCTGGCGTCCCGGCCCGGGCTGCGGCTGCGCGTCGTCGGCCGCCTGGACCCCGACCGAGCCGCCACACTGCGACCGCTCGCAGTCGGCCCGGTGCCCGACGACAGCACATCGACCCTGCGCCTGCCGGGCGAGTGGATGGGCCGCGCCGATCTCGGCTACGACCGGCTCGAAGGCGCCCACCTGCCACCGGCCCCAGCACTGCCGACGGCAGCCGGGCTGCCTCGAATCCCGCCCGACCCCGTGGCCGAGGCACCGCTGTGGCGGCTGCGGACCCTGGTCGAGGTCGCCGTTTCCGGCGGTCGCAGAGCGGCCGTCCAGCCTGCACGCGACGGTGAACGGGCCGGGGGTGCCGCGGCGTTGCGGCGCGCCGGGTTCGGGACCGCGGCGGACCTGGCGGACGCGCTCGTCGCCCAGGCGGATCGCCGTAGCCGCGATGTCTTCGGCCGCACGGATGAGGCAGACCCGGAGGGCTACGCGCGCGCCTGGCTCGCCGCGGCCGTGTACCTGGTCGGCACCGAACGGGCACTGGTCAGGGCCACGTGGCAGTCGCCCGACGCCACGTGATCACACGACCGCATCCTCGTCGGTGGAAAGAGCGCTCAGCGATCGAGTGGCTCACCTCGGGAGATGCGCGGCAGAGTTGACTCACACAGCGCGCCAGAAGGCTGCCCGGCCGCCGTCGCGCCCAACTCGCGCTCTGTGCACATCCTCCGCAGCGAGGCGGCCAGGGCCTGCGCACCGCGATCCGTGTCATGCCTGGCCGGTCGGACAGCAACGTGTCGCATCCGACCGGCCAGAACCATTCCATCGACCGAGGCCGTCCGCACCTGCTCAGGGCAGCGCGCGTACGGAGCTTCAGCCGGTGTAGGCGGCGAAGATCTTCCCGAACTCGTAGGGAGACTGCGGAATGTTGGTGCACTGGTACAGCGCGCCCGTACAGGCGTTTCGGTCCCGGGTGGCCTCCCAGAAGGCGAGCTCCCCCAGATGCCTGCCCTGGGCGAAGGAGACCAACTGGCGGGCGTCGGCCTGGTCGTAGACGTGGCCGTCGTCGTTCTGGCCGAGCATCGGCGTCACTCCGACCATCGCCCAGACCTGGGCATCCGTCTTGCCCGGATACAGCGACTTCAGCTGGGTGAAGGTGCTCTGGGCGGCTTGGACGGCCGCGTCGCCGTAATCGACGCTGCGGTAGTAGTCCATGGCCATCACGTTCACCACGTCCAGGTCGACCCCGGCGTCGCGCGCCGCCTTGACCACGTTCAGGCCGTCCGAGGTCAGCCCCTCCGGAAGGACGGGCAGCGTCAGCGAGATCCGCAGGCCCGGGTGGTTCTGCTGCAGGCGCGCCAAGGCCTGGGAGCGGCGGGTGACGGATGCCGGGTCCGCGGTAGCCGCGCCCTCGATGTCGAAATCGACGTACTTCAGGCTGTAGGCGGTCACCACTGCGTTGTATTCGGCATACAGCGCGTCCACCGAGTTGCATGCCTGGGCCAGTTCGATGCCGCTGGCGCCGCCGAAGGAGACCTTGACGTCTCCCCCGCCGGCCCGGATGGCGTCGATCTGGTCCTTGGCCCAACCGTCGCGTGGGTCATAGGCGTTGAACCACATGGCCCTGCAGCCGGAGGCGGTGATAAAAGCCATCGTGTAGCTCTTCACCCCGCTCGCCGAAGCCATCCCCGGCATGCTCGGTGTGGGCCATGCTCCCATGTCGATGTACGGCGCGGTGGACAGACCGCCGCTCGGCTGCTGACCGCCTGCGGAGGTCGTGCCGGTGACAGCCGTGGAGTAGCCGGACACGTTGCCCGCGGCGTCGCGGGCCCGCACGCGGAAGGAGTAACTCGTGCCGGCCTGCAGCCCGGTGGCCGTGTACGAGGTGCCGGTGACGCTCACGGGCGTGCCGCCGTCACGCGAGATCTCGTAACCGGCGACGGAGCCCGAGTCGTCGGTCGAGGCGCCCCAGCGCACGGTCAGGGCTGAGCTGGTCGCGGAGCCGACAGTCACTCCGGTCGGGGTGCTGGGAGGCGTGGTGTCGGTGCTCGAACCACCCGTGCAGGACGTGCCGTTGAGCTTGCAGCCGGTGGGCGTACCGGTGCCGTTGGACACCCAGCCGAAGGACGCGGACGCACCCGGCGCCAGTGTGCCGTTGTACTCACGGTTCTTGAAGGTGTAGTGGTTGCCGCTCTGGGTGAGCAGTGCGTCCCAGTACGAGCCGACGGTGGTGCCGGAGGGAAGGTCGAACTCGACGCTCCAGCCCGACAGGGCGGTACTGCCCGCGTTCGTGATGGTGTACGCGCCCTGGTAACCCCCCTCCCACGTGGACGTCTTGGAGAACGCGGCGGTCGGTGTGGCCGCGGCGGCGGGTGGAGCCAGGACCAGCAGAAGCAGCCCGGCGAACAGGGTGAGAAGTACCGACGGTCTTCGCATGTGCTGCCTCCACTGGGGGGTGGGCGCCGGTCGGCGCGTGAAGCCGCAGGGTTGGTCCATACCAATCCTCTGGCATGTACATACCGATCAACGGGCCGACCGTCAAGACATACCGGGCGCAGCACGGGCCACGCCGAGCCGGCGACCTCGCTGTCCGCCCGCTAGGTCGCCCTCCGGGCGATGACACTGGGGCACCAACACGTGCCTGGTGGACGGAGTTGCGAACGGGGCCGCCGGCAAGCCCACCCCCGCGAGGGCGCAGCGGGCTACTCGGGCCGCGCCACGGTGGACTTCCGGTCGAAACGGGTCGCCGACTGCAGCTACGACCTCGGCGACATCCTCCGCTCTCCCCCGCCATGAGTTCCTGCAGGGTCCGGGCGTGTTCCGAGCCGATTCAGATTCATACACATGTACGATATATGCCATCAACAGGCCCTGCCGTGAGGACAGTTCGGCAGGGCCTCTCGACCTCACCATGGGGAGATCACATGCGTATACGCGCTGCGGCCACTGTCGTTTCAAGCGCCGTCGTACTCTCGGCGCTCGCTGTTCCGCGAGGCGCCGCCCAGGCAGCGGAGCACCCGGGGGCGTCGACGGGTCTCAGAGCCTTCGCCTCGAAGAGCGTCCAGCCGAAGGACTCGCTGGGCGGCACCACCTTCACGGACGGAGTCGTCAACGGCGGCAAGGACATCGTCCTCGGCGTGACGGGCAAGAAGGCCGTCACGGTCACGTTCACCGCCTTCGACGAGGAAGGCGTCGCCGTCACCCAGGCCTTCCTGTGGCAGGGCACCGACAGTTCGAGCACGGACACCATCACCGGCGCCCTGGCGTCGGACGACGACCCCACCTGCACGGAAACGACGGTGCAGGGCGGCTACAGCTACAGCTGCAAGACGGTCTTCACCATCGACCCCGCGGTCGCCTTCAAGGACGGCAACGGCACCGCGGGGACCTGGAAACTCTTCCTCGGCGCCTACGACCTGTATGCGAACGCCAGTTACAACGACGACGTCGCCAGAACCAAGATCAAGCGCGCCGCCAAGCTGACCGCCAACGCCTCCCCGGAACCGGTGAAGAAGGGCAAGACCATCACGGTCACCGGCAAGCTGAGCCGCGCGAACTGGACCACGGGCAAGTACGCGGGCTATGCGACCCAGCCTGTGCAGCTGCAGTTCCGCAAGAAGGGCAGCAGCACCTACACCACCCTCAAGACGGTGAAGACCAGCAGCACCGGCACCCTGAGCACCACCACCAAGGCCGTCTCCGACGGTTACTACCGCTTCGTCTTCGCCGGCACCGCCACCACCGGCTCGGCAACGGCGCCCGGCGACTTCGTCGACGTCCGGTAGGCAGGTGCCCGACCCAGACCGACTGGTTCCGGGCATCCTTGGAGCGGATGCCCGGACTGGGTGAAGAAGCTCACTGGTCACCGCCGAGGACACCTGGGCCAGGGTCAGTTCTGGTCCGGGCGGGCGTCCGCGAACTGCCGGGGCGGCGTGAACCGTGCCATTCACCGGGCAGCTTGGCGACGTCTCGCGATCGCGGGGTGCCGGGTCGTCTCGCACGGCACCGGCCGGGTGCCGCTCAGCGGGCAGCGGCGCGCGCCGAGGCGGTCCAGGACCGCCGGTCAGCCCTGCACATGCCACAAGTGCCGGCACGTACACCTGACCATGGCACACGCCGCGCGGCTTGCTGGAGGTCGGGAACCTCGTCCAACCGGGCCAGCAGCCAAGGCAGTTCGTCCTGGGCAGCATCAGGCTCATCGCAGAGCTGGCTAAGGACGAGCGGAATCGGAGCAGATACGTCGGCAGGCACTGACTTCCGTAGGTATCACTGGACTCGACACCCATGTGATCCTGGAAGCCCGTGCCTGCCCCGCATTCGGACCATTACCAACACACATCGGGGCCACCCGCTCAACCCGCGACCACGCCGAAGTCCTGGCCTGTAGCCCCACCCAGTGGCCGTCAGGCGCAGATCAGGGCCTTGACCGCCTGGAACGCCTCGTACTCCTCCTTCTGGTCCACCGGCAACTGATAGAACCCAGCCGCGATCTTCGGCACGGACGGTATGACGAGCAACCGGAACTTCTCACCGTCCCTCGTCGAGACCTGGAAGCGCCCCTGGAGATCCCGCTTCTTTACGGCACCCCGGTTCGCGTCGGTAATCGTCACCGGCGTGCCTGCGATGATCGTGCCGTCACGCTCGTCCACGGGGACGACCACCAACTCGGTGCTGCCCGGCTTGAAGCCGACCGCGTAGTTGTAAATCGTAGTGCTGCGGTAGACGATGAAGTTCTTCTGCTTCATGTCCGAGGCGTAGACCTTGGTGTAACTCGCGCCGTCCGGCACGGCCGTGTCGAAAGCCGTGTGGATCGCAGCCTTGATTTCTTCCTTGCTCGCCATCAGGGGCTCCTTGCAATACGGAACGACAGTACGAAGGGCACGCGGTGCATGGCATTGCGCCTCGGGAATGCGCGCAGCGGATCGAGGGCGATCCCGGGCCCGCGTCAAAGTCTCCGGCAACGGATGAAAGGCCCCGGGATGACGGGCCGATCGGCGAAGGGCAAGGTGATCCCCCGTACCCTCTCGTACGCGCACCCGCGCCAGCTACGAGGGGGGTACCGTAGCGCAGGCTCTCGACATGGGTAAAACGGCACCCTGAGGACGCCAACTTACGTAGCGCGGCCAGGGCGAAGGACCGGAAGATGCATCTGTTCGCCGCGCTGGAGCACACCACCCGGCCTGGCCCGCGCACGACAGCTACCGGTGTACTCAACGCCTGACCGGCGCACCCCCTTGCGCCGCGCGTTGTCCCGTTGCGGGATCGTCAATCGGTTCGGGTGCGGAGGCTCCGCGCCAGGGTAGGGATCATTACCGTCGCAGCGACGAGGTGTAGCCCGAGGAGGGCGGTGGTAGTGGCGGTGTTTGCCCCGGAGACGAGGGGCGGGACCAACGAGATCGCGGTCAGCGACACTGCCGTCCACACGAATCGCTTGGCGGGGCGAGGGCTCCAACGAAGAAGAGCGACAGCAATGACGATGCCCACGACCGAGAAAAAGCCGGTCACCGCGGCGAACCCGGACAACGGGATCGTCTCGCCACCGTCGGGGACCTCGAAGTCGACGCCAACGGCCTGGGCAAGCGCGGCGGCGAGGGTGGTGGTCAGCATCGCTGCGAGCGTGGCAATGAAGCCGGTGCGGGCGAGCCTGCGGAATCGGTGGGTGTGGCTGGTCTGACCCGATGCCGGGCTTGCGACAACCCCGGTGTCATTCATGCTGTTCATGCCGTTCCTCCATCGTTCGGCAACTGGCCTACGGGGTGTATTGACTGGCATGCGGTGGTCCTGGCCCTGGGGGTGACGATGCGCTCCCACGCCGTGCGACGGCCGGGGTTCCGCACGGCGCGGACGGCTAATGCCGCGGAGCCAGAAGCCGGCCCCGTGTCCGAGGACCGGCCCGGGCTCGCCGTCGTGCAGCTGCAGCTGCATCCGCCCGCGGGTGACAACGCCCAACGCGTCGCACCACTCGGCCGCGACCACCGTGACACGCGCGCCACCGCGCAGCGCGAGCGTCCACACCCGGGGCTACTCCGTGCCGTCGGCCGGCAGGCGCTCCGGTAGCCCGAGCCGCGGGAACCGGTCGTCGTGGAAGGTGACGATCTCGGTGATGGCCCCGCCGGTGACGCGCAGGACGTCGATCGTCAGCGGCAGGTACGCACCCTCCTGGTCCTGCCAGAGGTAGAAGGCGACGGCGGGCTGCCGGTTCACGGAGGTGAGGACGGCGCGCAGGCCCTTCATGCCCTCGAAGCCGTCCTCGACCCAGTCGTTCACCACCGCGTCGCGGCCGACGTACAGGCCCGGCGTGGGCGGCATCGAGCAGCGGACGTCGTCGCGCAGCATCGAAGCGAGCGCCGGGATGTCCGTGGCCACGCTGGCGTCGGTGAAGCGGCGCACCAGCTCGCGCGTCCCGGCGTCCTGTTGGCCGCCGGTCCAGTCCTGCCGCTCGGCGGGCAGGTGCTCCCGCATGCCGGCACGGGCCCGCTGCAGCGCGCTGTTCACGGAGTTGACGGAGTCCCCGAGGGCCTCCGCGACGTCCTTCGCCGGCCAGCCGAGCACATCCCGCAGGATGAGCACGGCGCGCGGGCGCGGCGCGAGGTGCTGGACTGCGACCAGGTATGCCAGCTCGATCGTCTCCCGCGCGACGGCGACGGTCTCCGGCTCGTCCGCGTCGTCCGCGGGCAGCTCGTCGAGCAGCCGGTCCGGGTAGGGCTGCAGCCACTGCACTTCGCCGCCGGTCGCAGGCTCCGGGCGGCACTTGGCGAGCAGGTCCAGGCAAGCGTTGGTGGCGATCCGGTACAGCCAGGCCCGGAATGTCGACCGCCCCTCGAAGGTCTCCCGCCGCCGCCAGGCACGGAGGAAGGTCTCCTGCACGGTGTCCTCGGCGTCCTCGAACGACCCGAGCATCCGGTAGCAGTGCACGTGCAGCTCCCGCCGGTGCCGCTCCGCCAGCCCCGAGAACGTCGGCTCGTCGACCTCGCCCAGCCCGATCACGCCCAGCTCCTCCAGCCGCGTGTCCGTATTCATTACGTCATCCTTCCGCCTCGTCGTGTCCCGTCGTAGGTGTGACGGGTGCGGGCGCGAAAACTCATCACCAGGGTCGGTCGGCATGGCTGAGCGTTTCTCATCCTTGGTAGGTCGGGTTTCCGACGTAGTGGAGAACGAGGATGGCCTGCAGCATTGCGGTCGTCCGGGAGGGGGCTGCAGCGCAGCTTGGCAACCCCGACCTGGAATTCAGCGGCCGGGCGAGAAGGTGTCGCCGTTGCGCAGGTGGCCAGAGCGAGCAGGGTCTGCCAGCCGGGTCGAGTCGGCGCCAGCAGGATCGTCGCTGTCTACGCCCGCCGAACGCCTCGGCCGGGCCCCGGGCGCCGCCGAATTTGTCGATCATGCCGAGCGCGGCCAGCACGCGCCGGTCAGCGTGCGGGAGGTCGGCCAGGGCGTAGTGGACGGTGTTGCTGTCGGCGGTGAAGACGTCCTCGGCGGCCGGCGTCGCGGCGCCGGTGCCATACCGGCCGATCTCGGGCAGGTAGCCGTCGAAGACGAGGGAGTCATCTTGGAGTTGTCGGACCCAGGTCACGAGGATCTGGGTGACAGCGGCGTGTGCGGCCGGGTCGGCAGCGGCGACGCGGAGCCGCAGGTGGTTCTCCTCCAGTAGCCCGCGATCAGGCCTGTGACCCACCAGCCGCCCAGAGATCCCTTGGAGGATCTCAGGGCAAACACGTCCGCTGCTTGACCTGCGGTGACGTACAGCTGGGAACGACAGCTGGGAGGCCAAACAAGGCCGGTTGCCCCGAACGCCACCAGGCCGGACTGCGCTTACGGGGCGCCGTCATCTGGATCCGCCGCCTCCGACCAGTCACATGACCAGAACTCAGAACAGGCCTTAACTGATCGTTTCAGTATGAGTTGAGTGCAGGAGCGGCGTCAGGACTCTTCTGCGGTCCGGTGCGGGCGGCGGCGAGCATGCGCTGGTTGTCGCTGCGCATCCGCTGTGCGGCCAGGCGGGTGACGGCCGTGGCCGTGCTCAGGGCCGAGGCCTGGACGGCGGCTGCGCGGGCCGCCTCACACATCTGTTCGGCCCTCTGCCGCATCAGGGTCTGACGGCTTCGGTCCGGATCCATATGCTCATCGTCCCTGATCGAGGCGGTAGCCGGTGACGAGCTCGGCGGAGATGCGAATGATGTGGTCCATGTCCCTGTCGATCCAGGGGATGAGAAGGTGCCGGTAGCGGGCTGCCTCCGCCGGCGCGGTGATCCGGGTGGCCGGGCCGGTGACCATCACGCTCCAGCCGGTACGCGTGCGGGGATCGATCTGGTCGGCCTCGTAGACCACGACCTGGCCGACGCTCGTGTTGTGCAGCAGCGCCGATCCGCCGTGGGTGCGAATGACGACGCCATCGCCGTCGACCAGGTGGTTGACCGGGCGAATCACCGGCAGCGCCCGCTGGGTGAAGCCGATGCGGCCCATGGGAACGCCGGCCAGCAGGGCCAGGCACTCCTCGCGGCCCAGCTCGATCATCCGCGCCGCGGAGATGACACGGGACTCGCTCTTCACGGCACCTCCCCGAAGCTGCCGGCAGGGTGGCACGTTGCCGGACAGTCGACGGTCTCTCTGTCGAACTGGTGGGCGCTAGGGCCGTTGGGCCCTGCGCCCGGCCCGCCCGGCCCCCGGCCCGTTCGTGCAGGGCGCGCACCCGGATCCGCGCATCGGGCAAGCCGCCACACCCCGTACCGGGTCAGGGATACCGGCTCTCCTGTCAGGCCGGCGAGTGACCGGGCAGCGTAGGGAGTGCCAGCGGGATGGCCGCGGGCTGATGGCTGCTCCGTGGCCGTCTTGAGGTGTCGGGCTCATGGCGTGGCGTGTCAGCCGGTGAGGTCGGCCTTGCCGAACAGGACGGCGTAGCCGGAGGGGAGCCGACTGAGGATCTGGTTGAGCTCGCCGCCGCTGACCGCGTCGGCGAGGGTGCTCAGGACTGGGCGATCCTGCGGTGGAACTCTTCGATGCCGAAGCTCTCGGCCTGCTGCGGCTTGGCGCTGGTCAGCATCGACCCGAGCGGTCCGGGCAGCTGGGAGGCGAGGTCGTCGACCTCGCCGGGGCTGATCCGCTGGGCCAGCACGCGCAGGACGGCTTCGGTGATGTGGGCGGCTTCCTCCTGGCTGCCGTACTCGCCGAGCTCGCGTACGCGGGCAAGGAACTCATGGTGCTGCATCGCTCGTCACATCCGCTTGCTTCAGGCCTCGACGGGTATCTGCGCGAAGCCTTTGTCCGGGTACCCACGTGGTCGGCGGAATGCGCCTGTGGCGGCACGGGCGCCGCATCAAGGCAGAACCACTGGCCAGCGTGTTCTAGCTGGCGTATGGGCGTGCGTGCACTGCGGTTCGGCATCGGTGTGGCGGTGTCGGCGATGGCCCCTGGCAGGCGGCGGCCAGGTCGCCAACAGCACCTCCTCAGGCCTCGGGCAGCGGGAGTGCCACTCGTCGTCCCTGTCCGAACTCCTCGGCCTCGCCGTCGCTGACGACCGCGAACGTCCCCGCAGGGACTCCAGGCAGTGTGGCTAGGCGGGACGCGACCGCCAGGAGGTCGTCTTCACCTGCTCCGGTGACGAAGAAGAGGTAGGCGTCCTCGTCCTGCTCTGCGTCGTCGAAGACCTCGATGTCGCCTTGGCCTTCGAGGTCGGAAAGGAAGTCCTCGATCTCCTCGATCCAGGGATATGGGTAGGCGTCGTCCGGCAGGTGCGGTGCCGGCGACAACGGCACGTGGATCTCAACAACTATCGTGGGCACAGCCCCATCCTCGTCCCAGAGCCTTGGCCCGGCTCAGCCAGAGGGTGCCCGGTCGGCACCCTGGTGAGATTGCCCGGGGCTTCCTGTCTCTCGCAGGCGTGACGAGCGTTCAAGGGCGCATTGCCGTCAAAAGCGGCGCCTGCGCCGCCTGTTACGCCTGGCGCCGGTGGGGAAGGTCGGCGTGGTGGCTGCCCAGCAGTTGTGCTGCCTGGTGCTGGGTGTGCTCGGCGGCCGTCTGGGCCTCCGCCACGACGTCACCTCGTTCCCGCACCAGGTCCTCATAGATCGGGGAGTGATCGGCTTCGCCGGGGATGCGTGCCACGGCATGATCCTTTTCGTTGTCGTGATCTTTTCCGTTCGGCGCAACGCGCCCAGCAGTCGTGCGGAAAACCCGCGCGATCACGCATTGCGGGATTGCGTGTCTGGCTGTTCACGCCGGAGTCCCGCGTCGGGCTGTAGGGCTGTCAGGCCCGGTTGAGCCGGACTGCGATCCCGTGGCCGATCGCCAAATAGATGACGGCCGGGAGGCCGTAATTGAGGACAACGCGTAGGCCTTCCGTGTCCATTGTGAAAATGTCCTGTGCCCATCCGGACAGCCAGTCCGCCGTTCCCTGCACGAATTCAACGAACGGATTCGCCCGGTTCGCGTCGAGCAGGTGGAGCACGATCCACAGCCCCAGGAAACCGGCCGCCACGTCGGCGATCGTGCAGATCGCAAGGGCTGCCCGTCGTCCGGTGTGCTGGCTGCGCGCGCGGCGGTGGGGCGCTGAAGGCTCTTCGTAGGTCTGGTATCCGGAAACCGGGTCGGTGCTGTTCACGAGGTATTCCGATCTGTGCATGTTCTGTCGGCAGGTCACCCCGAAGCCGATATCCGACCTCGGCCAGCGGCCCGATTCTCCTTACGTCAGCGCCCAATGAGGACTGCCGTGTTACACCCTTCATCTGCTGCACCCAAATATGGCGTCCTATTCGGGCACGTGCCGAAATCTTCCTCCACAAGGTTCATTTCGGATGCCCTGGAAGAAGCGGTCACGCATGGTTTTTGTGTGGGCTGGGTCGTGGAATGGCCGGGGGGATGCGGCGGGGTCGGCGTACGGTGGCTGCACCGGCAGGGCGGAGGCGGGTGGTGACGGTGGAGTGGCGGGAGTTTGCCGAGCAGATGGCGCGGCTCGCGCGGGATCTGCTGGCTCAGGATTCTCTTCAGGCGACGCTGGATGAGATCGCTGCGTCCGCGGTGAGGCTGGTGGAGGGCTGTGACGCGGCCGGGATCCTGGCGGTGCGCAAGGGCCGGGCCGTGACCCTGGCCGCCTGCGGGAGCGCGGTGCAGGAGTGCGACCGTCTGCAGGGTGAGCTGGGCGAGGGACCCTGTTTCGATCTGGCCCGGCACAAGGACGGCGAGCGCGTCTACCGCATCGCGGACCTGAGCCGGCCCCGGCCGGCCTGGCAGCGGTTCGCCGAGGCGGCCCGCCCGCTGGGCATCGGCAGCATGACCGGGCTGCTGCTCTACACCGACAACGACGACTTCGGCGCGCTGAACCTCTACGCCCGCCGGCCCGGCGCCTTCGGGAAGGACGTCGAGACCGCCGGCTGGCTGCTGGCCTCCCACGCGGCTGTCGCCCTGGCCGACGCCCGCACCATCGACCAGCTCGAGCACGCCATGGAGACCCGCCACGCGATCGGCGAGGCCATGGGCATCCTCATGGAACGCCACGGGCTGAGCGCAGACGAGGCCTTCAGCGTGCTGCGCCGCATCTCCCAGCACCACAACATCAAACTGCGCGACGTCGCCCAGCGCGTCCGGACCGAACCCGCCAACCCGGCCTGACCTGGATGGTTTCTCGCTGCGGATGCGGGCGTGTTCCTTGCGCTGGGCGGCGAGCACGTCGGGGGGCTTCTATCTGTTTCCGCGCGCTTCCTGTCGTGACAGGCCCGCGATTCGGGGCTGCTCAGCGAGGCGAACGAGGCGAGGAACGGGCCCGTTCGAGCATCTTGTTGCCGCCGCGGGGCGGTCCGTCGCCCCGGATGGAGGTGCCGGAACGATGTGTGGTGGGGTCAGTCCCGCGTAGGAGGCCAGGTGGGCGGCGGTAGGAATCGGCTGGGAGGAGGAAGTTGACCAAGACGTTCCTGATCAGAGGATCCCGTTGTCGAGCCAGGCTGCCATCTGCACCGTGACGCACTACGACTGTTGCCGCGGGCGCCTTCGCGCCTGGTCACCTTGGCGGGCTGACTGAGCACATACCGTTCGAGCTCGTCGATGATGTGCTCCACGAGACCAGGACCGTTCAGGCCCGTGTGCGTACGCTTCCGTCCCGGGTCGGCATCTCCTTTGTCCTAGCCCTGCGCCTGTTCCCGGCACTGGGGTACCGACGTGTCTGGGACAAGCTCGTGGCCGGCCTGTCAGGCATCGACCTGCGCACTGCGTGCCACGAAGACGATGATCAGCGGTAGCCACGGCACCCAGCGGCCAGATGCCGTCGTTCCAGTGGCTGAAGCCGGCGCCGTCGATCCGGTCATGTCACCCTCAGGCACGACCACCATCACCCTATGTGTAGCGTGCAAGCCGCGCCACACATGCCCTGAGCGCGCTCGAACCGGACAGAAGCGGGGTTCCATGCCGAAACGTCATGTGGTGGTGGTCGGGGCGGGAATCGGCGGCCTCACGGCCGCCGTGGCACTGCACCGCCGCGGCTGGCGCGTCACCGTCTGCGAACGCGCCCCCGAACCTCCCACGACCGGCGCCGGCATCGGCCTCGCTCCCAACGCCCTGCGTGCTCTCGACGCCATCGGTGTCGACGCCGCCCGGGCGGCCGGCAGTGCCGTACCCGTGACGATGGGCCTGCGCCGCTCCGACGGCCGGTGGCTCACCCGGGCCGAGACCGCGGACATGGCGGCCCGCTACGGCATGCCTCCGATCGCGGTCCCGCGTCCGGCCTTCACCGCCGCCCTGGCCGCCGATCTGCCGCCGGAGGCTCTTCTCTACGGCACTGAAGTGACCGGTGTCGACGACGCCATGAGCCGCCCGACCGTCCGTACGACAGTCGGCCCGGACCTTCCCGCCGATCTGGTCGTCGCCGCCGACGGCATCCGCAGCCCGCTGCGCCGCGTGTGCTTCCCCGACCACCCCGGTCTGCACTACATCGGCGAGACGGCCTGGCGAGCCATCGTGGACGCCCCTGACCTGCGGATACCGGCCATGAGCGAGACCTGGGGAAGGGGCGAGCGGTTCGGCGTGACCCCGCTGTGCGACGGTCGGCTGTATCTCTACGCCACCGCGGTCGTCCCGGCCGGCACCCGGTCGGCCGACTCCCGCGCCGAACTTCGCCACCGCTTCGGCTCGTGGCACGACCCGATTCCAGCCCTGCTGGACCGCGTCCACCGCCTCGACCGGGCCGACGTCCTCCAGAACGACCTCTACGACCTGGCCGCCCCGCTCCCCCGCCTGCACCACGGCCGAATCGTCTGGCTCGGCGACGCCGCCCACGCCATGGCTCCCAACCTCGGCCAGGGCGGCTGCCAGGCCATCGAGGACGCGGTGGTCCTCGCCCACCTGCTTCCCCACGGAGACAGCGCGGACAGCACGGACTCCGTCCCGGCCGCCCTCGTCGCGTACACCGCCGCCCGCCGCGACCGTACCGACGCCGTCCGCGTCCGCGCCCGCCGGATCGGCCGCCTGGGAGCCCTCCGTAACCCGCTCGCGGTGGCGGCCCGCGACTTCACGGTCCGTGCCACCCCCACCCACCTGGCCCTGCGCGGCATGGACGACCTCTTCAACGGCTTCCGCCTGCCCGGGTAGCCGGGACCGGCGAGCTTCTGTCGTCGAAGCAGTGGGCCTCCACCTTGCGATGTGCACACCGGACGGTGCGGGCCCCGACGGCCCGGCGGGCGACAGAGGTCCGAGCAGACAGGAGCGGGCACTTGCCCGATGCTCGACTCGGCCGAAACGCCGTTCCCGGCCGGGCGCGGCCGTAAGACCGAGCAGTCGGACCGGAGCACCAGGGCCTGCCCGGCGGATCAGGTGCAGAGCCATCACGCGCTGTCGTGCCTGCCCTCCTCCGATGCAACCGTCCACAAGCTGCCCGCAATTCGAGCACATTCGAAATGCTTCTCCCCCACCCGGCGCACGGGCGAACATCATCGGCGGGGTGGCCGCGAAGCACTGCGGCGACCCCAGAAACCGCACCACTCGACCCAACGGGGGAAATATGAAACTGGTCCGTAATCACCGCACCCGTCGCGCCGCAACCGCGGGCGTCACCCTTCTGATGGCGGCCGTCCTCGGGACCGCCGGAGCCACCGCCTCCAACGCCCAGACCGCGGCACCGCAGACACAGCAGATCGCCTCGTCCGTCCTCGGCAGCGACTACAAGATCACGCTCACCGCGCTGCGGTCGTCCGAGGACGAGTACGCCGCTTCGGTGCAGCTGAAGGTCTACACGCACGACAGCGGTACCTGGAAGGAGTCCGACCGGGTCACGGTGGGCGATGTCGACGGATGGTTCTGGTACCCGCTGACCGGCAGCCACGCCGTCTGCGAGTTCACGACCGCGAGCACGGAGCCCGCGCCCCTCGACATCAGCCTGCTGATCACCCCGTCCATCGGCTGCTCCGAGCCGGTGCACTACGTCGTGAAGCAGGGCAGGGTGTACGCCGGCTGAAACGGGCTACGGCCGTCCCCATCAGCCAGGTCGTCAATTGGATCGGGGATCCTCCGAAGCAGTCGTCGATACCGCATTCGGAAACCGTTTGCGCTGTTGAGTCGGTCTCTTTCGCCTCTCCGTTTCTGATGGCGCGCCGGGTCGGGGCGGGGCAGCGTGGGGCGTTACCGTCAGCCGCGGGGCGGTGTTCGCCGTCTGCATGGCCGGCACCACGCTGCCGACCCCCCTCTACCCCCTCTACCAGGAGAAGTTCGGGTTCTCCGAGTTGACGGTGACCGTCGTGTACGCCGTGTACGCCTTCGGGGTCATCGGCGTGCTGCTTCTGGTGGGCAACGCCTCGGACGCTGTGGGCCGGCGTGCGGTGCTGCTGTGGGGTCTGGGATTCGCTGCGGCGAGCGCCGTCTGCTTCCTGTGCGCCGCCGGGCTGGGTTGGCTGTATGCGGGGCGGCTGCTGTCGGGACTGTCCGCCGGTCTGTTCACCGGGGCGGCCACGGCGTATGTGATGGAGTTGGCCCCGTACGGCGGTGCTTCGCGGGCCACCCTCGTGGCGACGGCCGCCAACATGGGCGGACTGGGCTGCGGCCCGCTGCTCGCCGGGGTGCTCGCGCAGTACGCCGTCCGGCCGCTGTACCTGCCGTTCGCCGTGCACCTCGTGCTGCTGGCCGGCTCCGCTGCCGTCCTGTTGCGGCTTCCGGAGACGGTACGGGAGCGGCTGCCACTGAGCACCGTACGGCCGCAGCGGCCCAGCCTGCCCGTGTGCGTGCGGACGGTGTTCGGGCCCGCGGCGATCGCCTCGTTCGTGGGATTCGCGCTGTTCGGGGTGTTCACGGCGGTCAGCCCGGCATTCCTCGCGAAGTCCCTGGACGTGGACAACCACGCTGTGAGCGGGCTGGTCGTCGCGCTGGCCTTCTTCGCCTCGACCGCCGGCCAACTGGCCGTCGGCCGGGCCGGGGTGGGGCGATCGCTGCCGCTGGGGTGCGCCGGGCTCCTCGCCGGGCTTGCACTGCTCGCGGGGGCGCTGCGATGGGACCTGATGCCGCTCCTGGTACTGAGCGCGCTCATTGGCGGAGGCGGACAGGGGCTGTCGTTTCGCGCGGCACTGGCAGCGGTGGCCGAGGCGTCTCCGGCCGACCAGCGAGCGGCAGTGATCTCGACGCTGTTCGTGGTGGCCTACGCGGGCATCTCGGTGCCGGTGATCGGTGTAGGGGTACTGACGGGCCCGATCGGCCTGGAGCGCGCCGGGCTGGTGTTCATCGCGTGCATGGCCGTCCTGGTCTCGGTCGCAGCCGCCTACCTGCTCCGGCGGCCGGTGCCGGCGAGAACGTGAGCGCGTACCCAGGCGGCGACGGCACATCTGTCGGCTTGGTTCAGCGCATACGCGGACGTGGAGCCACGCGGAGAACGGCCCGGCGACGCGCCGTACCGACCAGCACACGAGTCGATGGCGCCGGAGGGAAAGTTGTCCGATCGGGCCACAGGCGGGCAGCCCAGGCCGCAGTCCGTCACCACAGTGCGCAGTACGCAGCGAACCAGCGGCGCATGGTCGGTGGCAGAGCCGGCCTTCCCGCGACCACCCGTCTGGTCGACGGGCCCGCCTCTCGGCTCAGATCCGCCCGCCGGTCAGGCGGGTGATCGGACCGTGCGGGTGGCGCCCCGCACGGCGGCCCGCCAGGTATGACGTGGCGCCCAACGCGGACAAGCCCGCACCCACGCCGGCGGCGAGGAGCTTTCGATGGGCGATGATCGTCCAGGCCGTCTTGGCGAAGGCCACGGCCTGGCCCGAGGCGGCGATGACGGCCTGGCGGCCGGCTTGGACACGCTCGGCCGCGCTGTGCCCGACCGCGGTGGTCGTCTCGGCCGTACGCCCGGCCGCGTCCGTGGCTGCTGACGCCACGTCATCGGTCTTCCCGGCTGCCTTGTCTGCTGCCTGCGACGCCGGAGCAGTCGCCTTCGCCGTGGCCCGCCTGGCCTTGGAGGCCGCTCCCCGGGTGGATACGGAATCTTGCTTCCGGCCGCTGTTCGATTGAGTCATGAACTTCGCGTTGCCGCTTGCTTCATCGGCAAACACGTTCTGCCAAGACGGCGCACACCGATCCCCGGCCGGCCCGGTGCACGCTTCCCGGAAGCCCCCTGAGCATCACAGGCCAGCCGCACGGCGGGGGGACACGCCCCCCACAGTCTCCGGGACACCAGCGCCATCTCGGTCCCACAGCGGAAGCGCAGCACCACGCGACCGGCGCCGAAGCAGAACAGGTCTGGGAAACCGTCCCACTTCGGCTCGGTGCCGGTGCCGGCACCGGCTCAGGTCCGGACAAGGCGCGGGTCGGTCGACAGTGGCCACGCACAAGATCAGATGCCGACCGCGGAGGCTGCTTCCGCGCCCGTCTAGCGATTGACCGATCGCATCCCCGCCTCGTCATAGCGCTCACCCGCCGCCTCGGGCAGCTCCGCGTCGATGCGGGCCAGGTCGTCCTTGCTCAGCACGATGTCGACCGCGGCGGCGTTCTGCTCCAGGTAGGTGCGGCGCTTGGTGCCCGGGATCGGCACCAGGTCCTCGCCCTGGGCCAGCACCCAGGCGATGGCCAGCTGGGCCGGGGTCACGTCCTTCTCGGCGGCGATCTCCTTCACCTTGGCCGCCAGCCGCTGGTTCGCCTCAATGTTGCTGTCCTGGAAACGGGGGTTCTGCCGGCGCCAGTCGTTCGCGTCCAGGTCGTCGGGCGAGGTGAACCGCCCGGCGAGGAAGCCGCGGCCCAGCGGCGAGTACGGCACGAAGCCGATGCCCAGCTCCCGGCAGGCGGGCAGTACCTCGGCCTCCACGTCCCGCGACCACAGCGAGTACTCGCTCTGCACCGCGGTGACCGGGTGCACCGCGTGGGCGCGCCGGATGGTCTCCGCGCTCGCCTCGCTCAGCCCGATGTAGCGCACCTTGCCCTCGGCGACCAGCTCGCCCAGCGCGCCGACCGTCTCCTCGATCGGCACGTTCGGGTCGACGCGGTGCTGGTAGTACAGGTCGATGTGGTCGGTCCCCAGACGCTCCAGGGAGCCGTGGACCGAGCTGCGGACGTGCTCGGCCGAACCGTCCTGCGGGCCGACCGTGGTGATGTCGCCGGGTACGGCGTCATCCATCCGGTAGTTGAACTTCGTCGCGATCACGTACGCGTCGCGATGCCCCCGGATCGCCTCGCCGACGAGCGACTCGTTGGTGAGCGGACCGTACATCTGCGCGGTGTCGAGGAAGTTCACGCCGAGGTCGAGGGCGCGCCGGATGGTCGCGATCCCTTCCTCCTGATCGGTGGATCCGTAGAAGGCGGACATGCCCATGCACCCGAGCCCGATGCTCGATACCTGGAGGTCCCGCAGACTGCGCTTCTGCATACCGTGTCCCAGCCTTTCCTGCACACACGTTCGTCGTTCGGACGGCACCAAGCCCCCCGTCCATCTGGCGACGAATTCCGCCGCCCGGCATCCGGAAGGACACACCGAACGAGGAACCTCGAGCGCCACGATGTCTGCGACGCTACGACCTGGAGCGCACTCGAACGCAAGTCAGGCGTCCAGACCGGCCGGCGACCAGTCGAGGACTTCCGGTCGGACCAATGATGAAGGGCCGTGCACGGTGCGGCTTCAACAGTCGAACACCGACCAGCAGATGTCGTTGCGCAGCCGCTGGTCATCAAGTACGAGCTCGCGGATCGCCTCCGGGAGCTGTTCGCGCTGCCATCGGCACTCGAGTCGTCCCGCGGTCTCGCCCTCGCCTGCCGGTGCCGCTGCACGCACAGCCTTGATCGCGTAGGCAGCCGCGCCGAGTTCGTGCGCGGCGACGTGGGCGACGGCCCCGGCCTGGCCGGCGGCGTACGCGGCATGCCGTTCCGCCCCACGCAGGTCTCTGGCTGCCCCCATCGCATGGCCGCCCGCCGCGCGCGCCTGCATCATCTTCACCTCGCCACGCACCCAGGCCCGCGCGTGCTCGATCGCCTGGCGCGGTCGCGGGTCCCCGGGCCGGGCCGACTCGAAGAGGCCGAGGACGTGCTCCGCGCACGCGGCAGCCCAGAGAGCGAGGAGACGGTGATCCGCATCGGTGAGGGTTCCACCACGGCGGATCGTCACGAAGCGAGGGTCACGGATCTTCGGGAGGATCATGACGTGCACTCCCTTCTGCGCATATCGGCGCCACGTGCTGCGCCGTGCCCTGGCGACCAGTCAGCCGGGCGACACAGCGTACGACCCGTTCAAGTGATCTTCCCGCCTGGAACCCAGCGCCGCAATTGCATGTCTGCGGCCATGCCGCTGTCGCAGATGCTGCGAAGTCCCGGCCGAGGCCTGCGGAGCAACGGCCAAGGCTTGTGGACCAGTTGAGGCAGCCCAGCCGATCGACTCCTGGAAGGCAGCGCGGGTGCGTCTTCCCGGTCGCGGCCGACATTGCCGGCCAGGCACGCGGTCGATCAGCCAGCCAGGGCCGAGGCAAGTGCTTCGGTGGCGTGGACCAGTTCGGCATCCCGCTCGTTCAGGAGCCGTGGAATGGCGCCACTGTGGGCATGCACGGCGCGGCGGGCCGCGTCTTCCCAGGCGACGTAGTCGCTGTGGCCGCGGCACGCTTTCGGGTAGGCGGCGGCCGCGGTCTTCCACTGGTGGGCCCCGGCGATGTTCCGCAGCAGGTGGAGGATCTGTGCCCGGCAGGTCACCTGGGGGCGCTCGGCGAGGTCCCACAGGAAGGGGACCGTGACGGCTGTGGCCTGGTCGACGACGAAGCCGTACTGGCAGATCCGGTTGCGCAGTCTTTCCAGAGCGGTGTCGGCGGCGGCCGCATCGCCCGAGGCGAGGGCAGCGAGCAGGAAGGGGATGGCCGCCGCGGAGCCGGTGGCGTCCTTGAGCTCGCGCCAGGGCACGTGTGTGACATGCCCGAGCGTTGCAGCCGACGGGTCGTGCCCCACATGGGTGCCCATCGATCCATGGGTGCTCATCGCTTCAGATCGCCGCGCTGTCCTGCCAGGCGCCGCGTCGGGTGGGCAGCATGGCCCAGACGGTCTTGCCGGTGGGGGCGGAGCGGGTCCAGCCCCAGTGTTCGGACAGGGCGTCCACGATATGCAGACCGCGGCCGTGCTCGTGGAGCGGGCCGGTGGTCCGCGGGCAGACGGGCAGGGTGCTGCCCGGGTCGGTGACGGCACACACCAGGTGAGCGGGGCGCACGGTGAGCTTGAGCCACACCCCGGGCTCGCCCTCGTCGGTGGGGCTGCCCGGCCGGGCGTGCAGCACGGCGTTGCCGACCAACTCGGAGACGATGCTCAGCGCATCGTCGCGGCAGTGGTCCAACTGCCAACGGCTGAGGGTGCGTTGGGTGAAGGCGCGGGCCTGGGCGCACTCCTGGTCGGTGCCGGACAGATGCAGGGTCGCGGTCATGGGTGCGCCGCGCAAAGGCGCGACAGAGGGTGCGGTCCGATCCGGCGTGCTCACAGTCGGGCCGAGCCTGGCTGCTTGGTGCGCGGACAACGACACAGCGTCTCCTGAGGCGTCAGGACGGGGCGTCAGCGTGGCGGTTGACGCCTTGGCTATTATCCACGCCGACAGCAACTTCGTGCAATTTCACGGGAAATTGCGCGAGTCGAAAGGGAACCGGCGCCGTGCGCGTCGGCCTGCACCCACGGGGCGGCAGGCCGGCAGTGTGGCGGAACACCTGCAAGGAGACTGCCGTGCCGTCAGCTCAGAACGGGGTGCGGGCGAGTTCACTGGGCGTGAACTGGATCAAGAGCCGCCACTCCAACGCCGAAGGCAATTGCGTCGAGGTCGCCGCCCTGGCCGGCGGAGGCGTCGCCATGCGCAACTCCCGTGACCCGCACGGGCCGGCACTGATATACACACCGGCCGAGGTGGCCGCCTTCCTGGCCGGCGCGAAGGACGGCGAGTTCGACCACCTCGTCTGACGCGGTCGCCGGACATCCGATTGTGCCGACACATGCGCCTGCAGGCTGCGCAGTGCGATAATGCAGCCTGTTGTCGCCTGTCCACCGGGAGTCAGGATGCCCTCCGAGTCACCTCGCATCTCCCGCCTCGAACCGTATCTGCATCGCACCGAGCCGGCTCCGACCTTGCTGAAGATGCTGGTCGGGGTGCAGCTCGCGGGTATCCGCGAAGACGCCGGTCTCGCTCAGGAACAGGCCGCCCGCGCCGTGGGGTTCAGCCCGGCGAAACTGTCACGCATCGAGGCGGGCAAGGGCCGCCGCCCGCCCACCGAGAGCGACGTACGGGCCCTCCTCGATCTGTACAAGACGGAGGACTACGAGGCATCGGTGCTGCTGCAGTTGCTGCGGCGCGCCGGGGAACCGGGGTGGTGGCAGCGCTTCGACAAGCGGCTGATGCCCGAGTGGTTCGACCGGCTGGTGGGCCTGCAGGAAGCGGCGGAAGCGATCCGTACGTTCGAGATCCAGTACGTTCCCGGGCTCCTGCAGACGCCGGCCTACACCCGCGCCGTGGTCGAGCGCGGCCTGCCCACGGCACCGGCCCGCGAAGTCCAGCGCCGCGTCGAACTCCGCACGCGGCGACGGGAGTTGCTGCAGCGCGCGGACGCGCCCCAACTGTGGGCGGTCATCGACGAGTCGGTGCTGCTACGCGTCCTGGGCAGCCGTGAGGTCATGCGCGAGCAGCTGGAGCACCTGGTCACGATGGCGCAGCTGCCTCATGTGACCGTCCAGGTCGTCCCCTTGGACGTCACGAACGCCTCCGCACCGGCCATCCCCGTCACGTACCTGCGCTTCGGCGGCCTCGACCTGCCCGACATCGTCTATCTCGAACACATCAGGAGCGCCACGTTCCTGGAGGACCGCGACGAGACGGAGGAATACCGGGTGGCCCTGGACCGGCTGGCCGACGAGGCCCTCAACCCTCGCGAGTCGCTGGCCCTCCTGCGCGACACCGCCGCGCGCCGGTACCCGGCCGAGTAATCTTCGCGTATCGCTACCGGATTCGGCCCACGCCGCCGAACTCGATCCACTCCTGGGTGAGCTGACGCGGCGCCACGTCGTTGTCCGGCCTCCAGGTGGACACCTCCACCAGGCCCGGCTCGAGGATGTCCATGCCCTCGAACCACTCCGCGACGTCCTTCTCCTGCCGCACCCGGCCCCAGTGCCCCTGGGTCGCCTGATCCATGAAGTTGGTGACGAAGTCCCGCACCTCCGGGTCCTCGCTGACCAGCTGACACATCACCAGGCAACTGCCGGGGACGAGTTGTTCGGCCACCCGACGCACCACCGCGGACGGCCCTTCGCTGTCGCTGTCCGGAATGCAGTGGAACACCGAGTTGAACAGCACCGCCACGGGCTGCGAAAAGTCGATCAGCCGCTGGGTGTCGGCGTGGGAGAAGATCGCGTCGGTCTCGCGCAGGTCCGCCTGAATGACGGTGGTGCGCTCGTTCTGCTCCAGCAGGGCCCGGCCGTGCACCAGGACCATCGGGTCATTGTCGACGTAGACCACACGCGACGCCGGGTCGATCCGCTGCGCCACCTGGTGCACGTTGTTCTGAGTGGGCAGCCCCGACCCGTGGTCGAGGAACTGGCGCAGGCCGTACTCCTGCGCCAGGGTCCCGACCACCCGCTGCAGAAAACGCCGGTTGTTGAGGGCCAGTGCCCGTGTGCTGGGCACCACCTTGTCCAGTTCCTCGCAGGCAGCGCGGTCGACGGCATAGTTGTCCTTGCCGCCCAGATAGTGGTCATACATGCGAGCGGCCGTCGGAACCGTCGCGTCAATCTTCGTCGACATCCGCTTCCCCGACTCCATCGTCTCCCCCACTCCCGCGCCGCACTCAGCGCACCGGCACGCCAGGCAATACATCCTAGAGACACAGCACTTGGCCAACCACCCACTTGATCGAACCTCCCGCCGCCACGGCTCACCGTCCTTGCCGCTGGACGAGGCCGACCCCAACGACCCCCGGCCGGCTCCTGAGGCCAAGGTCGTGAAATGGAAGCGCCGGGTGGCGACCATCAACTCCCGGCTCGCTGAGGCTCAGAGCAAGGCCGCCGAGTGCGGAGGGAAGGACCGGGTCCTGGACGTCAGCTCCAGCGGCAGGAGTTGCCAGGCTATGTCGTGGTGCAGGACGTACAGGATGCCCTGCAGACACAGCCGGCCTGCCAACGCCCGCGGGCCCGGCGACTTCTCCGGCCGGAGCAGCAGCGGCTCGATCAGCGCCCCCACGTCGTCGTCCAGGATCCACGGCCGGGTGCTCACATCCTCGCGAACAGCGGAGTCGTCACATCGGTCACGCCGGCCCGGGGCACTTCAACAAGATCAAGTTACGACCTCGTAAGCCGCGGTCTCATACTGCAACGGTCTTCGGCGTGACTGATGGCCAGGCTATGCACCGGCCTGGGCATGCTTGGGGATCTTGGTGATGTTCGGGGCGTAACGGGGAGGCTAGCGAGGTGCCGCGAGTACGTCCCGGAGCACGTTCTCGAGCGTGACGCGGGCCAGCTCGTGTCTCAGGGTCTCCTCGATGCCCTCGTAGATGCCCTGCATCGCCGGCTGGATGCCGTGACCGACCACGCAGTCCTGGTCCGGGGTGGTGCGGTGCATCGCGAACAGCGGGCCGGGTTCCACTGCCTCGTACACGTCGAGCAGGGTCATCGACCCCAGCTCGCGCGCCAGCGACCAGCCCGCGCCCACGCCCCGACGGGACTCCACGAGCCCGGCCTTGCGCAGCTCGCCGAGCAGCCGCCTGATCACCACGGGGTTGGTGTTCGCGCTGTTCGCGATCTGCTCGGAGGTGGCGACCTCATGGCCCTGGCGCTGGTAGAGACCGATCCAGGCCAGCGCGTGGGCGGCAATGGTCAACCTGCTGTTGGCACTCATGGACCCCCTCCTCTCGGCCGCAACGCTTTATGTTACGACAGCCCAGTCGTAACAGCGATGGTTGCGACAAGCTGTCGTAACCATTAGCGTTGCGACTGTCGGGACGGGTCAATCAACGAGGTGAGAAGAATGAGCAAGCCACTTACGGGCAAGGTCGCCCTGGTCACCGGGGGGTCGCGCGGACTGGGAGCCGCGACCGTACGACTACTGGCCGAGCAAGGCGCCGACGTCGCCTTCACCTATGTCAGCTCCGAGAAGCAGGCGCAGGCTGTCGTCGACGAGGTGCACGGCAAGGGAGCGAAGGCCGTCGCCTTCAAGTCCGACCAGGCGGACATGAGCCGGGCGCCGGCGCTGATCGACGCCGTGGTCGCGCACTTCGGCGGCCTGGACATCCTCGTCAACAACGCGGCGATCTCGGTGGAGCAGGGCCGCACGGTGGACGACCCGGACGCCGACACCGCCGCACTGGACCGGATGCACGCCACCAACTACCTCGGCGTGATCGCCGTCATCCGGGCCGCCTCCCGACTGCTGCGCGCAGGCGGCCGCATCATCACGGTGAGTTCCGGACTGGGCTCCCGGGTCGGCGCCCCGGGCCTTGCCGACTACTCGGCGACCAAGTCGGGGGTCGAGAGGTACACCATGGGTGTCGCACGGGACCTCGGGCCCCGGAACATCACGGCCAACGTCGTGGAGGCCGGGCTGATGGAGGGCGGCATGGAAGGGCCGGGTCCCGAGATCCTCAAGGCCCTGGTCAGCTCGCTGTCCCTGCAACGCATGGGCCACCCCGAAGAAATCGCCGCGGCGATCGCCTTCCTGGCGAGCCCCGCCGCGTCGTACATCACGGGCGCGGTGCTGGACGCCCACGGTGGCTACAACGCCTGAACCAGCACGCCTGCCGCGCACCCCGAAGGACATCGCGCCCTCGGGGCGCACACCGCCAACGACCCGCGCGCGCGTGGACACGCCTCGAGAAGACCGGATCGTGATCGCGTTACAGCTTTAACGCACGCCCCACCGGCGCACATCCACAAGATCGTGTCACGAGCTCTATGGACTGGCCGGCGGGGCGACGACCAGCTCCGTGTCCGGGTCGTGGTCGATCTGCGGAGGGCCTGCAACGATCATGGTGGCTCGGGCCCACGGCCGTTCTCGCAGCATGAACGGCAGTTCCTCCAGGAGCCAGTTCGCCACGTGTCTCCGCTGCTCGGTGGAGTCACCGTCGCGGGCCACCAACAAGCGCTCCTGTTCATCAAGGTCACCCTGCATCCACACCGAGGCGTCCAACCACGGGGCAAACGCTTCGCGGATGGTCCCGGTCCCTTCGACCCAGATGAAGTCGGCACCAGCAGGAATGGTGATCGATCCGGGCCGGTCGAGGGCGATCCAGGCATCAGGGCGGAAGTCCACCGCCTCACCCCGGCGCAGCGGTTGCAGGATGTTCTCGACGAGCACGGCGCCCCAGTCGAAGCAGGCGTGGTTCCAGGCGATGTCGTCAGTGTGCATGGTGGCGGAGTTGGGCACCACCTTGTGCAGCCGCTCGGCCAGGGTCGTCTTCCCGGCGCCGCCCCGGCCGTCGATGGCGATCACCCGCGGACGTCCGGTGACGCCGGGTGATACACCGCGCAGTTGCCGGACGGCGTCGAGCACGGTCACCACCCGCCAGCCAACGGCCTCGGTCTCGCCTGGATGCAGACGCATCGACAACCTGCCTCTGGAGATGAGGACACGCGTCCGGCCTGCCCGGACGGTCCGCCGGTCGCCTGACCCTATCGAGGTCATGGTCGAGCAGCCACGTCGGTGTCGGGCGACGACACTCGACCCATTTCGCCCGGGCCCGTCTCAGCCGCGGGATGGGTGGTGAGTGCAGTGGAGTGGTTACGGAGACCATCCGACAAGCGATCCAGCGGTGGTGTCGCCACGTCAGATCCCAATCCGGGGGGACATCGACATGATCAGGCACAAAGAGATGAGGTCACTGAGGGACGTCGCTTCTCCCTGACTTTGATCATGCAGGTGCGGGCCTGAGCGACTCCCGAACCATGCCGAAACGACACCCACGGAGTGCGACACAGGCGGTATGCCCGACGCTGATTTTGTCACCAGCCCGATCACGGCAGTCAGTTGCCTGCTGGGCTCTTGCAAGCGTCCGGACGGTCCCCTCTGTATGGCGCCGTCCGCGCCATACAGGAGCCGAACAGTCGTACGCGCCCCGGCAGGTGGAGCCCCATCGGGTCGCCGTTCCCGTTCGAGGGTGAAAGTTTCGAAATTCTCCTGCCTCATTGCGCGACGTCCCTATCGCGGAAGGGCAGTTGCCGTTGGGGGTCGCATCCTCTGCCCGCCGGAAGGCGACGGCCCCTCCTGCCGCAAAGATGGGGAGCGTCGCTCCCGCTCCCCTGCCTCCGAGACGGAAGTGGCCAGCTGGGCATCCGTCTGGCTCCCGTGGCCCGGTGAACCAGTTGCCACTCACCCGAGGCGGTTGAGGAGCAACGTCACGGCCCAGCGCACGAGCGCACCAAATGCCGCCGCCAACGCCATCCTCCCCGCCTTGCCCGCGATACGGCGAGCCTTCCCGGGCTCGCGCTCAGGCTCCCTCATGCGCCCCTCCATTCAGTGAACAAATGGAAACTGACTGATCAGACTAAAGAGAGACCCGCACGTAACGGCCGGGCGAGATACCACTCAACTCCCCCGACTTTCTTGGCCACTTCCCACAAGTCAGACGCGCCTGAGGCCGCAAACCTGCGGCTTCGGCGGGGCACCCGCCCATACCTCGCGGACGGTTGGAAGGAACCTACGACCTAGGAGGCCAACCGCATACCGACCAATCGGGTTGCACGGTCGAACAGGGATCCTGATCGGGCGATCCCGGGACTACACGCGGGGTGCCTGGGTCCTTCCCCGGCGCCTTGATGGTGGCCATTGTCGGCCTACTGGTGAACGCGCAGAGCTGTGTACGGGCGAACTTACAGAGCACCGGCATCACCACTGTTCAGTGATCCGCTTTGTGCGGGAGCCAAACGATCTTGCGGTAGCCGCGTCCGGCCATGCGAACCCTCATCCCTGACCTCCTGGCCTCCTGGCCTCCTGGCCTCCTGGCCTCCTGGCCTCCTGGCCGACAGGATTGACTTTCCAGGCAGGAAAGCCAATACTCAACTTTCCAGGCAGGAAAGTGAGGCGTCATGGACGAGCTGACACCTGAGCAGGCACGAGCCGCGCTGGACACCGTGGAGCGATCCCGCCGCAGGGTGATCGACGAGATCGACGTGCCGCTCTGGTACTGGGCGGGCCTGGCCACAGGCTGGCTCGCGCTCGGCGTGATCGCCGACCTACATCATCCGCTGGTGACCACCCTGGTCACCCTCGCCTTCGGGGCCGCGCACTCCTCGATCGCGCCCCGGGTGGTCAACGGACGGCACCGCAGCAGCCAGATGAGCGTGCGCGCCGACATCGCCGGTCCACGGCTGGCAGTCTGGGTGCTGGGCAGTCTGGTCGCCCTGGTCGGGGTCACCGTCGCCGCAGCGCTCATCCTGAACGCCGACGACGCGCGTCACCCGGTCACCGGGGCGGCCGTCCTGGCCGCGGTCATGCTCGTGCTGGGCGGGCCGCTGCTGCTGGCCGCGGCACGCCGCCACGCCGTACGGACCGGCGCGGCATCATGACCACGCCACGGTTCGACGAGCTGATCCATCCCAGCACCCGGCTGTCCATCGTCTCCCTGCTTGCGGCCGCCGACTGGGCCGACTTCGGCTACATCCGCGACCAACTCGGTCTGTCCGACTCCGCACTGTCCAAACAGCTCTCGACGCTGGAGCAGGCCGACTACGTCACCGTCGACCGCTCCATCAGACGCCGCGTACGCGCCCGCCTGACCACCGACGGTCGAGCCGCCTTCCAAGGCCACGTAGCCGCACTGCAGGCCATCGTGGCCACCGCGAACGCCCCGTCCACCGACTCCGTCGGCGACAAGCCACGCCACTGACCGCGGATGGCGTCTCAGACGCCACGCGGCAGACTCATGGCCGAGCCAGGCAGTCACCCCACAGGGCAGCCAGCCGGGCCGGGATCACGGGGATGGCGGCGCAGCCTTGGGGATCACGTGGGAACCCGTCACCCGCAACAAAGGTCCACGCGCCGTCCTTGGTCTTGGTGAAGTACTTCTCCGTGCTTCCCTCGTCCTGGAGTTGGACCAGTTCGTTCTCGGTGGCTGCGGCCGTCGCCGTGAAGGAGGTCCCGGCGTAGAAGACGCCGTCGCACTCGCCGTAGTAGAAGGTGCCCTTGACCGGGGCGATGTGCACCAGTCCCGGCTGCGATCGCTCGTACGCCAGGGTCACCGCGTCCTTGACCTGCTGCGGCACCACCAGAGAGCGGCACGGCTGGGACGCGGGTGAGGAGGGTGTGGCCGCCGGGTCGTCCGGCGCCGGGTCGGGGGTCTTCGACGTTGCGGCCGGCGGGGTGGTGGAGCCGGCCGGAGTGGTCGGGCTCACGACCGCCTCCGGCAAAAGGGCCTGGCCAAAATGGCCGGTGAGCGCGAACGCACCTCCGCCCACCGCGGCCACCACGGCGACGGCGAGTCCGGCCGTGGCCATCCGGCGACGGCGCCGCAGCTCATCGCCGCGAGCCCGGACAACTGCGGCGGGCCGGGCGCCGGTTCGTGCGGCGAGCTCCTCGGACCCTGCCCGGAGGATGGCCTCGAAGTCCTCAGTCATGGTGGTGCACCTCCTGGTCGGCGAGACCGAGGACGTCGGTCACGGCAGTGGGAGCGCTGCTGGGTGGAGAGAGGGCCGGCCGCGCACCGGGGGTGCGGGCGCCGCCGCCCGGGCCGTCGCCCGCGATGTCGGACAGATGGGGCGCCATCATGTGGCGGCCGCGCGACAGCCGGGCCTTGACCGTTCCGGGCGCGACGTCGGTTTCCCGTGCCGTCTCCTCGACGGACAACCCGACCAGGTGATGCAGCACGATCGCCCGCCGTTGCTCGTAGGGGATGCGCCGCAACGCCGCGACGATCGCCACGTAGTCGGGGCTGAGATCGGGAACCTGGTCGGGTATGCCGTGACGGCGGTGGGCCGAGAGCCGGTTGACCGCCTTGCGCCACACGCTGACCCGGATACGGCAGGCCACCGACCGCACCCAGGCCTCCGGGTTCGCGTAGCCGGACACCTTCTCCCAGTTCTGCCAGGCCCGAGCGAAGGCCTCCTGCACCAGGTCCTCGGCCTCGGCGAGACTGCCCGTCATTGCGTACATCTGGCTGGTCAGCCGGCTCACATGGCCGGCGTAGAAGTCATCGAAGCCACGCGCATCACGCATTGCCCCCTCCACATCACGGTTTTGAGGGGTCGCGCCCTCACCACTTGTCACGTCCGAGGGGGGTGACAGGTTGCAGGCCCGCAGCCGCCGAGAACTGCTCGAGCCGTGGCCGGGGATGCCCGCGGCGGTGATCGCCGTCCTCGCCCCCGGGAGGCCCGCACCGATCCCGCCCGCGCCAGGAAGGACCGACCCCCTTCTGATCGATTGATCGCTATCATGGCCGCATCGCGCGAAACCGATCGTGCGAGCCCCCGCACGATCCCGCGCGGGCGGCGCGAGCGACCCGGACGGAAGCGGTGGGGACATGCGGGAGCCGGCGCAGCAGCGGCAGGACCGGATCGCGGAGGTGGTGCGGGAGCGCGGCGTCGCGCGCATCACCGATCTCGCCGACGAACTCGGCGTCTCCGTCGTGACGGTGCGCCGGGACGTCGAGGAGCTCGCCCAGCGCGGGGAGGTGCGCCGCGGGCACGGGGTGGCGCGCTCGCTGCGGCCGGTGCCCGAACAGACCGCCTCCGGGAGCGACGCGATCGCCATGATCGTGCCCGAGAGCAACACCTACCTCACCGAGGCCGTGCAGGGCGCGCGCGAGGCCGCGGAGAAGGCCGGTCTGCGGCTCGCCCTGCACATCACCGCAGGCTACGGCGGGGCGGAGGAGCGCGAGGCGGTGCACCAGGCCCTGAACGCCGGAGCCCGCGGACTGCTGCTGTCGCCGCACTGGCGCACGCAGGAGGAGGCCGACGCGGACCAGTCGTGGCTGTCCGATCTCGAGGTGCCCGCGGTGCTCGTCGAACGGCGTCCCTCACGGACCAGCGCCATCTATGCCGTGGACTGCGTGCGCACCGATCACGCCTACGGGGTCCACCTGACACTCGGCCACCTGGCCGACCTCGGGCACCGCCGCATCGTCCTGGCGGCGCGCGACGACAGCCCCACCGCGCGAGTCATCCGCGCCGAGTTCGCCGCGCAGACCGCCGCCCGGGGACTGGCCAAGGGGTGCCGCACGATTCTCAGTTCACCCACCGCGGGCCCCGACCCGCGTGTCACCGACCCGCGAGCGCTCGACCTGGCCCAGACGGTCGCAGACACCCGCGCCACAGCGGTGCTGATCCACAGCGACATGGACGCACTGGTTCTCGTACGAGGGCTGCAGGCGGCGGGGATCTCCGTTCCCGGGGACTGCTCGGTGGTCGCGTACAACGACGTCGTCGCCGACATGGGTCCGGTCCCGCTGACCGCCATCGCCCCGCCCAAGGCCGAGCTCGGCCGGATGGGAGTCGATCTGCTGCTGCGCCGGCTCGAGGCGGCGCGGGGCGGACTGCGCCCCGGGCCCACCCGCCACCTGGAGCTGCTGCCCGACCTGGTCGTCCGGGGATCCACCGTCCCGCGGGCTGCCTGATCCACCGGCGGTCGCCGCCGCGGTCGTACCGTCGGCGTGCCCACATTTGAGCGTTTGAGCGTTTCAGTTTCTTTTGTTCGATGCATTGACGCCTTTTTCTTCGGTCGATCAGGATGCCCGTAACCCAGCAACGACGCGGGAGGGTGCATGCCTGGTCAACGACGCCCGGCGAACAATCGATTGGTACGTACGTCCGGCGTGGCGCTGTTCACGGTCCTCGCCCTGCTGCTGACGGCCTGCTCCGCCTCCGGCCCCAGCACCAGCGCCGCCGCCGGAGGGCCGGTCCACCTCACCTTCTGGTCGGCCCTGCGCGGCACCCAGGAGGTCGTCGACGAGTACAACCGCATCCAGAACAAGGTCAGGGTCGACTTCCAGCAGGTCCCCTCCGGCGCCCAGGGCGGCTACGCCAAGCTCAGCAACGCCGCCCGCGCCGGCAACGCCCCCGACGTCGCCACCATCGAGTACCCGCAGCTGCCGGGCTTCGCCATCGACGGCGTGCCCCGCGACCTGACCAAGCTGCTGCCCGACCCGGTGCGCCGCAAGATCCTCCCACAGGCGCTGGACCTCACCACCCTCGGCGGGCACACGTACGCGGTGCCGGTGGACATCGAGCCGATGATGTTCTTCTACCGCAAGGACGTGTTCACGAAGTACGGCATTCCCGTCCCCAAGACCTGGGCCCAGTTCGAGAGTTCGGCCCGCAAGCTGAAGAAGGCCCGGCCGAAGTCCCGTATCGGCAGCTTCTTCACCAACGGCTCCCTGCACATGGCCGCCTTCGCCTGGCAGGCCGGCGGCCAGTGGTTCAAGACCTCCGACGACACCTGGCGCATCTCCATGGCCGACACCCCGACCCGCAAGGTCGCCGCGTACTGGCAGCACCTGGTCGACGAGGACCTGGTGCGCGTCGAGCCGGTGGACAGCCAGCAGTGGCGGGCGCACCTGCAAAGCGGCGAGACCGTCGGCTACACGGCCGGCGCCTGGGCGGCCGGCTCGCTGATGAACTCCACCCCCGGCGGCAAGGGCAAATGGGCCATCGCCCCGCTCCCCCAGTGGGACCCGGCCAAGCCATCGCTCGGCACCCAGGGCGGATCGACCTTCGTCGTCACCAAGGACAGCCAACACCCCACCGAGGCACTGGACTTCATCACCTGGATGGTCACCAGCCCCGACGCCCTGCGCGCCAAGCTCTCCAGCGGCATCAGCAGCGCGTACCCGGCCGTGCCCTCCCTCGTGCCCGTCGCCCGCAAGGAGATGGACACCGGCTACTACTCCGGCCAGGACATCTTCGGCCTCTTCCAGCAGCAGGCCAAGCTCATCTCCCCCCACTGGAAATGGGGGCCCCGCATGACCTCCACCATCACCTCCGTCGAAGACGGCTTCGCCAAGGCCGGAGCCGGCAGCGGCACCATCATCGGCGCCCTCCGCGAAGGGGAACGCCGCACCCTGCCCGACCTCAAGAGCCTCGGCCTGTCGGTCACTACCCACTGAGGTGCACCCATGAGCACAGTCATCTCCCCAGGGAAGACGGGAAAGCGGACCGCCACAACACCGCACGCCACCACCCCCTCCCGCCCCCGCTCCCCCGGACGCCGCCAGCAACTGCTCGCCTGCGTCACGCTCCTGGCCCCCTTCACGGCCCTGCTCGTCGCCGTGTTCCTCGTCCCCGTCGGCTACGCCATCGGCCTCAGCCTCTTCTCCGAGGACCACAAGGGCCTCGGCTTCGGCGGCGGCACCACCGTCTTCACCGGACTGCGCAGCTACCTCGCCGTACTGGACGACCCGAGCTTCCTGTCCGGGTTCGGCGTCATCGGCCTCTACTGCCTGATCTTCGTACCCGTCGTCGTGATCAGCGCCCTCGCACTCGCCCTGCTGCTGGACTCCGGACTCGTCCGCCTGCGCCGCACCGCACAGATGCTGCTCTACCTGCCGCACGCCGTGCCCGGCATCATCGCCGCCGTCATCTGGCTCTACCTCTACACCCCCGGCCTCAGCCCGGTCATCAAAGCCTTCGCCCAGGCCGACATCACCATCGACTTCCTCGGCCTGCACACCGTGCTGCCCTCCATCGTCAACATCGCCCTGTGGAGCGGCCTCGGCTACAACATGGTGATCTTCTACGCCGCCCTGCAGGCCCTGCCCCGCGAGGTCATCGAGGCGGCACGCATCGACGGCGCCGGCGGCATCCGCACCGCGCTCATGGTCAAGGTGCCCATCATCAAGGGCTCCGTCGTGATGGTCTGCATGTTCGCCCTGATCGGCGCGCTCCAGCTGTTCACCGAGCCCATGCTCATGAACCAGGCCACCCCGATGGTCAACTCCCGCTTCACCCCGAACATGTACATCTACGACGCGGCCTTCCGCCGCAACAACTACGGCCTGGCCTCCGCGGCCTCCGTCATCCTCCTCGTCGTCACCTGCGCCCTGTCGTACGGCGTGACGCGCTGGGCCGGCCGCAGGGAACGGAGCCCGCGATGACCACCCACACACCCACCACCGCACCCGGGCCGGCCACGAGCAGGCTCACCAGCCGTACCGCCGTCAACACCGTGGTCCTCATCGCGGCCCTCTACACCCTGCTGCCCGCCCTGTGGCTGCTGCTGGCCTCCACCAAGAACGCCGACGCACTCTTCGGCAGCGACATCCTCTCCCTCGGCAACTTCTCGCTGGGCCACAACCTCGCCGACCTGTTCACCATGGAGGACGGCGTCTACGGCCGCTGGTACCTCAACAGCCTGCTCTACGCCGTCGTCGGCGCCCTCGTCGGCTCGCTGATCAGCGTCGCCGCCGGCTACGCCTTCGACAAGTACGAATTCCCGCACAAGGAGAAGCTGTTCGGGCTCGTCCTGACCGGCGTCATGGTCCCGCCGACCGTACTCGCCCTCCCCCTGTACCTGGTGGCCTCCGACATCGGCCTGGTCAACACCTTCTGGGCGGTCTTCATCCCCGTCCTGTTCAACCCCTTCGGCGTCTACCTCGCCCGCCTGCTCTCCAGCGGCTACGTCCCCAACGAGGTACTGGAGGCCTCCCGGGTCGACGGCGCCGGCGAACTCCAGACCTACCTCCGCGTCAGCCTGCGCATGCTCGGCCCCGGCTTCGTCACCGTCTTCCTCTTCCAGCTCACCGCCATCTGGAACAACTTCCTCCTGCCGATGGTGATGCTCTCCAACCAGCACCTGTATCCGCTCAGCCTCGGCCTCTACACCTGGAACAGCTCCGCCACCGTCTCACCCGAGTACTACCCGCTCGTCGTCATCGGCTCGCTGCTCGCCGTCGTCCCACTGATCGTCGCGTTCCTCACCCTGCAGCGCTACTGGAAGTCCGGCCTGACCGCAGGGAGCGTCAATTGACTCCTCCCCTTCGTGAAGGAGGGGGATTCCTAGCTCACGTCGCCTGCGGCCCGGCGGGCACCCAGGTCTTGCACGATCAGCGCTAGCCGGGTACGAGACCAGCCCGGACCAGCATCACACGCGCTGAGTTCTTGTCTCTGGGTGAGACGGCTCCGCACGCGGTGCAGGTATAAGTTCGTTCGGAAAGAGGTAGTGCGTGCTTGGCTCTCGCTCCGCACTCGGCGCAGTCCATCGTGGTGTGCGCGGGGTTGACCAGGTGCACGGCACGGCCGTGCTTGCGGCCCATCTCGATCAGGGCCCGTTTGGTGGCGCCGATGGCGGCGTCGGCCGCCTTCTTGGCCATGGCGGTCTTAGCGAGGAACCTGGGCCGGAAGTCCTCCACCGCGACGGCGTCATGGTCGCGCACCACGCGCTTGGCCCACTTGCGCCCGCTGTCCTGCCGCTGGTTCGCAATCTTGTTGTACAGCTTCGCGGTCTGCCGCTTCGCCTCGCGGTAACCGTTCGAGGCGGCCTGCCCCCTGGCGGGTTTCCGGCGCGCCATCATGCGCTGGTAGCGGGCAAGCTTTTGGGCGGCTGTCTTCCCGTGCTGCGGGTGGGCAAGGTCGTGGGCGTCGGATGTGGTGGTGGCGGTCTCCTTCACGCCCCAGTCCACACCGATCACATGGCCGGTCGCGGGCAGCACCTCGACCGTGGCTACCACAACGAAGGACGCGTACCAGGCGCCGGTGCTGTCGCGGTAGACGCGGACCGAGGACGGCGGGCTGGGAAGCTGACGCGACCACACCACGGTCACGGCGATACCGCCCGCAAGGTGCAGGCGGCCGTCCTTGAGACGGAATCCGCGCTGGGTGTAGTTCAGACTCGGCCGCGCCTCGCGCTTCTTCTTGTACCGGGGCATCCCCGCCCGCTGCCGCATCGGCAACCGGGCCTCGATGTCTTTCAAGGCTTTGGCGCGGGACTTCCCGAAATCCCGTATCAGCTGCTGCTGAGGAACCGAGCTTCCCTCGGCCAGCCACCCAGTCCGGCCACGTGCTTCGGTCAGCATCTTGTCCAGCCGGGCCGGACCGCACTTCTCGCCCTCGGCGTGGGCCTTCTTCGACCGGGCCACACACTCGTTCCACAGCCAGCGGCACCGCGCCCACTCCGCCTCAAGAGCAGCCCAAGCGGAACGTGACAAGCGCAGACGGAAGGTGTACCGGGCATGCCCGGCCACCTCACACGCCTGCACCGAAGTCGTCATGCATCCGAACCTACCCGGAAGGACTGACAGTTGAGAGATCTTGATCATTGTGGACCGTCTCACCCCGTCGCGGAGGGGACACCGAATCGCCCTGACGGCGCTTCGGCCACCTCTGCCCTGCACCGCAGGCATCCGATTCGTCCCCGGGCCGAAGCCTGGGGCATCCCCGGAGGAATTCGGTGACGCAACCCGACGACCTGTTCCGCCGTCCGCGCACCGTACTCGCCATGGCACAGAGGACCGCCCACCAGGTCCTCGCCCCCGACGTACGGGCCCGGCTCGCCGACCTCACCGACATCGACCCGCACCTCGTCCTGGACGACCTCACCACTCCCACCGCACACCGGGCGCTCGCCGACGCCGAACTGCTCATCACCGGCTGGGGCTGCCCGCCCCTCGATTCCGCGGCCCTCGATGCAGCGCCCCGGCTGCGCGCGGTCGTGCACACCGCCGGGACCGTACGCCACCACATCACCCCCGCCTGCTGGGAACGCGGCCTGACCGTGTCCTCCGCCGCGGCGGCCAACGCCGTGCCCGTCGCCGAGTACACCCTCGCCATGATCCTGCTCGCCAACAAACGCGTCCTCGACACCGCCCGTACCTACCGCGCCGAACGTCGCCGCATCGACTGGAACGAACGCCACCCCGATGCGGGCAACTACCGCAAGACCGTGGGCATCCTGAGCGCCTCGATCATCGGACGCCGCGTCATCGACCTGTTGCATCACCACGAACTGAACGTTCTGCTGCACGACCCCTACGTCTCGGACACCGAGGCCCGCGCGCTCGGGGCGCAGCCGGTCGGCCTGCCGGAACTGTTCGCCGACAGTGACGTCGTCAGCGTGCACACCCCACTGCTGCCCGAGACCCGCGGCCTGGTCAGCCGCGAACTGCTGGCCCGGCTGCGCACCGGCGGCACGCTCATCAACACCGCCCGCGGTGCCGTCGTAGACCAACGGGCCCTCACCGACGAGGTGGTCTCCGGGCGCCTGAACGCGATCCTGGACGTCACCGAGCCGGAGGTCCTGCCCGCCGACTCCCCCCTGTACGACTGCCCCAACGTCCTCGTCACCCCGCACATCGCCGGCTCCAAGGGCGGCGAGCTGCGCCGCCTTGCGGACCTGGCGCTGTCCGAGGTCGAGTCGTACGTCCGCGGCCGGCCCTTCGCCCACCCCGTCCGCCCCGAAAACCTGGCCCGCCTCGCCTGATGCGCCGCAGCCGCCGTGCAAGCCAAGTCGGACGACCCCCGGAACGAACAGGAGACGTGGCCCCCTGATGCCCGACCACACCCTCCAACTCCCCCCGGAAGACCGCACTCTCAGCCCGTACACCGGCTACACCCGCGCCCACTGGGAAGCCACCGCCGACCAACTGCTCACCGCCGCCCTGCGCTACGCCACACCCGGCCACGCCCTGATCGACCTGCCCGGCCCGCCGTCCAAGTCCGGGGTGCGCTCGGACGGCCTGGAAGGCTTCGCCCGTACGTTCCTGCTGGCCGCGTTCCGTACCGCCGGGGCGTCCGGCAAGGACCCGCACGGCTTCCTGGAGCGCTACACCGCCGGCCTCGCCCGCGGCACCCGTACCCCCGGCCGAGACGACGCCGAGTCCTGGCCGCACATCGGCCACCACGGCATCCAGGGCCAGCCCATGGTCGAATCCGCCTCCGTGGCACTGGCCCTGCGCCTGACCGCGCCCTGGACCTGGGACGCCCTCCCCGCCGCCGACCAGGACCGCGTCGAGCAGTGGCTGCGCGCTGCGCTCAGGCACACCCCCGCGCCCAACAACTGGTACCTCTTCCCGCTCACCGTCGCGGGCTTCCTGGAATCCGTCGGCCGCGGCGACGCCGAAACCCGCTTCGCCATCGAGCGGGGTCTCGGCCTGCTGGAGGGCTGGCACCAGGGACAGGGCTGGTACTCCGACGGCGACGGCCGCGCCTTCGATCACTACAACGGCTGGGCCCTGCACTTCTACCCGCTCCTGCACGCCCACCTCACCGGCGACCGGACCCAGCTCGACCAACTCGGCCCCCGGCTGCGGGAGTTCCTCGACGGCTTCGCCCTCCTCTTCGACGCCAACGGCGCCCCGATCCATCACGGCCGCTCCCTGACCTACCGCTTCGCCGCCGTCACCGCGGTGGCCCTCGGCGCCCTCACCGGCCAGACACCGCTCGCCCCTGGCGTCACCCGCCGCATCCTCAGCGGAGCCTTGCGGCACTTCCTCGACCGCGGCGCGCTGACCGGCGACGGCATCCTCAGCCTCGGCTGGTACCGCCCGCACGCGGCAACCCTCCAGGACTACTCCGGCCCCGGCTCCCCGTACTGGGCCTCCAAGGGCTTCCTCGCCCTGCTGCTCCCGCCCGAACACCCGGTGTGGACGGCCACCGAAGAGAAGGCACCCGTCGAGGGACCCGACCGTGCGCTCGCCCTTCCCGTCCCCGGGCTGCTCATCCAGACCACGGGGGCGGACGGCCTGACCCGCCTGCACAACCACGGCAGTTACAAGTTCGACTCCCGTGAGCCGGAGCGCGCTCCGGGCAATCCGCTGTACGCCCGGCTCGCGTACTCCACCCGCACCGGCCCGACCAGTGCCGCCAACGCCCCCGACAACCACATCGCGATCGAAGCACGCGGCACCCGCAGCGCCCGCATCCGGATCAACCCCCTTGCCTCCGGCCCTGGTTGGCTCGCCTCGTGGCACCGGCCGGTCTTGCCCGAGGGCGGTCCCGTCCTGCCCTCGGCCCGGATCGAGAGCCTGACGCTCGTCCGCGGCAGGCTGGAGCTGCGCGTGCACCGCGCCGTCGGCATACCGCCGGGAACGCCAATCCACCTCAGCGGCTGGGCAGTTGCCCTGTCACCCGAGGCCGCAGCCGAAGCCGAGCAGACCGCAGATATACGGCTCAACGGACCCGAGGTGACGAGCCAACTGCTCGGCCTGCACGGCTGGCAGACACAGCGCCCGGTCCGGGCACCGCAGGGCACGGCCTACGGTCCCTGGGCCCTGGTCCCCGAACTCACCGGAACGATAGGCGGGTTCGGCGCCGACACGGTCTTCGCCGCCCTCGCCTCCCTCACCGGCGAACCAGACCCCGCTCCCCTCGCGGGGCAGGCCACCGCCGAGGCGAACGGCCTCGCCGTCACCGTCCGCTGGGCCGACGGAACCCGTACGGTCGTCGACTTCGGCAGCGACGGCCCCTCGGTCACCGTAGAGGAGCCCTCATGACGCTCCGTCTGGGCCTGTGCTCCGTCACCCTGCGCCACCTCGACGCGGCCGGCGTCCTCGCGGCCGCGGTCGAAGCGGGCCTGGAATGCGTCGAGTGGGGCGCCGACATCCACGTACCCGCAGGCGACGAGGCCGTAGCCGCCGAGGTACGTGCCGCCACCGAGAAGGCGGGCCTGGCGGTTGCATCCTACGGTTCCTACTACCGTGCCGGACACTCCGACCCCACAGCCTTCGCCGCCGTCCTCCGCTCGGCCATGCTGCTCGGCGCGCCCCGTATCCGCATCTGGGCGGGCGCGACGGGCACCGACGAAACGTCGCCCACGGCGAGGGAGGCAGTCATCCGGGACACCCGGCGTGCCGCCGCACTCGCAGCCGAGGCGGGGGTCCAACTCGCCTACGAATTCCACCGCAACACCCTCACCGACGGCGCCGATCGCACCCTTCGGCTGCTGAGCGAAGTCGACCACCCCGACGTCTTCGCCTACTGGCAACCGCCACTCGACGTACCGGCCACGGAAGCCCTCGACGGCCTCGGCACCGTGATCGACCAGGTCGCCGCAGTGCACGCCTTCTCCTGGTGGCCCGGCACCACTCGGCACCCGCTCTCCGCCCGCGCCGAACTGTGGCGTACAGCCCTCGCCCGACTGCACGCGTACGGTCAACCCCTGGACGTCCTCCTGGAGTTCGTCCCCGACAACGACGAGAAAGTGAGTCACGGCTCGGTCCGGGTGACACGGGCGCCGGCCCGGATGGCCTTCGGGATCTCGGCGACCTCGTCCACGGTCTCGAGCAGCCGCTCCAGGTCGGCGGGGGCTGCGGTCGAGTCCAGAGCCACGGCGTAGGTGATGCCGGTGGAGGCCCAGTTGTCGGTGTCGAAGCCGCCGGCCGCGGTGACGCGTACACCGTCGAGCGCAATGCCCATGCCGACGGCCTCGCGGTACAGGTCATTGAGTACGCAGCCGGCCGCGGCCAGATGAAGCAGGTGCGCCCCGGTGAAGTCGGCCTCAACCGAAACGCCTTCCGGAGTCCACCGATGCGGAAAGCGGACCGCGCGTTCGTCATCGGAGCGGAGGGTCCCGGCGCTCACCACGACATTGAATCCGTCAACCATGCCCGGTCCTCTGGCAGTCGTCAGGCGGCGGCCGGGGCAGTGACCGCCACTCTGCGCCATTCAAGCAGACAACGGAGCCGCGCCCGCCGAACCCGCGGGTCCGTATACGCCTGTCGGCGCACACACCCAACACATCGGATCTCTCCCATCGCATTGACGCCCTTCATCCCCGTCCCTATGTTTCATCGCTGGATAGCTCCGATGAATCGCTGAGCCTGCCTGGAGGCACCGTGCCCTGCCCCTCCGCGCCCGACCCGTCCAGACGTACCGTCCTCGCCACCGGATCCGCCCTGGGCGGCGCGCTGTTGGCCTCCGGCCTGACCACCCAGGCGAACGCGGCCGACCAAAGCCCAGCGGAAGTGTCCTCCGACGACCCCTGGCGGACCGTGCTCGACGACGCCGACATGGTGTGGCAGCGGATGCCGACGGCCTGGTACGAAGGCCCGTTCCTCGGCAACGGCTACCTCGGCTCCGGGATCTACGCCGAACCCGGCGCCGCATCGACGGCCGTGCGCTTCAACGTCCAGCACTCCGAAGTGCAGGACCACCGCCCCGAGTTCGGCTCCCTCTTCGGCCTCGCCCGGCTGCCCATCGGATACTTCACGCTGGAGCCGGTGGGCGCGATCACCGGGCTGGACTGGCGACTGTCCCTGTACAACGCCGAGTTGACCGGCACGCTCACCACCGACAAGGGCACGCTGGCCCTGCGCGCGCTGGTCCACAACGACCGCTCGGTCCTCGCCGTGGACGTCACCCCGAGCGAGGGCGAGCGCGGATTCCGCTGGGTGTTCCATCCGGCGGACGCGATCAGTCCGAGGGCCGCGTTCAAGCCACTGCCGGACGGCTACCGGGGCAATCCGCCTGCCCAAGTCGCCGACCACGACGGCGTGACGGCCGCCGTGCAGCCGCTGCTGGCGGGCGGACAGCACGCCACCGCGTGGCGGGAGCGCACCAGGGGCCGCACGCGCACGCTGTATGTGCACGTGGCGCACTCGTACCCGCAGAACACGGCCCTGGACCGGGCGCTGAAGGCCGTCCGCGCCGCGGACCGGCTGCCCTACTCCGCCCTGGCGGCGGACCACCACGCCTGGTGGCACGCCTACTACCGCAGGAGCTTCCTGTCCCTGCCCGACGCCCGGATCCAGCGCTTCTACTGGATCCAGCTCTACAAGGCCGCCTCCGCCGCCCGCCGCGACGCCCCCGTCATGGCGACCAGCGGCCCCTGGCTGGAGCCCACCCCGTGGCCCAACACCTGGTGGAACCTCAACGCCCAGCTGGAGTACTGGCTCATCCACGGCTCCAACCACCTCGAACTCGACGCCATCACACGGGCGTTGAGCGAGTTCCGGAAGAACCTCGCCACGGAGACGCCGGCGCCGTACCGCGCCGACTCGCTCGGTATCCCGCGCACCACCGATCCCCACCTGGTCAACGGCGCGGCCGACCCCCTCATGGGCTACGGCGTCGGCATCCCCGGCCAGGACCCGCCGACCCCCGAAGTCGGCAACCTCACCTGGGCGTTGCACAACGTCTGGCTCAGCTACCGCCACACCATGGACGAGTCGATCCTCCGCGACGTCCTCTTCCCCCTGCTGCGCAAGGCGATCAACTACTACCTGCACTTCCTCGAGCCCGGCCCGGACGGCAAGCTGCACCTGCCCGCCACCTTCTCCCCTGAGTACGGCGGCGACTCACGCGACTGCAACTACGACCTGATGCTCCTGACCTGGGGCTGCCGCACCCTCCTCGAATCCGCCGAACTCCTCGGGATCGACGACCCGTTGGCGCCGCGCTGGCGCGAGGTGCTGGCGAAACGGGTGCCGTATCCGACCGACGCGAACGGCTTCATGATCGGCGCGGACATCCCCTTCGCGAAGTCGCACCGCCACTACTCGCACCTGCTCGCCGTCTACCCGTTGTACGAGGTCACCGGCCGCACCCCCGACGAACGCGCCCTGATCGAGAAGTCACTCGCCCACTGGGTGGGCTTCGAAGGCGCCCTCCAGGGCTACACCTTCACCGGCGCCGCCTCCATGTCCGCGCTGCTCGGCAAGGGCGAGGACGCACTGAACTACCTCGGCGAGCTCATGACCCGCTTCATCAAACCCAACACCATGTACCTGGAGTCCGGGCCGGTCATCGAGACACCCCTGTCGGCGGCCCAGTCCCTGCACGACATGATCTGCCAGTCCTGGGGCGGGATCATCCGGGTGTTCCCCGCGCTCCCCGCCGCCTGGCCGGACCTGGCCCTGCACAACTTCCGTACACAGGGCGCCTTCCTGCTCAGCGCACACCGCCAGGCCGGCACCACCCGCTGGGTGCGGCTGGTCAGCGAGGCGGGCGCGCCCTGCGTCGCACAGCACGGAATCGCGGGACCGGTCGACGTACGGGACGGACGGGGCCGACCTGTGCGATACGCCGACGCGGGCCGCGGCGCAATCCAAGTCGCCCTGCGCAAGGGCGAGTCGGCGCTGATCACTGCCAAGGGCGACCGGCCCGACCTGACCGTCGCACCCGTACGCCCGAACGGGGAAGCGCCCCGGTGGGGGCTGCCCCAGGCCTGAACGGCGTTCCTCGGGGTTCGCCGCCATCGCTGCCGGGAGGCGGCCGCTGGTCACTCCACGTGTGCGTGGATGTCGCCGTTGACGGTGATCAGCGTCATGTCACGGCCCTGGCTGTCGTCGCGCGTGGGGACGGCCGTCGTGGCGCGGCCGTTGTCGGTGTCTGCGGTGACGCGATACGCGGGGGTGCCGTGTGGGATGGTGACGTCGACCGAGCCATTGGCGGTGGTGGCGGTGACGGTCGACGGGGCGGTGGCGCAGGCGAGGACCACGTCTCCGTTGGTCGTCGCCGCGTGCAGCAGGTCCGCATCGAGGGCTGTCGCGCGCACCGAGCCGTTGCGGGTGGACAGCCGGACGGCGGCGTCGCCGCGTCCGGAACGGGTCACCGTCACGTCGCCGTTGACGGTCGTCAGATCCAGCGCGGCATCGATGCCCGCCGCATCGACGCCCGCGTTGCGGGCGCTGACCGTGACACTCACACCGTCCGGAACCTTCACGTAGGGCATGCGGGGGCAGGTGGCGTCGGGCCGGGCCTGGTCGCGACAGGAGAGGTCGAGCGTCCATGTCCGGCCCTTGTGGGACCAGGCGGCCTCGACGCGGTCGTCGACGGTGACTCGATGCCGGTCAGTTGGGCGCAGCCGCAGCCCGGTGTCGGTCGTGATGACAAGCCGGCTTCCAGGTGCGCCAGTTGCCGGGGTACCGGCCGCGGCCGGGAGCTGGGACTCGGCGCGTCCGTGGTCACTGCACGCCGTGCCGACGGCGAGGACGGTCAGCACAACGGTCAACGCCCTCACTCGGCTTGTCGGCGTCGCCTTCACGCAGCTACGCCTGCCCCGACTCGGCATCATCATGGCCCCGGACCCTTCAGTGCCGAGGGCAGCAGACCGGATCAGTGCAGGTGATGGGCTCTCTGCCCGCCGAAGCACCGATCACAGAGTGACGGTTTTGTACTCGACGTACTGCGTGAGCCCGACCGCGCCGTACTCACGGCCGATTCCGCTCGCCTTGAAGCCACCGAACGGGCCGTCGAAGGCGATGGACGCCCCGTTGACGGTGACCGTGCCGGTGCGCATGCGACGGGCGACGTCGAGTGCGCGGTCGGGGTTTGCGGACCATACGCCGCCGGAGAGGCCGTATTCGGAGTCGTTGGCGATCCTTACGGCGTCGTCCTCGTCGTCGTAGGCGATGACGACGAGGACCGGGCCGAAGATCTCCTCCTGCGCGATCCGCATGGAGTTGTCGACGTCGGCGAACACGGTCGGGGTGACGTAGTTGCCCTGCTCGAGTCCCGGCGGGATCTGGGGTCCGCCGGTGACGAGCCGGGCGCCTTCCTTGATGCCGAGTTCGATGTAGTCCCGTACGCGCTGCTGTTGGTCTTTGCGGACCATGGGGCCGATGAAGGTGTCGGGGTCGTTCGGGTCACCGGTCTTCAGCGACTCCACGAGGTCCTTGAGGGCGGCGACGACCTCTTCGTACCGGCTGCGCGGCGCGAGGACGCGTGTCTGCGCGATGCACGACTCGCCGTTGTTGAGCAGGGACGCGAACTTCAGTCCCTGCACCGCCTGTTGGAGATCGGCGTCGGGCAGGATGAGGGCCGCCGACTTGCCGCCCAGTTCAAGGCTGACCCGCTTGAGCTGCCCGCCCGCGATGGAGGCGATCCTGCGGCCGGCCCGGGTCGAGCCGGTGAAAGAGATCTTGTCCACGCCGGGGTGCGACACGAGGTACTCGCTGGTCTCCCGGTCGGCGGGAAGGACGCTGATCACTCCCTCCGGCAGACCGCACCGCGCCAGCAGCTCGGCGAGGAAGCCCATGCTCAGCGAGTTCTCGGGGGACACCTTGAGCACGACCGTGTTGCCGGCCAGCAGCGCGGGGATGATCTTGGCCATGGCTGCGGAGAACGGGGAGTTCCACGGGATTACGGCGGCCACGACACCGACAGGCTCCCGGCGCACCACGCTCCGGCTGGAGGCGGCAGGGTCGGAGGACGTCAGCGTCTCCTCCCAGCCGAACTCCTCGGCCGCCGTGAGATAGGCGGTGGCCTGACGGGTGAGCCCCGGCTGTCCGGCCAGCGTGAACCACTTCGCCGAGCCGTTCTCGGCGGAGATGAGGGCGGCGATCTTCTCGGCGTCCGCCTCGCGCAGGGCGTTGAGCCGCCGGATGACGGCGATGCGCTCCGCCGGCGCCGTACGGGGCCAGGGGCCCTCGTCGAAGGCGGCGCGGACGGCGGCCACGGCGCGGTCCACGTCGGCGGGCTGGGCCTGCGCGGCACGGCCGATGACCGACTGGTCGTGCGGCGAGTGGAGGTCGAGCAGGTCCGGGCTGCTCGGCGCGGTCCAGGAACCCGCGATGAAGAGCCGGTCGTAGGTGATCATTTGCTCTCTCCCAAGAGTCTGAGGGGCCAGGCCCTTCGCTTTTATCTGTCACATCAATGTAGCACTTGAGTGCACCATCCACTCATCCATGAGGCAGTAAATGGGTTAGGTTCCACACAGCGAGCTATGATCGCCGCGTGAGAGCAGACGCAGCGCGCAACCTGGAAGCCGTCCTGACGACCGGGGCGCGCATGCTCGCCGCCGACCCGGGGGCGAGCATCGCCGCCATCGCCGCCGAGGCCGGCGTCGACCGACGCACCGTCTATCGGCGGTTCGCCTCCCGCGAGGAACTGCTCGCGGCCATCTACGAGGCGCGTTACGAGGCAGTCGAGCGGGCCGTCGAGGGCTCCAGGCTGCGCGAGGCCCCTGTGCCCGTGGCCCTGCACCGGTACGTCGAAGAGATCATCGCCGTCAATCGCAAGTGGCCCGTGGAACTCACCCGGCTCCGCGCGGACGACGACATCCGCGACCGGCGTGACGCCCTGATCGGCGAAGTCGACACCTTCCTCGAGCGCGCCGTCGCCGAGGGCTTCCTCAGGGCCGACATCCCCGTCGCATGGGCGAGTTCACTGCTGCCGCAGCTCATGCATCTGGCTTCGCAGCAGATGCCCCACCTCAGTCCCGCTCAGGCCGCCGACATGGTCGTCGACACCTTCCTCAACGGACTCGGCACGCAGTGACCCCGAGCAACCGATCACCCCACCAGGGCAAGCAGCGGTGCCGCGGGCAGCGGGTGCCGCGTGTCCCCGCCCGGGCCCGTGGTCGCGGTGGACATCAGCAGTGAGTTCAGAACTGCCTCCTCCACGGCGTCCAGCACAGCGATGAAGAGGGAGTCGAGCTCGGCGTCCGGCAGCCCAGCGGGTCCGGCGGGCGCGCCCAGGGGGCGGGTACCGAAGGCGAGGCCGTAGTCACCGCTGCCGTGACCATACGCCGCGCCGACCCTGGCCAGCGCGTAGACCGCGCGCCGGGCGAGACGGGTCAACTGCCGCGCGTCCAGGGGTGCGTCGGTGGCGACCACGACCATGCAGGAACCGGCCTCCGGGCCCGAGTCAGGGGTGGGAAGTCCGACGTCGGCGGGGGTAACGGTGCGGCCCCGCACCCGCAGCGTGCCGTCGAAGTTGGCCTGCACGAGAACCCCGACGGTGACCTCCTGGCCCGCGAGCGGCAGCCGCCGCGACGAGGTGCCGATGCCGGCCTTGAAGCCGAGCGCGGTCGTCCCGGTGCCCGCGCCGACCGAACCCTCGGCCACCGGGCCGTCGGACGCGGACTCCAGCGCGGCACGCACGTGCTCCTCACCTACCGGACGCGACCGGATGTCGGACAACAGCCCGTCGTTGCACTCCCCCACCACCGGGTTCAGACTCCGCGCGTCCGCCCCCTCCGGCCGCTCCAGCACCCAGCCGACCAGCGCATCCGCGACCCGGAACGCGGACAGGGTCGAAGTCAGCAGGATCGGGGTCTCGATCGCACCGAGTTCCGCGATCTGCGTGAAGCCCACCAGCTTGCCGTAGCCGTTGCCCGCGAACACCCCGGCGGGCAGTGGGCTCGCCGGACCCACACCGTCCGGCACGATCGCGGTGACCCCGCTGTGCACGCGCGGCGGGCGGATCAGTGTGGTGTGCCCGACCCGGATGCCGGGCACGTCCGTAAGGGCATCGTGCGGCCCCGTGGGCAAGTCACCGACGGCGAGGCCGAGTTCGCGGGCTCTGCGGGCGAGCGGTGGGCGGGGGCGGACCGGGGACGGGTGCCTGCATGACCAGCACGGTATCGCCACCGCCGATCACCACTCTCGCACGCCACGGTCCAGCCCCCTCGTTACCTTCTTCATGGCTCCGCAACGTGGATGCGGCGCGCGTCCACGTCGATGACCGCCCGGGTACTGGCGGCAGGCGTCGCGGATGAACACCCTGCCGCCGCCCACAAGGCCGTCAAGGACATCGTGATGGCCCAGGCCCGTCGCAGTTGCCGCCGTTGAAGCACCTTGCCCCCATCGCCCGAGGAATGATCCACTACATCCACCGGTGGCCGCGGGAGTCAAGGGGCATGAAATCCGGGCGAGTTGGCCCGTCGGCGTCGACAGGGCTTGATGGCTGCTGCGGGCTGCACAACGCCGGCGGCTACTCGGCGGGCAGCGCCTCCCGCAGTGCCCGTGCCGTGGTGGTCGGGTCGTAGTCCTCCGGCACGCCCGGGACCAGGATGATGTCGCCCTTGATGTGCCGTGCGCGCAGAGGTGCGATCTCCTGGTAGGCGGCCGAGTCCCACCACGCGTGCGCCTCGGTGAGCGAGGGGAAGTCGATCACGACGACATGACCGGGCCAACTGCCCTCCTTCACCTTGTGTTGCGCGCCGTGCACGAGGAAGCGGCCGCCGTAGGGGGTGAAGGTCGCGGTGATGCGCTCGATGTAGTCGGCGATCTCCGGGTGTGGAGCGGCCTCTTGCAGGTGGGCTATCGCGTATGCGGACATGGCATCCCCTTGTCGGGTCCTTCGGGGCGGGCTCTGTACGTGGACGATCGTGGCACCGGGGCGCGACGTGGTCGATTACCTCGCAGGTAAGTCCGCCACACCCCTCTGCTCTGGCCTTACGAAGAGATCGAACCGGCCGCGGAACACGGCGACGTCGCCGCACTACGCCGTCCGGCAGACCAGGGCAACAGGACCGTCGCCGAGGGTCTCGACGAGCTCGTCGACGAATGACCCGAGCCAGGACAGAGCCGCCGTTGGTGAGGACCAGAAGGTGAGAACTTGTAAGTGTCGTCAGTGTGCCGGTCGGGGCTTCCCTGCCCTTCGGTCGAGGGCGGCGATCTCGCGTGCGGCCTCGGCGACGGCTCGGAAGTCCTTCTTCAGGATGGCGTCGTGGTTGCTGGCGACCTTCGCACTGAGCCGGAGGTTCGCATTGCGCTCGAAGACCTCGTCGAGGCTTGCGCGGATGCGTTCCTGCTCGTCCCCCTTGCTGCCGAGGGACGTCCCTGAAGCAAGCACGTACCGCACCGGGACGGTGATGTCGTCCAGCACGGGGGCCAGCTCGCTTTCGCGGGAGATCCTGCCGAGTTCGATGTTGCACTCCGCCATCTCGTCGACGGTCATCCGCGGGATCAGGCCGGTCGGACGCACCAGCGGCGCGAACCAGCCCACCCGCCGAAACAGCTTGCGGATCCGCTGCTCCATGGCCTCGTCCAGCCAGTCGTACGGCTGCGCGCCGTCGACCAGGACCGCGCCCAGGGCGCGCTCCGGATTCCGGCTCGCCCAGTGCGCCGCTACGAACGCCCCGTAGGACCAGCCCACCACCAGCGCCCGCTGAACACCCCGGGCGGCGAGAACGGCGTCGACGTCCCGTACGGCCGCCTCGAAGGAGTAGTCCGCCGAGCGCTTGGACTTCTTGCCGCGGGCCCGCTCGTCGTAGGTGATGTGCCGCCACTGCGGGCCCAGTTCGGCCAGGACCCGCCTCCAGTAACCCTGGGTGGCGAACTGGCCGTTGAGGTAGACCACGGGGACGCCGGGGCCGCCGGAGTCGGTGACGGCCAGCGCGGTGTCGTCGACCGGCACCATGCCGGTCCACTGCGATCCGGTCGAGGAGGCGGCCGGGGAGGTGCTGTTCTTCATGGTTCGACTCCTTCGGATTCAGAGGCTGCGGGCGGTGATGTCGCCGCGGGAGGTGGTGGCGCGGATGTCGAGTGCGGTGGTGCCGTCGTTCTTGAGGGCGTTGCTGGTGCGGCCGTGGTCGGTGCCGGCGTCCAGGGCGGCCGAGACGCCGACGGCGGCGCTGACCGAGATGTCGCCGTCCTGGGTGCGCAGCACGACGGTGCCTTGTACGGCCTCGGCGATGCGGATGTCGCCGCGTGCGGTGCTGATCTGTGCGGGGCCGTTGAGGCGGCCGATCTCGATGTCGCCGTCGGTCGCGGTGAGGCGGATGCTCGCCGCCTCGTCGATCTTGATGTGGCGGTGGGCGCCGTCGAAGGTGATCTCGCCGAGGCGTCCGACGCCGCGTAGTTCGGCGGCGGCCGCCTTGGCGTCGATGCGGGAGTCGGCGGGCAGTTGGACGGTCACCTCGACGGATCCGGAGGTGCCGAGGAGGCGGTTGTGCGCGGCGGGGGCGGCGATGTGCAGGACGCCGTCGCGGTAGCCGATCTCGATCTGCTCCGCCGCCTTCACGTCGCGGCTCTTGGCGGCGTTGGCGGGCAGGACCTCGACGACGGTGTCGGCGCGGTCGGCGGCGATGAACCGGATGCGGCCCGCGGGGATGTCCAGGACGGCCAGGACGGGGGCGGGGGTGTCGAACTTCTGCATCGTGCTCTCCTTGGACTCACTGTTTCCGATGAAGGAAAAGCTACGTTGCGTTCATAGATTCGGCAACACATTCGTTGCGGAAAATCGCTGTCGCTGCAGGCCACGCCTAAGGAATCGTTGCAATGGTTGAGATCTAATGCAACAACAGCCATTCGTTGCGTTGCAATGGTTTGAGGGTGAATGCTATGGCGGGAGGCGGACTCGCCGTGGACGGCGCGGTGGCGACCCGGCGGCCGTCGCACTATGCGATCGGTATCGTCCGCCCCAGCTCTGCAGTTCAGCGGCCCATACGGAGGAGGATCACCATGGCCGATCGCCGACAGGGATCAGCGACGGACGACGGATCCGCATCGGGGGCACCGGAGGCCCCTCGGGCAGCCGCGCACGACTCGGTGCGCCTCGCGGTGGTCATCGGTGCTCTCGGTGTGGTCTTCGGTGATATCGGGACCAGCCCGATCTACACCCTCCAGACGGTGTTCAACCCGAGCGACCCTCACCCGGTGCCGGTCACCACCGACAACGTGTACGGGGTGGTGTCGCTGGTGTTCTGGTCGGTGATGATCATCGTGACGGTCACCTACGTACTGCTGGCGATGCGCGCGGACAACGACGGTGAGGGCGGCATCATGGCGCTGATCACCCTGTTGCGACGCTGGAGTTCACAGCGTGGGCGACGGGCCGCCGCCGTACTGGCCGCGCTCGGCATCTTCGGTGCGTCGCTGTTCTTCGGTGACAGCATGATCACCCCGGCGATCTCGGTGCTGTCCGCGGTCGAAGGGCTCAAGGTCGTCGAGCCGTCACTGGAAGAAGCGGTCGTGCCCATCACCGCGGTGATCATCGTGCTGCTGTTCCTGGTGCAACGCAGGGGGACCGCAGCCGTGGGCCGGGTGTTCGGTCCGGTCATGATCGCCTGGTTCGTGGCCATCGGCACGTGCGGCGTCGCCGGCATCACCGACCACCCGGCCATCCTCAAGGCGCTGTCACCGACGTATGCGCTGGGCTTCCTGTTCGGCCATTGGGGCACCGCCTTCTTCGCCCTGGCCGCGATCGTGCTCGCGGTCACCGGCGCCGAGGCGCTCTACGCCGACATGGGGCACTTCGGCCGCCGGGCGATCACCCGCGCCTGGCTGTTCCTCGTCCTTCCCGCGTGCGTGCTGAGCTACTTCGGCCAGGGCGCGCTGATCCTCGACGATCGGGACAACATCAGCAGCCCGTTCTTCCTGCTCGTACCCGACTGGGGACGCTGGCCGATGATCCTGCTGGCCACGGCGGCCACCGTGATCGCCTCCCAGGCGGTGATCACCGGTGCGTATTCGGTCACCTCCCAGGCCGCCCAGCTCGGCTACCTGCCGAGGCTGCGGATCGCGCACACCTCCGAATCCACCATCGGCCAGATCTACGTCCCGTGGATCAACTGGCTGTTGATGGTCTCGGTCCTGACCCTGGTCTTCGCCTTCCGCTCCTCCGCGGCGCTGGCCTTCGCGTTCGGTATGGCGGTCACCGGCACCATCACCATCACCACCCTGCTGTTCTTCTACGTCGCCCGCGCGAAGTGGGGCACGCCCAGGTGGCTCATCGCCATCGGCGCGACCGTATTGCTCTTCGTGGACCTGCTGTTCGTGGCGGCCAACCTGACCAAGCTCGTCCACGGCGCATGGCTGCCGCTGCTGATCGGCCTCACCGTGTTCACCGTCATGACGACCTGGCAGCGCGGCCGCGAGGTCGTCACCGCGGAGCGAGCACGTGAGGAGGGCCCGCTGCCCGAGTTCATCGACCACCTCCGCACGGGAGAGATGCCGACGCTCACCATCCCCGGCACAGCCGTCTTCCTCAACCGGGACAAGGAGACTGCACCCTTGGCCATGCGGGCCAACGTCGAGCACAACCATGTGCGGCACGAGCAGGTCGTGATCCTGTCCATCGCGACCGAGCCCGTGCCCCGTGTCCCCGCCGAGCAGCGGATCGTCGTCGACGACCTCGGGTACGCCGACGACGGGATCATCCACGTCACCGCCCGGTTCGGCTACATGGAGACACCGGACGTGCCCGGCACCCTGGCCATGCTCGACCCCTCCGAAACCGAAGGGCCGCTGCAACTCGACGAGGCGTCCTACTTCCTGTCGAAGATCGAGCTCCGGCGCGGGAAGGCACCGACGATGGCCCCCTGGCGCAAGCGGCTGTTCATCGCCACCTCCTACATCACGGCCGACGCCGCCGAGTACTTCGGCCTGCCCCGCGACCGCACGGTCATCATGGGCTCGCAAATCGAGGTGTAGATGGTCAGGACGCCGAGGGACCGGTGGCTTGGGCCAACCCCGCCGCCGAGGACGGTGTCGACGGAGCCGGGTAGTCATGGGAGCGGGCACATGCCGGAGCCCGCTCCCACCGGAGGGCTCAGCGCGCTCGGCGTCCGCCCGCTGCGGCGCATGACGAGTCGGGGCGTCCTGGTGAAGGTTGCTGGCCCCGCGCGGCCGTCTTCCTCGGCGGGTCCGCAGGCACCGCCTGGGACAATTCGCTGCGGCCGCGTACCTTGAGTTTGCGGTACACCCGGGTCAGATGCTGCTCGACCGTGCTGACGGTCAGGAACAGCTCGCCCGCGATCTGGCGGTTGCTCAGCCCCCGCGCCGCGAGCCGGGCCACCCGCCGCTCGGCGTCGCTCAGCTCCTTGACCGCGGTGATACCGCCCGGCCCGGGCCCGGTCGGGACGGCACTCGCCCGGGCGGGCTCGAGGGACACGGTACGGCCCGGCGCCTGGACGCCGGCCTCCTCGGCGAGATAACGCGACTGGTACAGCAGCAGCCGGCCCTCGTCGTGCCGGCCCAGTTCATGCAGTGCGGCCGCCAGATCGGCCTTCGCCTGGGCAAGTTCCAGCGGCGCCTCGACCTGCTGCAGCGTCTTTAGGGCCTCCCTCAGCAGCTCCGTGCGCCGGTCGAGCGGGCGGCAGGCGGCCAGTACCCGCAGCGACAGGGCGTGCACGTATGGCTGCCGACGGTCGCTCAACTCCCTTTGCTCCTCGGCCAGTTCGGCGGCATCGTGCACCCGACCCAGCCGCAGTAGCGCCTCGGCCGCGTCCGTGCGCCAGGGCAGGAAGGCGGGGAGGTCGAGGCGCCACTCCTTCAGCTGGTTGCCGACGGTGAGGAAGTCGGCCAGGGCGGGCTCCGGCTGGCCACAGGCCAGGTGGTAACGGCCACGGGCTCTGAGGTAGGGCAGTCCGGCGGTGGTGTGCGACATGACGTCGGTACCGGCAGGTTCAGCAGCTCCTGGGCCTGGTTGAGCCGGCCGAGCTCGGTGCGTGCCTGGAGCAGGGTCGCGATCGGCAGGCCGATCAGTACGCCCCAGCCCTCGGCGGGGAGGATGCCGAGCGCGCTGCGGCCGAACCTCTCGGCCTGCTCCAACGCGCCCCGCCGCAGCGCGATTTCGGCTGCCAGCGAGGTGAAGACCGCGTGCCACACCGTCAGGTCCCGCTCCTCGGCTGCGACGGCTAACCCCTCGGCCCAGTGGGCGGCGGTGCTCAACCGGCCGCACAGGACGAGGACCACGAGAGCGGCGGCCAGCGCCGCGGCGGTGCCCGCGCTGAACGGGTAGCGGCGCAGTGTGCGTTCGGCTGCCTGGGCGCCGGGGACGCCGGGCGCACACGACAGCAGGTCGGCGAGGAGTTCGGCCACCTGGGACTGCGGGTCGACGGCGAGCGGGAGGTCGGTCCGTAAGGTGCTCGCATCCCTGTCCCGCTCGGCGAGAGCCGCCGCAGCCGGCGGGTAGAGCAGGGTCAGCCATTTGCTTCAGAACTCACTGACGAGGGGTGGGAGTTACGCGCGCCGTTGATACCGCGGGCTGCCGGCCAGCGGTGCGACCTCGCGGAGCGTGTGAGAGTTGAGCCGGTGACACGGCACAGGCGCAGGCCGAGCACGCCAACGCAGACTCAGACATGAGCGCCATCTCCGACGCATCCCCGGGCGTCAGCCGCTGCCCTTGGTGCGATCACCCGCACGGTGAGCATGGAGGCATCGAAGCCGTGGTCAAGCGCGGAAATCCCGTGCTCGCCGCGCCACTCGATCCTGCCGGCCTGGCCCGAGCGGACAACGTCGCCGACGGTCACCGCGTTCGTCCGGGCGAGCACGGAGGTCGTAGCCGACCGTCGAGCCATTGCGACGGTCGCAGTCCCGCTCGGCCTGTGGCACCTCCCTCTCCCCCGGCCTTGTGCGTTGGAGGCGGCGCCCCCTTCGCCGCAAGAGACAAGCATGAGCCTGCGCACCGCGCGGCGTCACGTCCCGTGCATCCACGCCCGCGTCCCGAACGACCCGCACGCCCGCGACGCCACCGCGGCCGCGGCGCTCAGCGCCTCGGCGAAGGTCTCCGGTGTCAGGCTGCGCGTCACCGCGAGTTGGTGGGCGAGGGCTCCGTGCAGGACGTCGCCCGCGCCCAGCGTGTCCGCCACACGGACCGGCGGCACCTCCACCGTGCCGCCGCCGTCGGGGCCCGCCCACACGATGGGCTCCCCTCCTCGGCTGACCGCCCGCCATTCCACCCCGTGCTCCCGCAGGAACCGCAGCGTCTCCGTCGGCGTGTTCGTGCCGGGCGGACGGAAGTCGGCCGAGCAGACGGCCACGTCGATGAAGGGCAGCAGGCTGCGCGTGCCGTCCTTCCAGCTGCCCGCGTCGAAGAGGGTCGGACGGCCGGCGACGTGGGCCAACTCGGCGGCGGCCAGGGCCAGTTCCATGTGGTGGCCGTCCAACTCGACGATGTCGCACTCGGCCACCAGTTTCTCCAGATCGCCGGGCGGGGTGAGCCGGTAGGCCGTCGCGTTGGTCGAGGCGACGGCACGTTCCCCGGTGGACGCGGTGACCGCGATGGACGACACGGCGGGCGGCTCGGCCGAGTCGGCTGCCAGGTCCGACACGGTCACGCCGAGCCGGTTCAGGTCCGCCGTGGCCGCAACTCCCAACGGATGCTTGCCGATTGCGGTGAGCAGCCTGGCTGCGCCGCCCAAGTGGCTGAAGGCCACGGCCGCGTTCGCCGCCGGACCGCCCGCGGCGACGACCTGCTCACGAGCCGTCAGTTTCTCGTTGGAGCGCGGGGCGTGGTCCACGAGCTGGATGACGTCCAGGGTGCACAGGCCGACGAACAGGCCTGTGGGGCGTCCCCTGTCGCCGACTCCAACCACCAGCGCCTCCTCTGCCAGGACCTGCGGTCAGTGTACGAATCGACGAAGAGCGGACAGGTCTAGTGCCAGTCGCTGATCCGTACGTCGTCGGGTGCGGGCCTGCCGTGTCCGGTCTCCACGAACTCCTTCAGGCTCATCAGGAAGGTCGCCCACTTCGTGCTGCAGTGGTGCATGAACTCGACCGGCTCGCGCCAGCCCTCGTGCTTGAAGAGGACGATCGTGTAGTCGTCGTGCCGGCTGAGGTTCCAGTCGATCTCGGTTCCGATCCACTCCGCGGGGCCGTCCGTGACGCGCCACCGCACCCGGCCTGCCGGGTCGAGCTCCAGGATCTCCATGTCGAAGCCGCCGACGTCGCCGAACCGGAAGGCCAGCTCACCGCCGACCTCGCTCTTGCCGGAGGTGTCGGTCGTCCACCAGCCGGCGGCGCCCTCGGGTGTTGCGATCGCCCGGTAGACGTCGTCCAGCGGCGCGACGACGCCGATGCGGTGCAGGATGTCGACCATCTTCATGCTCCCTCGTCTTGTTCGTGGTTGTGTGTGCTGCCTTCATGTGCGGTCCTGCTGTGTTCGCTCTTGCTGTTGCGGGTTCGTTCGATCGCTTCCGCGATGCGTTTGATACGGCGGAGTCGGGCGTCCCAGGCCGTGCCGACCGCGGCCAGTTGCGCTGCCGCGCGGGCGAGTTGGGCCTCGTCGACCTGGTAGCGCCGCTCCCGGCCGGCCGGTTCGGCGCGGACCAGTCCGACCCGGTCGAGTACGGCGAGGTGCTTCGACACGGCCTGCCGGGTCAGGGGCAGGTCCGCGCTGAGCGAGGTGGCCGTACCGGGTCCGGACGCCAGGAGCAGGTCGATCAGGGTGCGCCGGGTCGGGTCGCCTATCGCCGACCAGAGCTCGTCGTCGACCGGCGTGCTCATGGGGCCGACACCAGCCGTTCGACGTACGCGCCGAGCCGGGGGATGTAGTGGTCCCAGGCGGTCGCGTGCTCGCGGTACTGCTCCTCGAGGACGGCGACCTCCCAGCCCATCTCACGGAACCCGGTCTCGGTCATCCGCACCCGGGTCCCCTGCTGCGTCGGCTCCAGGTCGAAGGTGACGAGCAGCGAGTCACCGCCGCGTGCGCCGTCGACGTAGCACCACCTGAACGAGAACCGCGACGGCGGGTCGACCTCGACGACGGTCAGCGCGACGGTCATGGTCTCGCCGGTGACGGCATCGCGCCAGAAGAGCTCACCCGGCGCCCCCTCGACGGGCTCGAAGCGGGCGTCGTCCGGCCACCACTCCCGCATGTGCTCCGGTCTGCTGATGACCTCGAAGACCACTTCCGGCGACGCGTCGACGTGGATGTCGCGCTCGATGCTGCCGTGCTCCATGCCGGATCCTTTCGCAACCTTTGGTTGCGTAACAGCGTACGACGGTGGCTACCAATGCGCAACCATTGGTTGCAGATGGGTGGTGGCTGCTCTGCGGCGCGGGGCGGCAACTACGCGGCGCCACACGGCCGTTCGACGCGCGGAAAAACCCCTGCGCCGATCACCGCCCTCCGTCATACCCTGACGTCCGCTGTCTGCCGAGGGAGGACGCCATGGGGATTCGAAGCCTGACCCGCACCGAAGCCGAGCGCCGGGGCGCGCTGTTGACGGTCGAGCGGTACGACGTGGACATCGACCTCACCGGTCTGCCCGACGGGCCGGAGGTCCGGTGCGTCTCCACCGTGGCCTTCACCTGTCACGAGCCGGGCGCGGAGACCTTCGTGGACTGCGCGGCAGAGGTGCTCGCCGCCACGCTCAACGGTGTGGCTCTGACCCCCACCGGTGACGGCCGTATCCCCCTGCCCGGTCTGGCCGGGCACAACGTGCTGCGTGTCGAGAGCGTCCAGGCGGACACCGCCACGGGCGAGGGCGTGCACAAGGCGGTCGACCCCGCCGACGGCGAGGTCTACGTGTGGATGAGCTTCGAGCCGGACGAGGCCCGCTTCGTCTGGGCCTGCTTCGACCAGCCCGATCTCAAGGCCCCGCACGCGTTCACCGTCACGGCGCCGTCGGCGTGGACCGTGACCAGCAACTCCGGCGAGGCGCGTGTCGAGGATCTGGGGGCGACCCGTCGCTGGGTCTTCCCGGACACCCCGCCCCTGTCCGTGTACAACACCGTCGTCAACGCGGGCCCCTTCCACGAGATCCGCCGCGAGGCCGACGGCCACGACCTCGGCCTGTACGCCCGCCGCTCCCTCGCCGAGATCCTCGAGCGCGACGCCGACGAGATCTTCACGCTCACCCGCCAGGGCCTCGCCTTCTACGGCGAGGTCTTCGCGATGCCGTTCCCGCAGCGCAGGTACGACCAGGTGTTCGTGCCGGAGTTCGGCGGGGCGATGGAGAACTACGGCTGTGTGACCTGGTCGGACGTCTTCCTGCGGCGGGCCACTCCGACGCCCGCCGAGAGCGAGCTGCTCGCCAAGGTGCTGCTGCACGAGATGGCGCACATGTGGTTCGGCAACATCGTGACCATGCGCTGGTGGGACGACCTCTGGCTGAACGAGGCGTTCGCGGAGTTCGCCTGCCACTGGGCCGCCGAGCGCGCCACCCGCTACACCGACGCATGGGCGAGCCACCTGGCGGACGAGAAGCTCAGGGCGTACCTCTCCGACCAGGGCCCCGTCTCCCACCCGATCCACCAGCCCATCCACGACGTCGCCCAGGCCGCGTCGATCTTCGACAACATCACCTATCCCAAGGGCGCCTCGGTCCTGCAGCAGCTCATGACGTACGTCGGCGAGGAGCGCTTCAGGGCCGGCATGACCGCCTACTTCGCCCGCCACGCCTGGGGCAACACCACGCTCCAGGACCTGATCGACGCCCTGTCCGAGGCGGGCGGCCGTGATCTCGACGCCTGGCGTACGGCGTGGCTCGCGACAGCGGGCACCGACCGCTTCTCCCTGGAGCGCGACGGCGAGAGTGTCACCCTGGTGGCCGCGGACACCCCGCGCCCGCAGGTGCTGGCGGTGGGCGCGTACGGCAGGGACGGCGCGGCCCTCAAGCGCACGGCGCTGGCGCGCGTCGAGGTGACACAGGCCCGCACCGCGGTCACCGGGCTGCCATCCTCGGCGGACGTCCTGCTGATCAACGACGACGACCTGACCTTCGCCACCACCCGCCCGGATGCCGCGTCCAGGGACACCCTTTTCCGTACGGCGGCGCAGTTGCCCACGGCCATCTCCCGGGGCGTGGCCGTGGCCACCGTGTGGGACATGCTGACGACCGGCGAGGCCACGGCGGCGGAAGCCGGGCGGTGCGTCACCGAGGTCCTGGCGGCCGAGACGTCCGACGCAGTGATCGAGCCGTATCTGACCATGGCCGCGAACATCGCCGAGCTGTGGGCGCCGCCCGGCGAACGTGCCGGTCTGACGGCCGCGGTGGCGGCGGTCTGTCGCCGGCTCGCCGCGGACCCCGGCCGCCGTCAGGTCGCCCTGCGCGGCCTGGCCCGCACCGCGACGGGCCCTGACGATCTGGCGTGGCTGCGCGAGCAGGCGGGCGACGACGTCGACCTGCACTGGCGCGCGCTGGTCCGTGAGGCGGAACTGGGCGACGATGTCTCGTCCGAGACCGCCGCCCTGCTGGAACGCGATCCGGATCCCGACGCCTGGGTCCGCGCCCTCACCGTACGGGCCGCACTGCCCGACCCTGCCGTCAAGGCGGAGGTGTGGCAGAAGCTGGCCGTCGACCGCACGGTCCCCGTGCAGGCGGTCCGTCAGGTGGCGGCGGCCTTCTGGCGCCCCGGCCAGGACGAACTGCTGGCCCCGTACGCCGAGCGCTACCTGGACTCGATCCCCCATCTGCACCACGGCGGGATGATCCCGGCGATGACCTTCACCAGCCACCTCTTCCCACCGCACGCCATCGACGCCGCCTACGTCGCAAAGGCCCAACATGCCTCCCAGGAGGCGGCCCCGGTGGTCCGCAACACCCTCCTGGAACGCTCGGACGCGGTCAGCCGGATGCTCCGCTCCCGAACCCGGGCGGCCTGACCCCGGCTCATACGACACCAACTGTGCGCCGCCCGGGGAGAGTTGACCCTCGCTCACCGGATCACACACGAGGGCATGCTCACCCCGGGCGCACCTCCCGCACCCGGGGCTCACCCAATCGGCTGCGCTCGAGGCGAAATTGGCCGCACCGCCATGCAGGGTGATCGCATGAACACAGCACAGCTGAACCCCGCAAACGCCCCCCGTCACTCCAAGAAGTCCTCGGTCCGCCTTCCGCGAATAGTCACGGTCGGCGCCGCACTGGGCATTGCCTGTGCGGCCGGGATGGCAACCGCAGCCACCGCCGTGGCCGCGACGCCCGCCTCGAGCCTCACCGCGGCCAGGGCAGTCCACGGCCACGGCGGCGGGCACGACGGCGACTTCCACGGCATCGGCGGCCATTTCGGCGGCGGCGACTGCGACGGCCTGATCGTCCTGCTCTGCAACTGACGGAAAACCGGCGGCAGTTCCTGCCCGCTACCGCTTCGAGGCGGCAGCGGTCGGGCCGGACCGGAAACCGTCCGCCCCGACCGCTGTCACGCCGTTGACGTCCGCATCCGCAACGCCCTTGGCAGCAGGGCCCGTTGCGCAGGACATGCTTCAAACCAACGTGGGAGATTCCGGAGTCCGCGGCCGCTCGCGCCGCCGCCCGCTCACCCAGGCGAACACCACCACCGAGCACACCGCCGCGACCGCGCACCACGTCGAGATGAACTCCCAGCGCCACAGCGCCCAGCAGACGACCGCCCCGGCGCCGACCAGGACTCCCAGCGCGAGCAGCCCGCGATCGCCGGACAGGAGCAGCGAGCCGACCGTGGCCACGAGGTAGCCGGCGATGAGCAGCCGTCCGTGGGAGAGGCCGATTCCGTAGCCGACGGTGTGGCCGCGGATCTCGGCGGTCACCGGCCGTACCGCCAATGCGTGCGCGAGCACCGCGGCGATCACCGCTCCGACCGCCAGCGGCACCGCCAGCCGCGGGCGCGCCCGTGGTGGCGCGGCGCACAGCACGCCGACCGGCACCCACAGCGCCAGCAGCGGCAAGGCGATGACGGCCCATGCCAGCGTGGCGGGCCCCGAGCCTCCGCCGGCGGCCCACACCGCCGACTCGACGATCTGATGGGCCCCCAGCAGCAACGGCAGCGCAGCCAGCAGCACCTCACCCCGCCGCTTGGTCCGGGCCACACAGGCCACCCCGACGGCGGCGACGGACGCACCCGCCACCAGATCGGCCTTCGCGCTCCAGCACATCACTCCACCATGAGATTCGTCCTCGTACGCCTGCGCCGCCCACGCTACGTCCGCTGCCCGCCGGACGCCGCCCAACAGGCCTGAACGCAGGAGCAGTCGGCGCGGCAGCCAGGAACTCCTGCCCTGCCGGTGCGGGCGGCCTCGGCGCGTGATTGGCTGGCTCCGCCATCGCAGCCCACGCCCAGGAGAAAGCCGCAGCCATGAGCTACAACTTCGAGTACAAGGTCGTCTCCTTCAGGGAGTCGCTGATCGGTGACGCGCTGGACAGCGACAAGCTGGAGAAGGTCCTCAACAAGCACGCCGGGGACGGCTGGGCGCTCAAGGCGATCACGTCCGCCGACGTCAAGGGCCGCATAGGCCCGGGAGCGGTCGAGGGCCTGCTCCTCACCTTCGAACGGCCCCGCTCCTAGCGCACGCCGGACAGCGCACCCGCCGCCCGTGTCGCAGTGGCCGACGGCGGGTACCCGGGGCTCGCCTTTCATGGTCTTCGCGGGATGCCGCGGCCCGTCGGCAGTCGGGTCGTGGCGTCCCGGCCCGGAAGAAAGGGGGCTGCGATGGCACGGCACGCCGACGACGGGGCGGGACAGCGTGCGGGTGTCGCCGAGCTGCGCCTGGCCGCCGGGGACCCGGCGCTCGTCCCCCAGAACGACGCGCTCGCCGAGGATCTCCCGCTGGATCGCAACCAGGCGATCCTGCAGGCCGCGAAGCAGGTCGGCGCGCTGCTGAAGCGGACGGGACATCCGTTCGCGCTCGCGGGCAGTGTCGCCGTGTACGCCCATGGCGGCGCCCAGAACCTCCAGCACGATGTCGACTTCGCCATCAGGCCCGAGGATGCCGCAGCGGTGGCCGAGGCGCTGCGCGAAGCCGGTCTCGTGGTCGACGCACCGCCCGAGGACTGGTTGCTGAAGGCCGAGTGCGGCGGGCAGCAGGTCGATCTCATCTTCGAGCTGGCGCACCAGCCGGTCACGGCGGAGCTGCTGGCGCGGGCCCAGGAGCTGTCGGTCGACTCGGTGCACATGCCCGTGCTGTCGGCGACCGACCTGATGCGCAGCCTGCTGGCCTCCTTCTCCGAGCACCACTGCGACTTCGGTGCGGTGCTGCCGATCGCCCGTGCCCTGCGGGAGAAGATCGACTGGGACGAGGTGCGCCGCGCCTGCGGAGACGCCCCGATGCCGGACGCCTTCTTCTACTTCCTGGAACGGCTGGAGGTCATCCCGCCCAAGGAGGAGGAGCAGCGATGAACGATCCCGTCCCGGACCTGCAACACCCGGCCGCGGAGAACATCGAGTACCGCGTCGCCCACCTGCGCGAGCGGCTTGCGGCGGAAGAGCTCGGCGAACTCGGCGTGCATGTGGATGTGCGGGGCCAGGCGGTCGTGATCGCCGGCACGGTGCCCTCGGCCCGGTGCCGCGACGTCCTGCTGCGGACCGCCCGCGAGGAGCTGGCCCCACTCGCCGTGCGCAGTGATGTCGTCGTGGCCGAGAACGCCTCACCGGACCACGCGGAGGAGTTGTCGTGATCCGCGTCGCCGCCGTCGGGGACATCCATATGGGGGCCGACAGCCAGGGGCTGCTGCGGCCCGCCTTCGACACCCTGCCCGACTGCGCCGACCTGCTGCTGCTCGCCGGTGACCTGACCCGCCACGGCACGCCCGACGAGGCCCGTGTGGTGGCTCAGGAGGTGCGGGGACTGCCGGTGCCGGTCGTGGCGGTCCTGGGCAATCACGACCACCACGACGAGCAGCCCGAGAAGGTCGCCGGCATACTTCAGGACGCGGAGGTGACCGTGCTCGAGGGCCGGGCGACGGTCGTGGAGTGCGGCGGCGTGCGCGTGGGCATCGCGGGGACCAAGGGGTTCGGCGGCGGGTTCGTGGGGCGCAGTGCCGGGGAGTTCGGCGAGCCGCTGATGAAGGAGTTCGTGCGCTACAGCCGGCGCTGTGCCGACGGTCTGCGCGGCGCGCTCGAGGAGCTACGGCGACGGGAGTGCGAGGTGCGGATCGCGCTCACGCACTTCTCCCCCGTGGCCGACACCCTCGCCGGTGAGCCGCTGGAGATCTATCCGTTCCTCGGCAGTTATCTGCTGGCCGAGGCGATCGACACGGCGGGCGCCGATCTCGCCCTGCACGGCCACGCCCACATGGGCACCGAGCACGGTATGACGGCCGGTGGCGTCCGGGTGCGCAATGTGGCCCAGCCGGTCATCCGCCGGGCGTTCAACGTGTACGACCTGCACACCACCGGCGAGGTGCCCGGCTGACGCGCTGCGCACGGTGCGGCATCACTTCACCGTGACGGCTGCACGGCTCTCGTGCTCGCGCCAGGCCTGCTCGCGCAGTTCCGTGGAGAGCAGCAGCTCCACCGCCGTGCAGGCCAGTGCCTCGGCCGCCGCCAGCATCACCCGGCGGGCCCGGTCGGAGGCCGCCGCGGTGGCGAACTCGGGGGTGTGGTCGGAGCCGTCCTCGTCCATGATCGCGACGAAGGGGTGGATCGCGGGCAGCCGTCCGCTGACGTTGCCGATGTCGGAGGAGCCCAGATACACGCCGGGTTCGGGAGGCGTGACCTCGGTGCCCGTGCGGGCCAGGTGTTCGGCGAAGCGTGCGGACAGCACCGTACTGTCGCGGAAGTGCTCGTAGCGCGGGGTGGCGCGCCCGAACGTGACGGTCGTGCCCGTCGCCCGTGCCACGCCGTGTGCGCAGGTCAGCAGCTCCCCCGCCAGGTCCTCCAGGGCGTCGGTCGTCGCCGCGCGCAGGCCGAACAGGCCCTCCGCGTACTCGGGGACGATGTTCGTGGCGAGGCCGCCGTCGGTGACGATGCCCTGGACGTGCGCCCCCTGTGGGAGCCGTCGGCCGACGACGGCGAGGGTGTTGAACAGCTGGATCAGGGCCGCGAGGGCGTCGATGCCCTCGGTGGGGTTGCCGGTGGGGTGCGCGGCGCGGCCGTGGAAGCCGATGCGGTACTGGGTCTGGGCGGTCAGCGGCGCCCACTGCCAGTTGTGGACGCCCGGGTGGAACATCAGGGCGGCGTCGACGTCGTCGAACACGCCGGCCTCGGTCTCGGTGACCTTGCCGCCACCGCCCTCCTCCGCGGGCGTCCCCACCACGCACACTGTTCCCTCGTCCTTGTCCAGCACGGCCCGTGCCGCGAGCGCGGCTCCGAGGCCCGCGGCGGCGATCAGGTTGTGGCCGCAGGCGTGCCCGAGTCCGGGCACGGCGTCGTACTCCAGCAGGAGGGCCACCGCAGGCCTGGGGACGGTTCCGGCGCGCGCGGCGAATGCGGTGGGCAGTCCGGCGAGCTCCCGCTCGACGGTGAAGCCCGCGCGTTCGAGTTCGCCGCTCAGCAGCCGGGCCGCCCGGTGTTCCTCGAAGGCGTACTCCGGATCGGCGTGCAGGGTTCGGGCAATCTCCCACAGCCGTTCCGCCCGGGCAGCCACTTCCCCGAGCACCTGTCCGAGCACGTTGTCCACCGTGTCTGCCACGTCTGCCACACCGGCCTCCCGAGGACGGCCATCTCCGGATGTGTCGTCGGTTGTGTTGTGTCGTCGATCGTGCGAGTTCCAACAAAAACGCCTTCCACACCACGGTCGGACGGCCGGTGAGGGCCCCGCTGCAGCGGGGTGTTAGTGCCCCGGGGGCCGGGGCACTCGGTGGCCCGTGGCGGATCCGGACCGGGAGCCGCCGCTTCCTGGCTGGAGGTGAGGGGCATGGGACACGGCGGAAACGTCATCGACGAGCTGACGACCGACCACCGGGAGGTCGAGGAGATCTTCGGCAGGATCGACGCGCTGCCGTCCGGTGACAAGGACCGCAAGGTGTACGCCGACCAGGCCACGATGGAGCTGGTACGGCACTCGGTGGCCGAGGAGGAGTATCTCTACCCGGCGGTGCGCGAACATCTGGTCAACGGGAACGCCATGGCGGACCGGGAGATCGAGGACCACTCCAGGGCCGAGCGGATCATGAAGGATCTGGAGAGCTGCGCGGCGGACGATCCGGAGTTCGACCGGCTCATCGGGATGCTGATGAGCGAGATCCGTGCGCACCTGGCCGACGAGGAGCAGAACCTCTTCCCCCAACTGCGTGTGGCGTGCACGGCGGAGACGCTCGACTCGCTGGGCGAGAAGGTCCGCATGGCCAAGAAGATGGCTCCCACCCGGCCGCACCCCTCCGCCCCGGACACGCCTCCGGCCAACAAGCTGCTGGCACCGGGGGCCGGTCTGGTCGACCGGCTGCGCGACGCACTCAGCGGCCGCGGCAAGCTCGACTGAGGGGATACGGCCCCTGCGGCGTGCCCCTGGCTCTCAGGCGATGAGCGCCTGACCCGGTTTGAGGAGCTGCAACAGCTGCTCCTGGTGCAGGGCGCTCACGGGGGCCAGCAGATCGGGGTGGCGCAGCAGCGCCGCCGCACGCCGGTCGCTGTCGTCCGGGGCGAGCAGGCGCCGGAACTCGGCGGGCGTACCGGCCAGGTGGCCGCCCTCGGCGATCGCGGCCACCGCGAGGCCGGCCAGTTCCGGGTCGGTCAGCAGACTGGCCGCCCAGCTCGCCACGACCTCGTCGACCCAGGTGCGCCAGGCACGGTCGTCGGCGTCCTGCTCGGCAGCGGCGTCCGCGCCGGCGATCCAGTCGAGCCGGGCGGCTCCTCCGGGGCCCGCCATCCCGACGAGGGCGGCGTCCGTCGGCGTCGGGTAGCGCAGCCAGGCCGCGACGGTCACGGCCTGGCGGGCCTGCACCTCGCACAGGGCCGAGGCCAGCGCGCCGCCGCCCGAGGGGTAGGCGCGCATCAGCCACTGGGCGGTCGCGGCGATGATCGGGGAGAGGTCTGCGAGCACTGCGGGGCCGTCCGTACTGCGTGGTGGGGACAGGAGACAGGCGAAAAACGGTAGCCCGCGGCTGCGAGCGGCGACACGCCCTCACCTCACCCGATGACGTGGCATCGACCACACCGGCCCGGGGAACCCGGTGGTTCTCTGCACCTACCCACACCTCTTGGAGAGGGTCATGAGTCTCCTGCGTACGGTCGGCCGCCCCATGCTCGCCTCCATGTTCATCAGCGGCGGCCTGAACACACTGCGCGCTCCCGAGGAGGTCGCGCCGGTGGCCGAGCCCGTCGTCGAACCGGTCACCGAGCGGGTCGACGCCCTGCCCGACCGCACCGAACAGGTCGTACGGCTCAATGGGGCCGTACAGGTGGTGGCCGGTCTGCTGCTGGGCAGCGGGCGGCTGCCGCGGCTGGCCGCGCTGGCCATCGCGGGCACCCTGGTGCCGACCACCCTCGCCGGTCACCGTTTCTGGGAGGCCGAGGACCCCGAGGAGCGGGCCCAGCAGCGCATCCACTTCTTCAAGAACCTGTCGATGCTCGGCGGTCTGCTGATCGCGGCCGACGACACGGCGGGCGCCCCCTCGCTGGCCTGGCGCGGCCGCCATGCCGCCCATGACCTGCGGCGGGATGCACATCTGGTCAGCCGGTCCGTGCGCGCCACGGCGCGGCCGGCCGCGGCGGTCGGCGGCGCCCGGGCCAAGCTGGCGCACTGATCACCTCACCCGCGCGCAGGCACCAGGAACCGGTCGAGGGCCTCGGTCAGTTCGGCCGGCTTCTCCACCGGCAGTTCGTGCCCGGCGTCGATGATGCGGACGACCGCGTTCGGGTACGCCTTCGCCATGCGCAGCATCTGCTTCAGCGGGAGCTGGATGTCGTGGTAGCCGTGGACGATGAGGGTGGGTGCCTCGATCTCCCCGACGCGGTCGAGGATGTCGAAGGCCCGCATGGCGCCGTAGTCGGTCATGACCACTTCCTTCGGCGTGGCGGCGGAGGCCTCGATGTACTTGCGGATCTCCTCGCGTGGGTGGCCGGGTGCGAAGGCGCGCTGGATGTTGGCGGCGACGAACAGCTTGAAGGGCACGAGGGTGGAGGCCGCCATCAGCAGGCCCCGGCCGCGGCTGTAGGTCATACGGCTGATGGAGTCCACGAGGACCAGGCGTTCGACGAGGTCGGGCCGGGCCAGAGCGATCGTTTGGGCGATCATGCCGCCCATGGAGTGGCCGACGAGGACGCAGCGGTCGACCTTCAGGTGGTCGAGGAGGGCGAGGACGTCCTGGGCGAGGTCGTCGACGGCCCCCACGCCCGCTCCGGTGCTGTCGCCGTGGCCGCGCAGGTCCAGCCGTATCACCCGGCGCTCGGCCGAGAAGTGCGCGGTCTGGTGGTCCCAGCGGTGGCGGTTGGCCGTCCACCCGTGGACGAACACCAGGGGTGTGCCCCGGCCGTCGCGGGGGCCTTCGTCGTCGTACGCCAACACCGCGCCCTCGACTTCGAGTTGCGCCATGTTCTGCCTCCAGGGTCCGGTCCGTTACCGACCAGTAGGCTAATCGGCCGCGAGGCCGCCGTCATCGTCGAAGACACGAGAGGGCCTGGGCACCGTGTGATCACGGTGCCCAGGCCCTCGGCGCGAGCGGGCCTCAGCCTCCGTCGAGGCGTGCGCGCAGGAGTCCCTTGCCGAGTTCCGCGCCCTTGCGGCTGTCCGCCTGGGCCTTGCGGAACAGGTCGGCGACCTCGGTGTCCTTCTCGCGGTCCGCGTCCTGGATGTAGTTCTCCAGGCGCAGGGCGTTGCTCAGGCACGCCTCCACATACCAGATGAGGTTGTAGTCCTTGTCCGGCGTACCCGTCACGCCGCCGGTCTCCGTGCTGCTGGTCATCTGGACCCTCCTCCAGCGGTTGTCGTTCCGGAGCAGTCCGAGTACCCGTCCCACGCTGTGCAATCAGCCGACGTCCCACAGGAAGCGGTGGGTGTGGATGCCGAAGTACGGGAACGAGCGGATGTCCCGGATGCCGTCGATGGGCCGTACGACGTCGTTGACGAAGTCCAGCAGCTCGCGCGGGCCCGCGGCGACGACCTCGGCGAACAGGTCGAAGCCGCCGGAGGTGAGCACCGAGTAGACGACCTCGGAGCGGCGGGCCAGTTCGTCGGCGACCGCGCGCGGGTCGCCGTCCACGCCGATGCCGAGCAGGGCCATGGCCTGTCCGCCCATGGCCATCGGGTCGGTGACCCCGACGACCTGTACGGCCTTGGAGTCCAGCAGCCGCTGCAGGCGCTGGCGGGCGGCGGACGCCGACAGGCCGACCTTGGGGCCGAGGTCGGCGTAGGCGATGCGCCCGTCGGTCTGCAGTTCACGCAGGATGGCCCGGTCGATCTCGTCCACGGTCCTGGTTCTCCTTCTCCCACCGGCTGCGTCGAGCCTAACGGGCCTGCTCAGCCGCCCAGTTCGGCCAGGGCTTCGGCGAAGACCCCGGTGTGGGTGTCGACGTCCTGGTCGGTGGTGTCGGGGCACATCAGGGCCATGTTGTGGAACGGGGTCAGCAGGATGCCCCGGTTGGCCAGGTAGAGGTGGAGGAAGTCCTCGAGCTCGGGGTCGGCGGCCGCCGCGGACTCGGTGCCGGTGCGGGGTGCCGGGGAGGCGAAGCGGTATTCGGTGCGGGCGCCGAGCCGGCTCACCGACCAGGGCAGTGCGTGGGCTTCGATGCCCGCTCGTACCCCTGCCTCGAAACGCTCGGACAGCTTGGTCATCCGGGCGAACGCCTCGTCGGTCAGGACGTGTTCGAGGGTGGCGCGGGTGGCGGCGACGGACAGGGCGTTGCCGGCCAGGGTGCCGCCGACGCCTCCCATGTCGATCAGGTCGAGGTCGGCGCGGGCGAGGAGACGGTCGGCGAGCTCGGCGGACAGGCCGTAGGCGCCGGCCGGGATGCCGCCGCCGATCGCCTTGCCGATGGTCAGGAGGTCGGGCTCCAGGCCCCAGGCGGCGGTGCAGCCGCCCGGTCCGGCGGAAAAGGTGTGGGTCTCGTCGTTGATGAGCAGGGTGCCGTGGCGGCGGGTCAACTCCCTTACGCCTTCGAGGTATCCGGGTTCGGGCAGCACGATGCCGATGTTGGTGAGCGCGGGTTCCATGAGGACGGCGGCCACGTCGCCGTGGGCGAGTTCGCGCTCCAGCTGCTCCAGATCGTTGAACTCCGCGACGCGGCTGGTCAGGGTGACGTCGCAGGGGGCTCCGACGTTTCCGGGGCGGGCCACTCCCCTGCCGTCCGGTCCGACGACGATGAGGGACTCGTCGACGCTGCCGTGGTAGCTGTAGCTGTTCACCAGGATCTTGGTCCGGCCGGTGACGGCCCGGGCGAGCCTGATCGCCCACCGGTTGGCGTCGGTCGCCGTCAGCGAAAAGCTCCAGCGGGCCAGGCCGAAGCGGCGGGTCAGCTCGGCGCCGACCCATTCGGCGTCCTCGGTCGGCAGCATCGCGGTGGCACCGCCCAGATCGGCGAAGCGCCGCTGGACCGCCTCGGCGACGGCCGCCGGGGAGTGACCGGCCATCGCGCCCGTGTCACCGAGGCAGAAGTCGATGTACTCCTGCCCGTCGATGTCGGTGACGCGCGCGCCGCGGGCGGTGGCCAGATAGCGGGGAAACGCGCCGGCCGTCTTGTTCATCCACGTCATCGGCACCCGACCGAAGAGATGGTCGGCGCGCGCGTAGGCGTCCTTCGAACGCTCGCAGCGGCGCTCGGCCTGCTCCTTCTCCCGGGCCAGCAGGTACTGCAGACGAGTGCGATCCATGGAATCCCCGACCTCTGGGCACGACAGAACAATCGGAGAGTACGGCGCAAAACGTTGAGATGCCAGACCATGGCAGCAGAATCCGCCGCCTTCACGATCGAATCACGCGCCCGGGCGTCCGGCGAAGGAGGCCCACTGCACATCCGGGTGCCCCGGTACCGCCCGGTCCTCGGCGCGCCACTCGGCGACGAGCTGGGCGTAGATCGGCGGACACGCCTCGGGCCCGTGGGTCAGTTCGGCGTACGGGGCGGAAACGGATTCGTCGGCGAGAGGGCGGCGCGACACCAGGGCGGTTCGGTTCATGCCGGGGCAACGCGGCGACGGCGCCCGCGGTACGGATCCGGGCGGGAGGTCACCGGGTCGAGTGAGCGCACCGCCCGCTCGCTGTCGCCGTTGATCCGACAAGCAGGATGCCGAGAAGAGCGTACGAATTGGCAAGGAAGGAAGGCGAGTTGACGGCGACGACAGTGTGTACTGGTGACCATGACCGACCGCATCGCCCTCGACCCGTTCGGCGCCGACATCACCGCCGAGAGTGCCCGCCTGCGCGCCCAGGGCCCGCTCGTGCCCGTGGAGTTGCCCGGCGGCATCCCCGCCTGGGCGCCCACCCGTTACGACACCCTCAAGGAGCTGATCCTCGATCCGCAGGTGAGCAAGGACCCGCGGCTGCACTGGAAGTTGTGGCCCGAGATCGGTGAACACCCCTCCTGGGGCTGGATCTTGGGCTGGGTGGGCGTGGTCAACATGCTCTCCACCTACGGCGGTGACCATGCACGGCTGCGCAAGCTGGTGGCGCCGAGCTTCACGCATCGGCGCACCGAGTCGATGCGGGCGCGGGTGGAGGCGATCACCGCGGAGCTGCTGGACGCGCTGGAGGCGGCCGGTGCCGGCGGGCAGGTGGTGGATGTCAGGGCGGGGCTCGCGCATCCGCTGCCGATGCAGGTCATCTGCGAACTGTTCGGTGTTCCCGAGGAGTTGCGGGAGGACACCGGGCGGATGGTCGCCGCCATCATGGACACCTCGGACCCGAGCCCGGAGCATGCCGCGTCCGTGCAGCAGCAGATCGGCACGGTGCTGCCGGCGCTCATCGCCCATCGCAGCGTGCATCCCGGGGACGATCTGACGACCGAGCTGATCCGGGTGCGGGACGCGGACGGCGACCGGCTCAGCGACGAGGAGCTGCTGTACACGCTGTTGCTGGTGATCGGCGCCGGGTTCGAGACGACGGTCAACCTCATCGGCAACGCGGTCGTGGCCCTGCTCCGGCATCCCAAGCAGCTGGCGGCCGTGCGGGCCGGGGAGATCGGCTGGGACGCGGTCGTGGACGAGACGCTGCGGGTGCAGCCGTCGATCGCCTCACTGCCGCTGCGCTTCGCCGTCTGCGATCTCAAGGTCGGTGACGTCACGATTCCGGCGGGCGACGCGATCATCACGACGTATGCGGCATCCGGGCTGGATCCCGCCCACTACGGGCCGGACGCGGACGTCTTCGACGCGGCGCGCGGGGCCGACGACCATCTGGCGTTCGGCATCGGCGTGCACCGCTGCATCGGTGCTCCGCTCGCCCGGGTGGAGGCGCTGACCGCACTGCCCGCCCTCTTCGAGCGCTTCCCCGAGCTGCAACTGGCCCTCCCGGAGGACGAGTTGCGGCAGGTGCCGTCGTTCATCGCCTTCGGGTGGCAGGAGGTGCCGGTACGCCTCCAGGGGTAACCGCACGGGGGGCCCGACCGGTCCCCCGCTCCGGTCGCGCCCCCGCGGCCCGTCGAACTTACGTCCCGGGCGGATGCGTTGTGAATCGCGTCGGTGCCCGCTGCGGTGGCCGCGGGACTCACCCGTGCACAGGTCGGTCCGGATGGTCCCGGTTCGCCCGGCACAGGGCGGGCTGGTCCAGGTCGCCCAGGGCCAGGTGGGCGAGGACGACCTCGTAGAGATCGCTGCCGGCGGCCAGCAGCTGGCGTTCGAGGACGGGTTCCGCGCTGCGGACATGCTCGCGCACGGTCTGGGCGTGTACACCCAGGGTCTGTGCGGTGCGTTCGGCGTTGCCTCCGGCGGCGATCCAGGTGCGCAGGGTGCGGCGCAGGTCGCGGGCGTCCGCGTCGAGGCGGGCGAGCAGGTCGCCTGCCCAGGTGTGCAGGGCGGGGCCGGCCAGCAGGTCGGCGAGACGGGGCTGGGCCGTGTCGTTCGCGACGGCCGGGTGCGCTTGTTCGGCCAGGCCGATCTGGGCGTTGAGGACCAGGTGGACGACAGCACGGGCGGTGAGGTCGGAGAAGTCCGCGCGCAGCAGGGTCTCCACGCGCTCCATGCGGGCGCGGACGGTGTTACGGCTGACACCGAGGACCTTGGCGGCGTTGACGGCGGTGAACTCCAGGCCGAGCCGGGTGGTGGCCAGCAGTTCGGCGCGGGTGTGATGGGCCAGGGTGTCGAGCGGGCGCAGAACATCGGCGGTCCAGCGGTGCAGCACGGCGGGGTCCATCAGACGTTCGGGGTGGGTGCGCTCGGCATAGACGGCCTGCTTGTCGGGGCGGAAGCGGGCGACGGCAAGGGCGCTGACGGCCTGTCCGTAGGCGGTGGCGGTGCGGGCGAGGGTGTTCGGGGCGCTGCCGCCGAGGATGGTGCCCGGGCGCCGTACCACCAGGGAGCGCAGTTGGTCGGCGGCCGCGTCGCGAGGCGTGACGACGATGACGTGCGCGTCGACGGCGGGGCAGCGTACGACGAGGGCCTGCTCCTCGGTGGCGTCCAGGCAGTCCTCGGCGATGCGGTCGCGTTCCTCGGCACAGCCCTCGATGACGTAGACGCACGCGGAGTCGGTGTCGAGGAGGCCGGGCCACAGGCCCGCGGCGACCCGGCGGGCGGAGACGGTGTCCTCGACCATCAGCAGTTGCAGGATGGCCAGACGCAGATCGGACGTCGCGCGTTCCAGGCGGCGTCCGGCGGCGGTCGACTCACGTGCCCTGAGCAGGAGTTCGACCACCTGGGCGGTGTGGGTCACGATGTCGGCGGTGCGCCGGTCGAAGGGGGCGGCGCGGGAGACGGCCAGCACACCGGCCGCGGCGGACTGCGGCTGCGCCACCCTGACCAGGCGCAGATGGCGTCCGGTGTCGTCCCAGGCGGCGGAGGCGAGCCGGCCGTTGACGAGGTCCGCGACGAGGTTCTCCTGCAGTGGTGTCGTGGTGCCGGCGAGGAGGTGGCCGGTGTGGTCCTGCAGACAGGCCGTGCCCTGCACGGCGTCCGCGAGCCAGGCGACGACCCGGCGGACGTCGCGCCCGCTGGGCCGCAGGTGCTCGAGCAGTTCCTGCGCCCACGCAGAGCTGTCGGCGCCCGTCACCTGCGTGGGACGGTCGCCGTCCTTTCGGCCAGCCATCTCGGCCTTCTCCTCGTGCATCGCTTCGACCTCGGCACAACGCGGGGACGTTACCTCACGGGTGCCCGATGTCGTACCACTGCCGCACGGCTGCGCCGGAATTCAGTGCCTGTGTCCGAACCCGGTGCCCGTGGCTCGGATCGTGTGCGGGGGCCGGCTCACCAGTCCCGTCACGGGAGAGCGGGATCACGGTGGAGCTGGTCCGGTGCCTGCTGTGTGCCCAAGGCCCTGATCCGGCAGGTCGGCCCGTGGAGGCTGGTGTGCGGGGTGTGGGTTGGGCCGGTCCAGGAGGCGTGTCCGCCAGTGGGTGAGGCCTTGTGACAGGTCGCTGTCTGCGGGAGTCAGTCTGGGGAGGCAGCTGTCGATGTAGTGGAGGTAGAGCGGAACGAGCTCGACGTGCAGGAGTTCGGTGAGGTGCTCTGCCGAGGCCGGCTGTCCGTGGCGTGCGCGCGTCGCGGCGCGGACGAGTTCCGCGGCGACCGGTGAGGGCTGTGCGAGGTGGTGGCGGATGGCGTCGTCGGTGGATCCGGGATCCGCGTGGGTGGCGGTGTAGAGGAACCTGAGGGGGAGCAGGACCGCCTTGGTGAACCGTCTGGTGTCGTTCGCCAGGCGTGCGGGGTTGTGGAACTCGGCCAGGACCGGGCCCGTCGCGAGTATCTCCAGCGCGAAGCGGACGCTCTCGGTCAACAGCGTGTCGGCGTCCGGTTGTGCCACGTCCTGACGGACGTCCTCGCCCAGGAGCAGTGTGCCGCTGTTCTTGAGGTCGAGCCGGTCGACGGCTGGGAATCTGCCGTCGCCGCGGTCCGTGCGCAGGGCCGGCAAGGAGCTCCAGAACACCGACAGGCGTTGGTGGGCACCGTCCTTCTCCTGGAGGGCGCGGGTTACACGGTGGATGGTCCGGTCGTCATCGTGACGGCGGTCCGTGAGGACCAGTCCGAGATCGATGTCGCTGACGGCGGGTGCGAATCCTCCGTGCGCGAGGCTTCCCAGGGCGTAGCCCGCGACGAGGCGGTCGGCGAGGGTCTGCTGGAACACCCTCGCACAGCGCTCGGCGACCCTGGTGGCGGAGCCGGCATCGAGGGTCTCCCGGGGGAGCGTGCTCATGCTGGGGCGGCGGTGTCGCGGCACGCCAGCTCGGCGATCCGGTCGGAGTCCATGGTGATGATCTGCCAGGCGCGGTCGAGGAGTTCGGTGACATCGCCGAGCCGCCACTCCTGCCGCTCGGCGAGCAGGCGGTAGCCCATCTCGATGTGTTCCTCGTCCGCTTCGTCGTGCAGGGCGAAGTAGGCGTTGCCGGGGAACGCCACGGAGCCGGCGTTGCTGAAGGTGAGGCTGCCGGCCTCCAGCACCAGGTGGGCCAGGACAACACGGTGCAGTCCGGGCAGGGTGCGGAACTGGTCGACGAACCAGGCGGCTCCGGCTTCGACGACGGGGTCCCAATCGGCGCTCCGGCCGGTGCGGTGGCTGTCCGCCAGGATCTCGTTGTGGCCGATCTCCTCCTGCTGGTGCTGGAGAGCGAGTTCCTTGAGCTGGGGGTCGGTCTCGAACGCGGCCCGGACACTGATCATCCGTTGGAACGCGTCCGACCACGGTGCCAGGTGTGCCAGTACGGCGTCCTTCGTGGCTGCCGGTGTCGTGGGGTCCTCCAGCAGGACGATCAGGCCGCTGGCGCGGTAGTCGCGGACGTGCTGTTCGTTCTTGTCGGCGACTTCCCGGAGGGGCGCGGGCATGGTGGTCATCGGGATCCGTCCTCCTGGAGGGTGCTTCGGGATGGCTGTGGCGGCGGGCTGGGCTGGGCGCTCTGCGACGGGTAGAGCGGAAACCTGAAGTAGACGGACACGTCGCCCTCGAGGCCGAGCGAGCGGTAGCTGACCAGCTCCTGAAGGCCCCGGCTCTGGTTCAGGGGCCGTGGCGCCACGGCGCGGAGGAGGGCGTGGTGGCGTTGTGGGTCAAGTCCCTCGTGCGCCATCAGTGCACCGATCCTGGCCGCGGCTTCCTCGTCGGACGCGGTGAAACTCGACACCCGGAAGTAGGTGGTCGACTCGTCGGCGCAGGTGGCGTCCGGCCGGAAGGCCAAGCAGGTCAGCGGGGCCTTTCCGGCGGCTTCGGGGGCCGTGCCGAGCAGAGTCCGGAAAGCCGAGCGGGCCCGGTCCGGCTCATGGGCCCGGGCGAGCGAGGCCATCTGTTCCAGGACCGCGACGCTGCTGGTGTGGTTGCGGTAGTAGACCTTGGCCCGGGCCCGCGCGCCGGTGTCCAGGTCAAGGGCGAAGAACTCCAGTTCGCGCTCGGCTCCGTCCGCCTGTGTCCCTCGGGCCACCCGTGCGGCAGTGTCGGCCCAGGCGGTGCCCATCGCGAGGCGTTCCATCGCCTCGCTCACCAGGGCGTAACGGTCCTGCGGGGCCACGGCGTACAGCCCGAAATAGATCTTGAAGGCCGGAGGGTGCCCCGGCCGCCAGGCCAGGGAGTGCCACACGGGTACGGGCTCTGTGTCCTGGCCGGCGTCCGGCGCAAAGACATCGGCCACCTTCCCGTAGCGGTCCAGGCCGACCAGTGGCTCCCCGGCCAACCGGTCCGTCACGGCCGCCGCGGCGGTCCGGTTGGAAGCCGCGGTGATGGGCCTGGCGGCGCCCAGCGCCTCGAACAGGATGCGCAGTTCCGGTCTCCCCCGGGACCACTTCACCGACATTTCGGCGGGGAAGCCGTCGTCGGCGACGTACGAGGGGAACGGGCACGCCTGCCCGACGGGCATGTCGGCCCATGGCCGCAGAAGGCCCCGGACCTGGTCCGCCACAGGCTCGCTCATGGACTGCGGCAGGCCGAGCCCGTCGCACATTTCTATCCAGCGTTCGCGAAGGAACCCGCCGATGGAACGCCCTTCACCCGAGAAGATGCTCTCCACTCACCTGTCCGTTCTCCAAGCGTGCCGTCCCCTGCGATACCGGCGACTGACCACCCATCACACGCGGGCCGAAACCTTCGGCCCTGAGGGGGATGAGCGGGAATTTCACGGGAGGCCGGCGCGATCACCGCCGCGTCTGGGGCGAGCACCACTCTCCAGGCGATCAAGCGCACGATCCACCTTTTCGAGGAGCATCGAAATGCTTGCCCTGGGCGCGGAGCGACAATGTGCCGCAGGCCTCCGCGCAGGCGGAAACGTGAAACGGCCCGAGACGCTCAAAGAGCGGCCCCGGGCCGGTGGTTGAGAACTTCGCGAGCTCAGGCGCTGTGCTCCTGGAAGGCACCGCCCGCGGTGAAGGCCAGCTTGGCGAAGCGTTCGCCCATGCGGCGGTGGGTGGTGGCGTCCGGGTGGAGGTCGTCCGGGAGCGGGAGTTCGGCGGCGTCGTCCTCGCCGTAGAGCTGACGGCCGTCGAGGTGGTGCAGGTTCGGGTCGTCGGGCGAGCGCTGCGTGACGATGCGGGCCAGTTCGTCGCGGATGACGCGCAGGGTCAGTTTGCCGCCTCCGACCTCGGCCGGGTCGCCCATGGCCTGGAAGCGGACCTGGCCGGTGCCGAGGGAGGAGACGTCCATGGCGGTGGGGCCGGGCGTGTCCTCGTGCATGGGGCACAGGACGGGTGAGACGACCAGCAGCGGGGTGTCGGGGTGGCCTTCGCGGATGGTGTCGAGCAAGCCGTGCACGGCGGAGGTGAAGGCGCGCAGGCGCATCAGGTCGGTGTTGACCAGGTTGATGCCGATCTTGACGCTGATCATGTCGGCGGCGGTGTCGCGCAGGGTGCGCGCGGTGAACGGGTCGAGCAGGGCGCTGCCGCCCAGACCCAGGTTGATCAGATCCACGCCGGCCAGGGACGCGGCGAGCGCCGGCCAGGTGGCGGTGGGGCCCGCGGCGTCGGAGCCGTGGCTGATCGAACTGCCGTGGTGCAGCCACACCTTGCGGCCGCTGTCCGGGGCGGGCTCGACGGGGGCGTCGGTGCGCAGGGCGAGCAGTTCGGTGGTCTCGTTGTGCGGCAGCCAGATCTCGATGTCCTTGACGGTGTCCGGCAGTTCGTCGAAGCGGAGGGTGCCGGCCGGGCCCCGGCGGTGCTCGGCGGTGCCGGCGGCCATGTCGATGCTCAGGGTGTTGCCGCCCTGGACGCTGCCGTGGCCGGCCGGGCGGCCGTCGACGAGCAGGTCGTACACACCGTCGGCCGGGCGGAAGGACACGCCCGCGTAGACGCGCTTGGTGGGCCGTGTGTCCAGTTCGAGGACGGTGGCGCGGGTGCGGAAGACCAGTCGTACGCCGGAGGGCTGGGACTCGGCCATGAGGAGCTGTCCGTCGGTGCACTGGGCGCGGGCCCAGGCGGGCAGCCGGTGCGGGAGGACGCCGTCCTCGGTGCGCTCGACCTCTATGGCGCCGCGCAACAGGTCCGCGGTGACGGGAGTGGTGGTCCAGTGGGTGTCGGTGGTCATCGCCTCAGGCTTCCGTGGGTGTCTTCTCGGGCCAGTTCCGCAGCAGCGCGTCGAGGGCGTCCAGCGACCGGGACCAGGTCTCCTGCGAGTCGGGGAGGCTGTGGTCGAAGCCTCCGGCGAGCTCGAGGCTGGAGTAGCCGTGGAAGAAGCTGCCCAGCAGCCGGACCGCGTGCGTCTGGTCCGGCTCCGCCAGGTCGTAGCCGCGCAGGATCGCCCGCGTCATCTGGGCGTGCCGGACGCCCGCGCTCGCCGCCGCCGTCTCGGGGTCGAGTCTGAGCCGGGCCGCGGTGGAGCGGCCGGGGTGTTCGCGGGCGTAGTCGCGGTAGGAGTTGGCGAAGGCGGTCAGGGCGTCCTTGCCGGCCCGTCCGGCCACGGCGTCGGCGGCCCGGTCGGCGAGCTCCTCCAGGGCGAACAGGGCGATACGGGTCTTGAGGTCCTGGGAGTTCTTCACGTGCGAGTACAGGCTCGCGACCTTCACGTCGAACCGTCTGGCCAGCTCGGACACGGTCACCTGCTCGAAGCCGACCTCGTCGGCGAGCTCCGCGCCCGCGAGGACCAGGCGCTCCGTGGTCAGTCCTACGCGTCCCATGCACGTCCTTTCGTCTTCCCGAGGGCTCCCTGAAGGTCTCCCTGAAACGATTATGCATTTGCCTAATACCTTTAGGCAAATTAGCCTCACCCTTATGAAACCGCTGACCGAACAAGAGATCCGCGCCGCGTTCGTCAACTGCACCAAGGGCGAGGCGAAGCGTCTGTCCGTCCCGCGTGACCTGGCCGACCGCCCGTGGGACGACCTGGACTTCCTCGGCTGGCGCGACCCCCAGGCTCCCGACCGCGCCTATCTGGTGGCCGAGCTGGGCGGGTACCCAAAGGCCGTCGCCCTGCGCTCCTCCGGCGCCGGTTCCTGGCAGACCCGGCGCAGCATGTGCTCGCTGTGCCTGACCACCCACTCCGGCGGCGTCTCGCTGCTGGTCGCGCCCCGGGCGGGAAAGGCCGGGCAGCAGGGCAACTCGGTGGGCGCCTACATGTGCAGCGACCTCGCCTGCTCGCTGTACGTACGGGGCAAGCGGGACGCGGGCATCGGCGCGCGGCTGCACGAGACCATCACGCTCGAGGAGAAGATCGAGCGGACCGTCACGAACCTCGCCGCGTTCGTCGCCAGGGTGACCACGGCATAAGCTCTGCCAATGGCGAAGTACTTCGACGTGCACCCCGACAACCCCCAGCCGCGCACCATCTCCCAGATCGCGGACAGCATCCGCTCGGACGCCCTCATCGCATATCCGACCGACTCCTGCTACGCCCTGGGCTGCCGGCTTGGCAGCCGTGACGGCATCGACCGGATCCGGACCATCCGCAAGCTCAACGACCGGCACCACTTCACCCTGGTGTGCGAGAACTTCGCGCAGCTCGGCCAGTTCGTGCACGTCGACAACGACGTGTTCCGCGCGATCAAGGCGTCGACGCCCGGCAGTTACACCTTCATCCTGCCGGCGACGAGGGAGGTGCCGCGCATGCTGCTGCACCCCAAGAAGAAGACGGTCGGTGTGCGCATCCCCGACCACGTCGTCACCCAGGCCCTGCTGGCCGAGCTCGGCGAGCCGCTGCTGTCCAGCACGCTGCTGCTGCCCGACGAGGACGAGCCGATGACCCAGGGCTGGGAGATCAAGGACCGTCTCGACCATGTGCTGGACGCGGTGGTCGACTCCGGGGACTGCGGCACCGAGCCGACGACGGTCATCGACTTCTCGGACGGCGAGGCCGAGATCGTACGGCGGGGCGCCGGGGACACGTCACGCTTCGAGTGAAGCCGTACCCGCAGGAAGCCGGGTGGATGGTACGTGCAACGATGATCGTGACCGGCCCGTCGGGCCGCACAGTTGCTTCGCCGCGAGTGCGCAGAGAGGTAGTCCCCCATGACCTCCGTACAGGGAACAGCCGTTGACATCACCACCGGGGACGGTGTCGCCGACGCCTACCTGGCGCATCCCGGTGACGGCCTCCCGCATCCCGGTGTTCTGCTCTACATGGACGCCTTCGGGCTGCGTCCGCATCTTGAGTCGATGGCCGACCGGCTGGCCGGGGCCGGCTACGCGGTCCTGGTGCCGAACGTCTTCTACCGGCACGGCCGTACGCCGGTCTTCGATCTGCCCGAGTTCATCGACCCGTCGGCCCGGCCGGAGATCTGGGGGCAGATCGGCCCGGTGATGCAGTCTCTCACGCCCGAGCTCGCCATGCGGGATGCGGACGCGTACTTGCGGTGGCTGGCGGATTCGCCGCTGGTCGCCGACGGTCCCGTCGCGCTGACCGGCTACTGCATGGGCGCCCGTCTCGCGCTGTTCACCGCCGGCACCTTTCCGGACCGGGTGGCGGCGGCGGCCGGTTTCCACGGCGGGCGGCTGGCGACGGACGCGCCGGACAGCCCGCATCTGGTGGCCGAACACGTCACCGCCGAGCTGTACTTCGGCCACGCCGACGAGGACGGCTCCATGCCGCCCGAGCAGCAGCAGCTCCTGGAGGAGACCCTGACCGCGGCCGGTGTACGGCACCGCTGCGAGGTCTACCCGGGTGCGCACCACGGGTACACGCAGGCGGACACCGCCGCCTACAGCAAGGAGGGTGACGAGCGGCACTGGGCGGCGCTGCTCGACCTCCTCGCGCGCACCTTCTGAGGTCCGGCTTCGGAGGCGGGCTTCCTCAATCGTCCACGGTGCCCGCGGAGTTCGCTCCGCGGGCACCGTGCGTTGCCCACTGTTCAACTTATTGACATGCACGCGGCCCGGTGCCAGTTTGAGAGCGCTCTCAATGCGGTCCGGACCAATTCCCCTCAGGTGATCCCCCCACAACAAGTGAACCCCCCACGGAGGTGGAGCGTGCGCAGAAAGCTCACTCACCGCAAACTCACGCGCCGGCTGCTGGCCCCGGCAGCGGCGGCGGCGCTGCTCGCCGCGGTCCTCGCGATCCACTCGCCCTCGTCCGCGGACGCGGCGGTGCCCGACACCATCCCGCTGAAGCTGACCAACAACTCCGGCCGCGGCGAGCCGGTTTACGTCTACACCCTCGGCACGCTGCTCTCGACGGGACAGCAGGGCTGGGCGGACGCGAACGGCGCGTTCCACGCCTGGCCCGCGGGCGGCAATCCGCCGACTCCCGCGCCCGATGCGTCCATCGCCGGGCCGGCGAGCGGCCAGTCGAAGACGATCCGGATTCCCAAGTTCTCCGGCCGGATCTACTTCTCCTACGGGCAGAAGCTGGTGTTCAAGCTGACCACGGGCGGGCTGGTGCAGCCGGCCGTGCAGAACCCGAGCGACCCGAACCGCGACATCCTGTTCAACTGGTCCGAGTACACGCTCAATGACTCCGGTCTGTGGCTCAACAGCACGCAGGTGGACATGTTCTCGGCGCCGTACGCGGTCGGGGTGCAGCGCTCGGACGGCAGCACGGTCAGCACCGGACATCTCAAGTCGGGCGGCTACAACGGGTTCTTCAACGCCCTGCGCGGACAGTCGGGCAGCTGGAAGAACCTGATCCAGACCCGGTCCGACGGCACCGCACTGCGGGCCCTCGCGCCCGGGTACGGCCTGGAGACCGGCGCCCTGCCGGCGTCCGTGATGGACGACTACGTCAACCGCGTCTGGCAGAAGTACGCGTCGACGACGCTGACCGTCACGCCGTTCGCCGACCAGCCCAACACCAAGTACTTCGGCCGGGTCTCGGGCAACGTCATGAACTTCACCAACTCCTCCGGTGCGGTGGTCACCAGCTTCCAGAAGCCCGACGCGGACAGCATCTTCGGCTGCCACAAGCTGCTCGACGCGCCCAACGACCAGGTGCGCGGCCCGATTTCGCGCACCCTGTGCGCGGGCTTCAACCGCTCCACGCTGCTGGTCAACCCCAACCAGCCGGACACGAGCACGGCGAGTTTCTACCAGGACGCCGTGACCAACCAGTACGCGCGCAACGTCCATGCGCAGATGGCCGACGGCAAGGCCTACGCGTTCGCCTTCGACGACGTCGGCAACCAGGAGTCACTGGTCCACGACGGCAGTCCGCAGCAGGCGTACCTGACGCTCGACCCCTTCAACTGACCGCGACCGGATCGACTGACGCCGAAGGGCCTCACCCCGCTCGGGGTGAGGCCCTCTTCGTGCGGGTGATCAGCTGGTCGTCAGGGCGGTGTCGTCGACGACGAAGCTGGTCTGCAGGGAGGAGTCCTCGACACCGCTGAACTTCAGGGTGACGGTGGAGCCTGCCAGGGAGGACAGGTCGAAGGACTTCTGGGTGTAGCCGGAGGCGGCGTTGAGGTTCGAGTACGTCGCCAGGGTGGTGGATCCGGCGGTGACCGTGAGCTTGTCGTACGCGGTGCTGCTGGTGGTCTCCGACGTGTCGATGTGCAGATAGAAGGTGAGCGTCGCCTTGCAGCCGCTCGGGATGGTCACCGACTGGGACAGCGTGTCGGTGTGGGTGGAGCCGTAGCCGTCCAGCCAGGCGTAGTACGAGCCGCCGTGGGCGCTCTCACTGGTGGAGTTGGTGATGACTCCGCTGGACGCGGTCCAGGTGGTGTTGCCCGACTCGAAGCCCTGGTTGCCCAGGAGTTGGGCCGAGGTGCAGCTGCCGCCGCCTCCGCTGGAGCTGACCGTCCAGGTGAAGGACGCGGTGCCGGTGGCGCCGGTCGAGTCGGTGACCGTGACCGTCGTGCTGTAGGTGCCGGCCGTCGTCGGGGTGCCGGAGATGACGCCCGTGGAGCTGTTGATCGACAGGCCGGTGGGCAGTCCGGTCGCGGCGTACGTCAGCGAGCCGCTGTTGGTGGAACTCGCGGAGATCTGCAGGCTCACCGCGGTGCCGACGGTGGAGGACTGGCTGCCCGGGTTGGTGACCGTGACGCCGGTGGTCGGCACGGTGATGTGGCTGCCGACGTTGATGCCGGCGAAGGCGTTGCCGACCCCGGCGTACTGGGTGGAGCTGGTGCCGTACAGCGCGGCGGCGGCGTTCAGGGCGGCGGTGCGGGCTCCGGCGTAGTTGGTGCTGGACGTCATGTACGTCGTCAGCGCCTTGTACCAGATCTGCAGGGCCGCGGCCCGGCCGATGCCGGCGACGGCGACGCCGTCGGAGGTCGGGCTGTTGTAGGTGACGCCGTTGATGGTCTTGGTGCCGCTGCCCTCGGAGAGCAGGTAGAACATGTGGTTCGCCGGGCCCGAGGAGTAGTGGACGTCGAGGTTGCCGACGCCGGAGTACCAACTGTCGGCGGAGCCGCCGTCCTTGCTCGGCTTGTCCATGTAGCGCAGCGGCGTGCCGTCGCCGTTGATGTCGATCTTCTCGCCGATGAGGTAGTCGCCGACGTCGCTGCTGTTGTTGGCGTAGAACTCCACGCCGGTGCCGAAGATGTCCGAGGTCGCCTCGTTGAGGCCGCCGGACTCACCGCTGTAGTCCAGGCCAGCGGTGTTGGAGGTGACGCCGTGGCTCATCTCGTGGCCGGCCACGTCGAGCGAGGTCAGCGCGTGGGTGCCGCCGGAGCCGTCGCCGTAGGTCATGCAGAAGCAGTCGTCGTCCCAGAAGGCGTTGACGTACGCCGAGCTGTAGTGGACGCGGGAGTAGGCCGCGACGCCGTCGTTCTTGATGCCGCTGCGGCCGAAGGTGTTCTTGTAGAAGTCCCAGGTCTCCTGGGCGCCGTAGGCGGCATCCGCGCCGGCCGTCTGGGTGTTGGAGCCGGATCCGGTGCCCCAGACGTCGTCGGAGTCGGTCATCAGGGTGCCGGTGCCCGAGGTGGCGTTGTTGAGGTTGTACGTCTTGTGGCCGCCGCGGGTGGTGTCGTACAGCTGGTACGTCGAACCGGACAGCGTGGTGCTGAGCGAGACGGTGCCGCTGTACTGGGTGTTGCCGGTGCCGGTCTTGATGCCCTGGTAGCGGTAGAGCTCCTTGCCGGTGGTGGCGTCGGTGACGACGTGCAGCTGGCTGGGCGTGCCGTCGTCCTGCAGGCCGCCGACCACCGTCTCCCAGGCGAGCCTGGGGGTGCCGCTGCCGGCCCAGATGACCTTGCGGGCGCTGTCGGTGCTGGGCTGCTTCGCGTCGAGGGCCGTCGCGGCCTTCAGCGCCTTGGTCTCGGCGGCCGACTTGGCGTAGGTGGCCGTCGTGGAGGCGACCTTGACGGTGTGCTTGTTGTTGAAGGTCGCGCTCACCGTGCCGGAGGCGAGTGAGGCGGGCGGGGTGTGCACGACGAGGTCGCCGCCGAGGACCGGGAGGCCCGCGTAGGTGCGCTCGTAACGGGTGTGCAGGGTGCCGTCGTTGTCCTTGACGACGTCCTTGACGACCAGTTTCTCCTTGGCGCCGAGGCCGATCGTGCGGGCGGTCGCGGCGGTCTTCTTCTCAGCGCTCTTGACGAGCGCCGTGTGCTGCGCCGGGGTCAGCTTGGCCTCCAGCCCACCGGTGCGCACGGGGCTGGGATGGGGGGCCGCGGGCTTCGCGTTCGCCGGGACCGACTGGATGCCGACGGCGAGGAAGGCCGCGGTGGAGACCAGGGCTCCTACCGCGGTCCGCTTGCGGGGGATGCGTCTCACTCGTTCTCCTACTGCGTTGGCCGCGTGGGGCGGCCGGTGAGAGACCGGGCAGCCGGGTCTGCTGTCCGGGACGAGCCGAGCTGTGCGGGTCCGGACACGTGTGAGGACAACGTGCCGCTACCGTGGGGTAGTTGGGAGGGAGAATGGCAGGCTTGTCAGTGACATGTCAGCCATTCGGTCAGGCATCTAGGGTTATCCCTCGGTGCAGGGGGTGACCGCGACCACCGCACCCGGCAAATCTGTGTCTCACCTGTTCCTTTACTGTGCCCGCCGCCGCGGAGCCACTCCTCGATGCGGTCGGCGATCTGCGCGGGCGTGCCGACGACGCTGCGCTCGTCGGCGGCGAAGCGGCGCACGAGGTCGCGGATGGTGAGGTTGTCGCGGCGGGCCGAGGGGGTACGGGCCGAGGTCGACGCCGCCGAGCCAGTACGCCAGGTCCGCCAACGCGATCTGCGGGAGCGCGAGTTCGGTGAGGCGGGCGTGTTTCTCGCGGGCCTCGGCCTCGGTGGGTGCGGTGATGACGGAGAGGACGGGGGGATCTTGAGGTGGTCCGGGTCGGTACCGCAGCCGGTGCCGTCTACCGACCCGTGAGACGTGCCGCCGACGTGCTGTCGGCGGGGCGCGCGCCCAAGTGGCGCTGCAGGAAACCGATCTGACGACCCAGCAGTTCGCCCGTGGTCGCGCTGCCCACCGGTTGGTGGCCGACGCCCGGCAGGAGCACCACCTCGTGCGGGCGCCCGGCGGCGCGCAGGGCGTCCGACAGGCGCACGGTGTTGGCGGGCGGGACGTTGGCGTCGGCGAGGCCGTGCATCAGCAGGAGGGGCCGGGACAGCTTCGGCGCCTCCAGGACCAGGGAGTTGGCGTCGTACCGCTCCGGATACCGGTCCGGACGGCCGAGGAACCGTTCGCGCCAGTGGGCGTTGTACAGCCGCTGATCGGTGACGCAGGCCCCGGCCACCGCGGCGTGGAAGACGTCCGGGCGGCGCAGTACGGCCGCGGTCGCGAGGGAGCCGCCGAAGGACCAGCCACGGATGCCGACGCGCCGGAGGTCGAGGTCGGGGTGGCGGCGGGCCGTCTCGTGCAGTGCGGTCACCTGGTCGTCGAGGGCGAGCCCGAACAGGTCGCCGTACACCTCGCGTTCCCAGTCCGGGCCGCGCCCCGGCGTGCCGCGCCCGTCGGCGGCCAGCACCGCGAATCCCTGCTCGGCGAACCACTGCGACACCAGCACCTTCCAGTCCACCTCCGCGGTGACCCGCTGGCCGCCGGGGCCGCCGTACGGGTCGACGAGGACGGGAAGGGGGCCGCTGCCCGGCCGATACCAGGACGGAAGGTGCAGCCGGGCACGCAGTTCGAGCGGCCCGAGGACGAGCCGGGTCATGTGCAGCTCGAGCACCGGCCGCTCGACGTACGAGGCGAGGGTCACGGACGGCTTCCCCTCCCGCAGCACATCGGCCCGAGCGCCCGGCCGGTCCGCGCCATGGGTGACCCGGACGAGGGTCCCGCCCCTGCGTACGCCGGAATGCACGGCCGCCTCGGCGCCGAGCCGCCGTAGCCCCTCTGCCGGGCGGAAGCTCCACAGATGCGTCTCGGTGGGCTCGTCGGCGTCGGACGCGGTGAACAGGACGTCGTCGCCGTCGATGCCGAGCACAGTACGGAGGTTGAGCCCTGGTGGGGTGACGGGGGCACCGTCCACGGTGAAGTGTCGGGTGCCGTGCAGATCGGTGTGGGCGAGGAGGGCGCCGGAGGCGGTGCGCGCGGGAAGGCCGGGGACGAGGTGTACCCAGCGGTCGTCCTTGTGCTCGTGGAGGACGGTGGTGCGACCGTCGGTGGGGTCGATCGCGAGGAAGCGGACGGTGCACTGGTCGCGGGACTGCACGAGGGCGTAGGGGCCGTGCGGGTCCCAGCCTGCGCCCACGACGTACTCGAAGGCATCTTGGTCCCAACTCGCCTGCGTGGTCCGGCCGTTGAGTGCGATGAGCCAGAGGGTGACGTCTGGATTGGGGGTACCGACTGCCGCGAGACGCCGACCGGAGTCCTCCGCGCCGACCGCCGGCCAGGGGTGAACGGCCGTGGAGTCCGTGCGGGCGACCAGCAGTCGGGCGCCGTCCGGGGACCACCAGTGGCCGCGGGGGCCGTCGAGCGAGGTGATGGCCGTATGACTGGCGGTTCCGAACTCGACGTCGGGGCCGTCCAGTTCGGCGAGAGCTCGGTCCCCTGCGCCGTCCGCGTCGATCACGCGCAGGGCGCCGGAGGAGACGTAGGCGATACGGCGGCCGGTGGGATCGGGACGCGGATCGGACACCGGGCCGCGGGCGGGCAGGCGGTGCGGCCGACCGCGGCCGCCGCGCTTCAGCGCCCACAGTTCCCCGGCCAGGGCGAAGGCGATGAGGTCGGCGGCTCGGTCGGTGGCGTATGCCTCGATACCCTCCCCGTCCTGTGGATGCGGGAGCAGCTGCGCCGGGTCGGCCGCCAAGTGTTCCGTCCCCGAGTCCAGATCCAGCGACCAGAGGCAGGCGACCGGGTCGTCGGCAGAGCGGGTGCGCAGGAACAGGACGGTTGCGCCGTCGGGCGAGACAGAGAGGTGGGTGGGGGTGCCCCGGGTGAAGCGGTGGGTGCGGATGAGTTGTTGAGGGAAGGAGGGGGTCGCCACGGAGGGATGGTTCCACCGGACATCAGACTGAAACGTGCGTTCGAATTCAGGGCTTTGACGAACCTGCCCGGTCACACCGTCATCAGCACCCGCGTCGACCTCAGCCAGAACTCGATCGTGGTTCGGGTGCCGTCACGCGGAGGAGGCCGGAGTCTCCCGCGGCGCGGGGAGCTCACGGCCCAGGCGCGCGAGCGGGGACAAGGCCATCAACACGGGCGACAGCATCATGCCGGCCGCCGTCATCAGGAGGCTGGTGCGCAGACCCCACCCTTGCGCCAGCCGGCCGCCGAGCAGAGAGCCGAGCGGGGTCAGCCCCATGCCGGCGAACGTGATCGTCGCGGCTGTACGGCCCTGCATCCCGTTCGGAGTCACGGCCTGCCGCACGGCCATGACCGTGACGTTCACCAGCTGGCCGAAGACACCGAACACGAAGTTGACCGCCAGAAGTACGGCGATCGTCACCGCGTGGGGACCATGGAGCGCGGGCACCCACAGCATCGCCCCGTCGCCGAGTGCCGCCGCGCCGACGAGCACCGGGCCGTAGCCGAAGCGCTGCGGAAGCCGGGCGGCCGGCAGCGAGCCGACCAGCGCGCCCGGTCCCGTCGCTGCGAGTGCAAGCCCGACGGCCGTGCCCGACAGGTGGAGTTCCCGCGGCAGGAAGACCAGATAGACGGTCATCGTCGCCGCGAACGAGAACTGGAAGGCGGCCGAGGCGAGCCCCACCGCCCGCAGCGAGGGCTCATGGACGACGAAGCGCAGTCCGTCATGGATCCGCCGCCAGACCCGCGAGGGCCGTTGCGGGTCGTCGGGGATCGACTCGGGGCGGTGGATCCGCCGGATCGACAGGAACGACACCGCGAAGCAGGCCGCGCAGGATGCGGCAGCGATCGGCGCCGACAGCAGGGACACCAGTGCCCCGCCGAGAGCGGGGCCGCCGATCTGGGCCGAGGAACGGCTCCCTTCGAGCGCGCTGTTGCCCCGCACCAACTGCTCACGGTTGACCAACCGCACGAGAGACGTCTGGTACGCCACGTCGAAGAACACGGACAGGGCACCGACAACGCAGGCGACGACGAGCAACCCCGACAGGCCGAGACCGCCGAGGAGACCGGCGATTGCGGCGGCGCCCAGCGCCAGGGCGCGACCGGCGTCCGTCAGCACCATCACCGTGCGGGCCCGCCATCTGTCCACCCATGCGCCGACGAAGAGCGAGAGCAACAGGATCGGCGCCTGCCCCACCGCACGCAGGACACCCAACTGGCCTGCGTCTGCGTGGAGCGTCACGACGGCGATCAGCGGCAGAACCACCAGGCCCGTCTGCTCGCCGAGTTGGGAGGCCGTCTGGCCTGCCCAGAGCCTGCGGAAGTCGTCATCCCGCCACAGACTCGGAAGTACAGGAACAACAGAACGCGCGGATGGCACAACAACCCCTCGGATGACCGAAGACGAGACCTGCCAACTGCCGCGGGCGGATGCACCGCGGGGGCAGGCAGGGGAAACAAAGGCTCGCTGTGCCGCAAGATCGAAGGCAGCACGCGATGACAGGCCGCTCACGGCCAACTGCGTCAACGCGCGCTCGGACGACCGACCATGTCTCGGCTCCTCCTACGTTCATTCGGTGCGGGAACCGTAGTCTCCGGCCGGGCTGACGCGAAAGGCGTTTTGGTACTCCAGCAACGTTGCGCTCTCCGGCCGGGTCAGAAGGCGCGGCTCGGAGTGCCGTTGGCTGATGGTCTGTCAGGCGCAGTCCTGCCGGGACGCTTTTGCGGCCGCCGGGCCACCGTGGCACCAGGGGCGTCGCGTGGTCGAGACCGTGGCTGCGCTCAAGGCGGGCCGGGCGGCCTGAGCGGGTGCAGGCGATTCCGCCGGTCAGGATGCGGGCGACTCGACGACGCGGCGGTACTCCGCCTCGGCCACTGCTGACAGAGCATGGGCGCCACGCGTCCCGGACAGTGACCGCGCCTGTTCGAGCTGAGCCAGGGCCTCGATCCTGCGCTCGGGCGTCGCGGCCAGCGCGATACCCGCCTTCACTCGCGCAGCTGCTTCGTAGAGGGGCATACGACAGGCACTGAACCCCTCGGCGGCATCCAGTGCGAACCGCGCTGCAACCGCCGTGTCCTGCAGGCTGAGATGGATCTCAGCGCGGGAGAGCGCGACGAAGGCCTGCTGGTTCTGTGGTCCTTCAGGACTCACCGCGGCCGCAGCCCGGTCCGCCCAGGAGCCGGCGGCGGCGTGGTCCCCCCTGGCCAGCTCCGCACCGGACAGCAGCATGAACCACAAAGTGCGCGTCGGGGCCTCGAACCTGGGCAGGTCAGGACCGCCGCCTGCGCGGGTGACCGTGCGGATGCACCCGTCCGGGTCACCATCGATGAGCATGGCCTGGCCGAGAATGCCGAGCGCAACCGACCTGACGGGTGTCGGCTCGGAATCGTCCACCGCGCGCAGGGAGACGACCAGCTTCTCGAGGACGGAATTGTCGGTGGCGTTGTCCCCCCGCCACATGCGGGTGGCGGCGAGCACCGCGGAGGCGAACGAGGACGCCTCCTCGCTGCCGACGAACGAGGCGGCTTCCAGCGCCTCCTCGGCGCACCTTGAGGCGTCGTCCAAGTTCCCGAGGAGCAGGTGGACATGTGCGGATGCGGCGAACAGGTCGCTGAGCAACAGGCTGTTGCCGGTACGGCGGGACAACTCGAGTGCCTGGTCGAGATGGTGCAGGGCCGAGTCGTAGTCGCCCAGCAGCAGTTCCGTCCAGCCGATCACGGACAGGGCGTCGATGTACTCCGGTCGCTCGCTCTGCGCTGCGCCGATCGTCTCGAGCAGTTGAGTGAGGTGGCCGCGGGAGCGGGCGTGGTCGCCGTTCGAAGCGCACGCGAGCGCCAGCAGCCCTCGAGCCAGTGCGAGCCGGGGAGGATCACCCGCCTTCTCCGCTGAAGCAAGCGCCCGTTCGCTCCAGCGGACAGCCGTGGAGAACTCGTCCGTGCGCTGTGCGATGGCGGCCAGGGCCATCTCCAACTCCGCGGTGTCGTGCGCCGACCGGCCGTCCCCGTCCTCCAACTCCCGGAGCAACAAGCGCATTGCCTGCTCGCAGTCGCCGAGCATCCACTCCATGGTGGCTTGGGCGACGACGACGCGCACCCGGATGTCCCCGGCCTGGGAAGGCAACAGCGAAGCCGTGGTACGCAACAGGTCACGGCTCTCCCGCAGTCGTCCGGCCGCGCCGAGCGCACTGGCCCTCTGCAGCCACAGTTCGGGCCTGAGGCGGCCCTCGTCACCCAGCAGCCGTAGGGCCTCCCCCGTCCAGTGCGCGGCGGTGGACGGGGCGATGGTCAGCAGGTCGCGGGCGGCCTGCGCCAGCAGTTCCGCGGCCTTCTCGTCGCCCGGATGTGCTGATCGCTGTACGTGCGAGGCCTGCGTGGCCAACGGGGCGCCGTGCGACGCAAGGTATTCGGCGGCGCGGGCATGTGCGCTGATCAGCCAGCCGGCGCCCGCGCCCTCGTACACGGCGGCCCGCACGAGCGGATGACGGAACCTGAACTGGCCCGGGGCCCCCACCGGCCGCACCACGTCGTGTGCGGTGAGTTCGTCGAGGGCCGCGAGGGTGCGCACCTGATCGGATTCGGCGACGGCCGCGACCATGGTGACCGCGAAGGCGTCGCCGAGGACGGCGGCCGTACGTGCGCAGAGCCGCGCCGCATCAGACAGGCCCTGTAACTCCGCCAGGAGCGAGTCCCGCACTGGTCGTGGCACGTCTCTCACGGATGCGGTCGGGTCCATGGGGGCGGCCGCGGCGAGTCGCTCGGAGGGCATCCGGGTCAGCGCCTCCAGATAGAGCGGATTCCCGCCGCTGACCTCGTACAGCTGACGCCAGCGCCCCGGCCCCATGTCGCCGGCGAACAGTCCGGCCGCGTCCGTGGACGACAGGGGTCCCAGGTCCACCTGAGATATCCGGCCGTCCGCCGCGGCCCGGGCCAGCGCCGCGGACAGACGGGACGGGATCTGCCGCGGACGGTGGGCAAGCGCCAGCAGCACCGGCGTGTTCGGCGGATGCCGTATCAGATGCTCGATCAACTCGGCGGTCGCGTCGTCCGTCCAGTGCAGGTCGTCCAGACTGAGCACCAGTCCCCGGCCGCCACCGCCCAGGGCTTCCAGCAGTGACCGCACTGCCCGGTGGAGCCAGTACCGCTCGGCTTGCACCGGCTGCGCCGCCGGGCTCTCGTTCCACAGTGCGGGGAAGACGGCGCCGAGTTGTCGCACCGCCGCCGCCGGCAGTGCGTCCAGGGGGTTGCCGCCCTTGGCCGCGGATGCGAGGTGGTCGTCCAGCGCGTCCACGAAGGCACCGTAGGGAGCCTGGTCGAACTGCATGCTGCGCCCGGCCAGCACAAGCATCCCGCGCTTGTTCGCCTGCTCGCCCAGCTCGGCGAGCAGGCGTGTCTTGCCGATACCGGGTTCGCCGGCGAGCTCCACCACGTGTGCCCGGGCGCCGGACTCACCGGCGGTCAGATCCGCGAGAAGTCGCTCGAACATCGCCACCTCTCGGGCACGTCCCACGAGCCGGTCGCCGCGAGGGCCACGCGCTTGGGGACGCGTTCCGGCGGTGGTTGACGCCGCTGTGTGGCGCGTGCCTGCCAGGCCCTCGCCTCGGCGGCCGCGGGCGGCATTCCCGTCGGCCCGGCCGGGTGCGGTGTCCTCGCCGCGGAGGATCGCCTGGTGCAGTCGCCGTACCTCGGGCCCCGGGTCGGTGCCGAGTTCCTCGGCCAGCCGCTGGCGTAGCGCGGCGAAACAGGTGAGGGCTTCCGGAGCGCGTCCACCTATGTGCAGCGCCCTCATCAAGGCTGCCGCGAGCGGCTCGACCAGCGGGTGCTCGGCGACCAGATCAGGCAGCCGACCGACCACCGCCGCATGGTTGCCCGCTTCCAGCTCGCAGTCGGCCCAGGCGACCAGCGCGGCGATGTACTCCTGCTTCCAGCTCTCGCGGGTGCGGGCCACCCAGGGCCCCGGTAGCCCGCCCATGGGATCTCCCCGCCACAGCGCGCATGCTTGACGCAGCGTCAGTGCGCGTTCGGCGGATGTGCGTTCAGCCCGGCGCGCCTGCTCGACCAGCTGCCGGAAGCGGTGCAGGTCCACTTGCCCCGGGGCTGCGTTGAGCAGGTATCCGTCGGCGCGGCGCAGGACACTGGGTGGCGCCGTGAGGTCGCCGCCCTCGTCAGGTACCGGGGCGCCCGGCTCTGCTTCCAGGAGCCGACGGATCCGGGCGATGTGCGAATAGAGCGAGGCCCGGGCCTCGGCGGGCGGATGCTCACCCCACAGCCGGTCGATCAGCGTGTCGACCGGGACCGGCCGGCCGGCCTCCGCCAGCAGGGAGGCAAGCACCACTCGCCGCTGCGGCGGGCCCGGCTCCACGGTCCGGCCGGCCACGCGCAGCTCCAACGGGCCCAGCAGTCGAAAATCCGTCACGCCAACCCGTCTGATCGATCCACGCCATCACCTTGAGCGCATATCCATCACATCAGGAACACGCGAGGTCGACAAGGTTTCGACAAGATCTCCACCAGGTCGAGGCGCCACAGTCAACGCACACACCGCCGAGCGGCCGAGCAGGCCGGCCCCACGGGCACAGAAGGAGGCCAGGGGGTCGGCGACGGGGGGCGAGGTCGCTCGGCAGTGTCGGTAGCACGACCGCTCCGCCCGAATCGGACACACGCATCCACACGCGTCCGGTGCAGAGGCGGAGAGCTACCGGTTACGAGGCATGCGCCCCCGGGGCGCCGCAGTCAGGGGGACACCAGCATGAAGCGAGCACCCGTTGCCGCCTGCGTCGGCGCGGTCATCGTCGCCGTCACCGCAGCCGGCTGCACCGCCAACCACCAGCCCGACTCCGCCACTCACGCGCCGAAGGGCATCGCGGCCCAGAACTCCAGGACCCAGGGCCGGGAGCTGACCGACGCCGAACAGATTCTCCTCCAGCGGGCCGAGGCGCTGCTCGTGAAGAAGTGCATGGAGAACAAGGGCTTCAAGTACTGGGTGGGTTGGCTGCCGACCGTCGACGACCTCAAAGGCGACGGATATGTGCTCACCGACGTCGACTGGGCGAGGAAACACGGCTACGGCAGCCGGCTCAAGAGCAAGCTCCAGAACGTCCAACGCGACGATCCGAACAACGCGTACGCCAACGCACTCCCGCAGAACGAGCGCGTCCGCTACAGCAAGGCACTTGAGGGCGGCCCCTCCAGCGGCATGCTGACCGCCGAACTGCCCACCGGCGGCACGGTCCAGACCCCGCGCGACAGTTGCCAGGCCGACGCCAAGAACCGGCTCTACGGCGACTTCGCAACCTGGTTCCGCGTCGAGAAGACCGCAACGAACCTGTCCTCCCTGTACGTGCCGGACCTCGTCAAGGACAAGCGCTTCGTGCACGCGGTCGAAGAGTGGTCGGCATGTATGCGCAAGGCGGGCCACAACTTCGCCGACCCGCCCGCCGTCAGACGACAACTGCCGCGGCTCACCCAGGGGTTGAGCGCGAAGAAGGCGAATGCCGTCGAGGTTGAACTGGCGGTCTCCGAGGCCACTTGTGCAACGCGAACCCCGCTGTCCGACACGGCACACGCGCTGGAGACCGAGTACCGCGACCGGAAGCTCCGTCGGTACGCCAAGGCCATCACCACCTATCAGCGCATGAGCCTGCTCGCCCTCCAGCGGGCCAAGGACATCACCGGCTCAACGGCCTGAGTCCCGCGCGACCGCGCGCCTTCAGCCCCGACGCCGCGCGCCTTCAGTCCGGGATCGCAGACCCATCGGTCCGCGGCTCCGGGACTCCCCACACCTCCGCAGCACCACGGCTGCGGAAAGCCGAAGACGGCAACCAGCAGAACGAACAAGGAGAAACGACCATGCGTAAGATCCTGGCCACAGCCGCCACCATCGGCCTGGCGGGCCTCGGAGCGCTCGTCCCTGCGGGCGGCGCTCAAGCCGCCACACCCTGCGACAACGCGTGGAACAGTGCGTCGTCCGGCTACTTCTACGCCTACGCCTCCGACAACTGCACGGGCTACCTCGGCAGGGCCGACGGCGAGGACTCGAACTGGGGAAATGACCAGGGCGGGTTCCAGGGCAGCGCCACCAACAACGCCGAGTCCATCCTGCACAAGGGGACGTCCGGCCTGGCCGTCCAGGTCTTCAACGGGACGGGGACGGACTGGGGCGGCGGCTACACCTGCATCAAGAAGTCCGAGTACTACATGAGCAGCCTCAACGGGTTCTCCTTCAGCAGCGGCTACGACGTGGACAACGCGATCAGCTCCCACCGCTGGGTGACGGAAGCCTCGTGCAACGGCCACTTCCTGGATTCCTGACCCGTCCGCAAACCCGCACGACCGACCCGCACACTCACCCCGTGGCCCGCCGTCTCCCGGCGGGCCACGGCACGTTGCGCCCCGGACGTCAACGAGCGGGCGCGGAATCTGCGGTGGCGACGCGGTACGACCAGCGCGCGATCCGCCACGAGGCGACCGTCCTCGTCGCCGCTCTCAGCGAGTGGCTGTGACCAGGCAACTCAAGGCGGGAAGCACGCTTCGCAGGTCGTCGTCGTCCACCGTGGCTGTCGCTACTGCCCGCGCACCCGCCGAGGCATTGAACGCCACGCTCAACTCGACAGCCGCAAACAGCGGCAGGTCGGACCGGCTGTCTCCGACAGCTGCGCATGCGTGAGGGGCCAGCCCCAGCTCCCGCGCCTGCGCAAGGGCGAAGTCTCGTTTGTCGTACTCGTCGAAGTGACGAGCGACCCGGCCCGTGAACCGGCCGTCGATGCTCTCCAGCCGAGGCCCGCAGAACGCGTGGAAGCCGAAACGGTCAGTCAGATAGCTGCCGACCGGCGACCAGGCCAGGGTTGCCAGCACGGGCACCAATCCGTTCTGCCGGCACCAGACTACGGTCTCCGTGATGCCCGAGACCAAGGGAAGTCCGTCGAGCCAGTCAGAGATTTGTTCCTCGGACATGCCCGCCCAGCCTGCGGCATCAAGCTCGGAAACTTGTCGATTGTCCAGGGCGCCGCAGGCATAGGCGTCCTCGGCCTTGGCCAACTCGTCCCGATGGCCAAGGAAGCCGGCCAGGAAGACCGACGAACTCGTACCTGGGACCAGCGTTCCGTCGACGTCCAAGAACACAGCGCCCACATGATCGGATGACAACACCGACCAAGGATGCCACCAGCACGCAGACCGTGGGCGTGCCCGCGTACTTCCGCTGCACGCCCTGGACCCGGAGGGCTTTCGGGAGGTGCGGGTTCTCACGTACGTAGTAGCTGCCGGCCTCGGACAAGACGCGCACGCCATCACGGGCCGACTCAACCGCCTTGGTGTGGAAGAGGAGTTGATGAAGTGGGTGCCCGGTCCGGTGACGGTGTCGCCATCGGGCCCGAGGAGAACGCCGTCGTCTTCGACTGGGCGCTGTCGATGACGGCCGGTGCGGGGATGTTGGGCGGGCGGGGCGAGGACCACCGGTTCGAGGCGCCGCGGCCGGCTGCGCAGTGGCGGCGTGGCCGTCAGGCCGAGCGGGTGAGGCGATGCGGGAGTTCGACGACTTCGAGCCGTTCCAGGGCGCCGCGGGACTCTTGGGGCGGGGTTCGCGGTTAACGGCAAGGAAAGTCGCGACGTACCCCAGCACAACCAACCGTCTCTCTGGTGGGTCGTACTGGGCGGCGTGAGGGCCAAGGGCCCCTCTCCTGCGGCGCCCGTATTCTCGGCACGGTCGCGAGCCGGGCTTGGCTCGGCGACGCGATCCCGCGCTGACCCCGCGCCCTCTTCTCCGCCTACGTCAGGACAACCATGGCTTCCCGTTCCCTTCCCCGGCGCCGCAGACAGCTCGGCCTCGCTACCGGTATCGCCCTGGTCGGCGGTGCCGTGCTGGTTCCCGTCGTCGACGCCGCCACCCCGGCCGCGACGACCACCGCGACGCCCAGCACCAAGCGCCTGCACGACGACTTCAACGGCGACGGCTACCCCGACCTGGCGATCGGTGCGCCGGGCACCACGTTGAACGGGCAGGCGAAGGCGGGGGCCGTCAGCGTGCTGTACGGCTCGCCCAGTGGGCTGTCGACCTCGCGCAAGCAGGTGCTGACCTGGTCGAGCCGGTCGACGACGCAGCCACAGACGCGCTACGGCAGCGACCTGCAGAGCGGCGACCTCGACAGGGACGGCTACGCCGATCTGCTGTCGCTCGTGGACATGTCGCCGATCAGCGGCTACGACGGACGTTTCCTGGCCGTCAACTGGGGTGGCCCCAAGGGGCTGTCGGCCACGCCGACCCTGCTGAGGAACGTGCCGGCGAACTCCCGCGGCACCTTCGTGGTCGCCGACGTCGACGGGGACAAGAACCCGGACGTGGCGGCGTGGGGCGACGACTACGGCGACGAGAACACACCGGGCGACGGCTCGGTGCTGCACGGCCCGTTCCAGCGGGACGGCGGCAGCGCGAGGACGACCCGTTTCACGCTCTTCCCCGGCGAGGAGTGGTACGCCCTCGCGATGGCCGCCGGTGACGTGAACGGCGACGGCACTGCCGATCTGGCCGTCAGCGCCAGGCAACAGGACGGCGAGGTCGGCACGGGTGGGGTCGCCCTGCTGCTGGGCGGTCCTTCCGGGTTCACCTACAAGGGCCTCCTCAAGGACGCCCAGGGCCGACTCGTCCGCGGCGACGACGTCGAGATCGGCGACCTCGACAAGGACGCTCACGCCGAGATCGTCGTCGGCCACTCCGTCGACGGCACCGACTACGACGTCGGCCTCCCGGTCAAGGGCGGTGCGATCGCCGTCGTCCACGGCGGCCCGAACGGCGTGTCCACCACCCGCAAGCCGATGTGGATCAACCAGGACACCGCGGGCGTACCGGGCGTCGGGGAGTGGCATGACGGCATGGGCTCGGGCCTGTCGATCGGCGACACCAACGGCGACGGCTACCCCGACGTGGTGACCGGCCTGCCCGGCGAGGACTTCGACGGCCTCACCGACGCCGGCACCGTGCTCTTGCTGCGCGGCAGCGCGAACGGTCTGACCACCACCGGCATCAAGTCGTTCAGCCAGAACACCGCCGGGGTACCCGGCACCGCCGAGAAGCTGGACCGTTTCGGCAGCGAGAGCGCCCTCGTCGACGCCAACGGCGACAAGAAGGACGGCCTGGTCGTCGGCGACTGGGCGGAGAACGCGAACAACGGTGCCGCGTGGGTCTTCTCGGCCACCTCCAGCGGCATCACCGCGAACGGCTCCTTCTCGTTCGGCCCGTCCACCATGGGCCTGCCCGCGACCGGGGCCCAATTCGGAGCCTCGGTGGCCGACTGACAGCGACCACATCCCCGTACGAACACAAGCCTCTCCCCACACATCAGGGGAGAGCGTTCATGGAAAGGAGCTTGCGTGGCTGCACGGCCTGCGACGCCTGCGGATCCGGTGGGAACGACGAGCCGACATCCACAAAGCGTTCCAAACTCCCCTGCGGTTGCGGCTTCGAGGCGAACGCCGCCTTCGGGATCGCCTCGCATCTTTGACGCGCTGGGGCGGGCGGGCCTCCGGCCGATTGGTGCGTGGAATCATCGGCGGCTGAACTGGTGCGGATCTGTGTGAGGGTGGTGGCGGGGCATGGTGGCCGGCTGGGAGTGGGACGAAACGCTGTTTGCGGGTGCAGCCGCCTACTACCGGCGTGGGCGGCTTCCCTACGCCCCTGGGCTGGCGGAACTGCTCGCCGAGATCCTGCAGCTCGATGGGGGTGGGCGCCTCGTCGACGTGGGGTGCGGGCCCGGGACACTCGCGCTGAGCTTCTCGCATCTGTTCGGCGAGATCGTCGGCGTGGACCCCGACAAGGAGATGCTCGCCGAAGCCGCCCGCGAGGCCGCCTCGCGCGGAGTGGGCGGGAAGGTGCGGTGGGTTCAGGCCCGGGCCGAGGAACTGCCCGCGGGGCTCGGGACGTTCACCGTCGCGACCTTCGGTCAGTCCTTCCACTGGATGGATCGCGATCTGGTGGCGGCGACCGTCAGGGACATGCTCCGGCCCGGCGGGGCGCTGGTGCACATCTCCGACTTGCCGACGGAGGTCCGCAGCGCCGAAGGTCTGCCGTATCCGGCGGCGCCGTACGAGGCGATGCAGGATCTGGTGCGGGGCTGCCTCGGGCCGGTCCGGCGAGCCGGTCGGGGCGTGTTGGCGCAGGGCACGCCCGGTGGTGAGGCCGAGGTGTACGCCCGGGCGGGGTTCTCCGGTCCGCAGCGTCATGTCGTTGCCGGCGGACAGCCGCTGGTACGCACGGTCGACGACGTGGTCGCGGGCCAGTTCTCGATGTCGTACTCGGCGCCTCACCTGTTCGGCACGCGTCTCGACGAATTCGAGGCGGATCTGCGTCGGCTGCTGCACGAGGCGTCCCCGTCGGGTCTGTTCTCCGAGCGTCAGCCGAGCACCGAGGTCTTCGTCTGGGGGAACTGAGTCCGAGTCGCGCCGGCCGCTGTCCGGCGGACGGCACGCTTAGGCTCTCGACCGTCACCAGCACAACCCGAGGAGCGTCACCGTGTTCGACCCCGCGCCGGAGTACCCGTACCCCGAATCCCACAGACCGGACGGTGCGCCCGCGCCGCACCCGCAGCTGGCGCCCGTGCTCGGTCTCCTGGGCGCCTGGCGCGGTCGGGGGCAGGGCGGGTATCCGACGCTGGACGGGGACTTCGCATATGCGCAGGAGGTCACCTTCAGCCACGACGGCCGGCCCTTCCTCCGCTACGAGGCCCGGGCCTGGCTGCTCGATGCCGACGGGGCGCCGCTGCGTCCGGCGGCCCGGGAGAGCGGCTGGTGGCGGCTGCAACCCGAAGGCCGGGTGGAAGCACTGATCACCCAGCCCACCGGCATCGCGGAGATCGCGGTCGGACAGGCCGCCGCGGACACGGTCGAGCTCGCCACCCACGAAGTGGCCCTCACCCCCACCGCCAAGGAAGTCACCGCCACCCGCCGCCACTACACCCTGACCGGCGACGACACCCTCATGTTCGTGCACGAACTCGCGGCGGTCGGGCAGCCGTTGCAGCATCACCTGTCGGCGGCCCTGCGCCGCAAGGGGTAGCGACCGGCCCGGGCACCGTCACACTTCGAGGTCCTGGGCGGGCTGCTCGGCGGTCAGGCTTCCCAGCAGGGCGAGCGTCTGTTCCGAGGCGCTGTCGGGGGCGGCCTGGTAGACGACCAGTTGCTGTCCGGGGGCGCTGTTGACGGTCAACGACTCGTAGTCCAGGCTGAGTTCGCCCACCAGGGGGTGCCGGAAGCGTTTGGTCTCGTGGGTCTTCTGCCGGATGTCGTGGCGGGCCCACAGCCGGCGGAACTCCGGGCTCTTCAGGGACAGTTCACCCACCGTGCGGATCAGTTGCGGGTCGTCGTGGTGGTCGGTGCCCGCCGCCGAGCGGAGGGCACCCACGGTGTTGAGCGCCACCTTCTCCCAGTCGGGATAGAACACCCGCGCGTCCGGGTCCAGGAACACCAGCCGTACGAGATCGCCGCTGTGGGCGTGTCCGGCGAACAGGGCCCGGCCCAGGGCGTTGTGGGCCAGCACGGTCATGCAGCGGCCCAGGACCACGGCCGGAGTACGGTGCCAGCCCTCCATCATCCGCAGCAGGACCGGGCTGACCCGTTCCCGGCCCGTCCGTGCGGCCCCTCGTCCGGGGACCGGTCCCGGGCGGGCCAAGTGGTGGAGATGGTCGGCCGCTTCCGGGTCCAGGTGCAGAGCCGCAGCCAGGGCCTCGACCACCTGGGCGGAGGGATGCCGCTCGCGGCCCTGCTCCAGCCGTACGTAGTAGTCGGCGCTGACGCCGGCCAGCAGCGCGACCTCTTCCCGGCGCAGCCCCGCCACCCGGCGCCGGGCCGACACCGGCAGTCCCGAGTCCTCGGGCCGTACCAGGCAACGGCGGGCGCGCAGGTAATCCCCGAGCGGGTTCGTGCTGTCCATGGATCCAACCCTAGGCACGGCACAGCCCGGGAGGGGAGATCGGAAGGTGGCCGTAGAACTCCTACGATCAGCTCTCCCCGGAGAAGAGCGGCCTGGTCAGGGCGGCGCGGGGGGCGCAGGGTCGGAGGCATGACTTCCGAACTTCGCAAGACCGATACCGAATTTCTCACCACCGACTCCGCCCGTCCCGTCCAGCCTCTGACCGGTCGCGTCGCGGTCGTGACCGGCGCCTCCAGCGGGATCGGTGCCGCCACGGCCCGGCGCCTCGCCGCCGGCGGGGCCGACGTCGCGCTCCTGGGGCGGCGCGCGGACCGGCTGACGGAGCTGGCCGAGCGGCTGCGGGCCACGGCCGCCGGCACCGTACTGCCCCTCGCCGTCGACCTGACCGACCCGGAGGCCGTGGACACCGCCGCGCGTGCCGTCGCCGCGGAACTCGGCGGGGTCGACCTCGTGGTGGCCAACGCCGGTGTGATGCTCGGCGCTCCCTTCGAGGCCGCCCGGACCGACGAGTGGGACCGCATGATCGACGTCAACCTGCGGGGTCTGCTGCACACGGCGCGCGCCTTCACCGACGGCCTGCTGGCCGCCGCGGCCCGGGGGCTCCCGGCGGATCTGGTGCACGTCGGTTCCGTGGCCGGCCACTCGCTCTATCCCAACTGGTCGGTGTACTGCGCCACCAAGTCCGCTGTCGCCCATCTGACTCGTAACCTGCGCGCCGAACTGGGGCCCCGCGGCGTCCGCGTGCGGAACGTCGAGCCCGGCGTCACCGTCACGGAACTCGGCTCGGACATGCAGGACGACGACATGCGCACCACCCTGTCCCGCATGCGCGCCGACCTGCGCCCGCTGGCCGCGGAGGACATCGCCGAAGCCATCGCCTTCTCGGTCGCCGCACCGCCGCACGTCAACATCGCCGAACTGGTCGTCGTGCCGGTCCAGCAGGGCTGATCCCCGGGGGCAGTACTCGGCGCGCCCGCGCGAACTCGAAGGCTGTGACCGCCTGTTGAGGTCGCGCGGGCCGCCGGCGAACCCGTTCATGGCCGGAACTCGCCCCTCCATGACCGAAGCCAGTCGCAGGAAGTTGAATTTTATTCGCTTACCGCCGGTAATCCCTTGCCTTCACAGGCCACTCACCCGTAAACAATTGCTCCACGAAATGCCGTGACTCTGGGGGGAGTTGGCATATGCAAGGCACCATTGACGGGTTCCGCTACGGTGCGGTGACTCCGGTGGCGGCCTATCTGATGGCCTGCCTGGGAGGGGCGCTCGGACTGCGCTGCATCGTCCGGTCCCTGCTCAACGACCAGTCCTGGAAGCCCGGTTGGCTGGCGCTCGGTGCCGCCTCGATCGGCTGCGGGATCTGGACGATGCACTTCATCGCGATGCTCGGCTTCCAGGTCCAGGAGACCGGCATCCGCTACGACGTCGGTCTCACCCTGCTCAGCCTGGCCGTGGCGATCGTCGTGGTCGGCATCGGCGTGTTCATCGTCGGCTATCTGGGCGCCGGCACGCTGACCCTGTCCGTCGCGGGTGTGATCACCGGGCTCGGCGTGGCCGCGATGCACTACCTCGGCATGGCCGCGATGGAGGTGAACGGCGACATCCAGTACGACACGTTCACCGTCGCCCTGTCGGTCGGCATCGCGATCGTCGCCGCGACCGCCGCGCTGTGGGCGGCCGTCACCATCCGCGGCTTCCTGACCAGCCTGGGCGCCAGCCTGGTCATGGGTGTGGCGGTGTCCGGCATGCACTACACGGCGATGGCCGCCGTCAGCGTCCATGTGCACGGCAGTGGCAGCGGGGCCTGGGCGGGCGACTCGCCGACCTCGTTGCTGCTCCCGATGCTGCTGGGACCGGCCGTCTTCCTGCTGCTGGCAGGCGTGGTGGTGATGTTCGACCCGCTGCTGGTGCTGGGCGACGGCGAGTGGAACAAATCGTCCTCGTCCCGCAAGGACCGCGCGGCCGGCCAGGGGAAGATTCCCACGCCGCGCAACGGCGGCACCCTGTTCGACCACACCCCGGGGACCGCGCGGTCACGGCAGGACTCCTACGCCCCCGCCCCTCCCGCGCGATCCCAGCAGGGTCCGGACGGCGGCGCGCAGCCGCAGTGGGCCCCACCGCGCGCCCGCGAGTGGTGATCCGTCAGTCCGCCCGCCGTGCCTCGAGCGCCGTGCGGTGGGTGAGCGGCTCGCGCAGGCCGAGGTGCTCGCGCAGGGTCGTACCGGTGTATTCCGTGCGGTAGACGCCCCGTTCCTGCAGTTCGGGTACGAGCAGGTCGACGATGTCGTCGAGGCGGTCGGGAATGAGGAACTGATCAGCAGCAGGGGTCGTCGAGCGCGAGGACGCCCGGTCCACGACACACACGCGGCCGACGGACGATGCGCGCCGGCCGGGGCTCAGCCACGTACGGAAGGACAGACCGCGGAAGCGGTACGGCAGTAGTCGACATGTCGGCGGATGATCAGCCGCGTGCCCGTACCGGCACCGTGCAGTGCCGTGCCAGGAACGTGCATCGCGGCCCTCCACCGGTACGGAACTTGCCGCCTCAACGTACGTCGCGGGCCCCTGACCATGTCAAGAGCGCCCGTTGACCACGAACGCGACCCGACCGCCTCGTGCACCCCCTTCCCGTACACCACTTGATCGTTGTTACGGTTCAGCGGTGTCTGACTCTTCACGCGATACCGCCGAAGGCGCCGGCTGGGGCGCCGCCGAACCAGGCGGGTACAAGCAGCTGATGCCGGCCAGGGTCGAGAAGATCTCCTGGCTGAACCCCAGGACGCTGTGGGCCGCCCGCAACGGCGTGGTGGCCTCCTGGTTCGGGGACCCCACGGGCCGTACGCGCAGCAGATGGGTGGCCCAGCGGGAGGCGGCCGGCGCGCCCGCGGACAAGGTGATCCGGCGCGAGGACCCGGACCGCTTCTCCTTCATGGTGATCGGCGACACCGGCGAGGGCGACGACCCTCAATACGCCGTCGTGCCCGGCTTTCTGAAGGTCAGTCAGGACACCAACTTCACTGTCGTCGCCAGCGATGTCATCTACCCGGTGGGCAGCGCGGACGACTACGCCACGAAGTTCTTCCGGCCCTACCAGGACTACCGGGCGCCGATCTACGCGATACCCGGCAACCACGACTGGTACGAGGATCTCGGCGCCTTCATGCGGGTCTTCTGCGCGGACGCCCCGCCCCTGACCCCCGAGCCCGCGCAACGCCCCTTCACCCGGGCCTGGTTGCGCTCGCTTCTGTGGCACCGGCCGCGCGCGAACGACGGCCAACGCCTGGACGAGGCACGGCAGTTGCGGTCGGCACCGGCCCAACAGGCCTTCCAGCCGGGCCCGTACTGGGCCATCGACGCCGGGCCCGTCCGGCTCATCGGCATCGACACGGGCCTGCTCGGCACCATCGACGCCGAACAGGGCGCCTGGCTGCGCGAGGTGTCCAAGGGACCCCGCCCGAAGATTCTGATCACCGGCTCGCCGCTGTACGTGGACGGCGAACACCACCCCTGCACGATCGAAGGCGGCGGCGGTACCGTCGACGACATCGTCCGCGACCCCGAGCACCACTACGTCGCGGCGATCGGCGGCGACATCCACAACTACCAGCGCTACCCGGTGCAGGTGCACGGCCGGACCATCCAGTACGTCGTCTCGGGCGGCGGCGGCGCGTTCATGCACGCCACCCACACCATCCCGCGCGTCGACATCGCGAACGTCACCGAGGAGGACTTCCGCTGCTATCCGCTGCGCGGTGACTCCCTCGCCTTCTACAGCAAGCTCTACGGCCGCCGCCTGCGCCTGCGCCGCTTCTTCACCCTCACCGAGGCCGAGGCGATGGCGGTCGTCGCCGAACGCCTCGGCATCGCACCGACCCGCACGCCCGGCGGGCCCGTGCGCGTCACCCGCCGCACCCGACTCGTCGCGAGCCTGCTCGGCGCGGGCGGCCGCCCCGACCGCACGTCCCGGTTCCGCCTGCCCGTGCGCAAGATCTACACACAGCTGTTCTCGCCGAGTTCGGCGACGTACAGCCCGCCCTTCTTCAAGTGCTTCCTGCGCCTGGACGTCACCCCGGAGGCGGTCCGGCTGCGCTGCTACGCGGCCACCGGCAACCGTGCCCAGGAGGTCGAGCCGCCGGTCGAGGACGAGGTGACGATTCCGCTGGCCTGATCTTGACCCGGGCGGCGGGAACAGTTCTGGGGGCGGCCGGGTTGGCACTGCCGTATTACTTGATACATCAAACAACTACGGAGGAGCCCGTGCCGCCCACCGCACGCCCCTTGCGCAAGCTCGGCTTCCTGACCATCGGCCTGTTCGACGAGGCGGACCCGCGCCGCGGCCACGAGTCCACGCTGGAGATCATCGAGCTGGGCGAACGGCTCGGCTTCGACAGCGCGTGGCTGCGCCACCGCCATCTCCAGTACGGCATCTCCTCCCCCGTCGCCGTGATGGCTGCGGCCTCGCAGCGCACCAGCCGTATCGAACTCGGCACGGCGGTCATCCCGCTCGGCTGGGAGAACCCGCTGCGTCTGGCCGAGGACCTGGCGACGGTCGACATCCTGTCCGGGGGCCGTATCAACCCGGGCGTCAGCGTGGGCCCGCCGATGCACTACGACCAGGTCAAGCAGGCGCTCTACCCGGACACGGCGGACGTCGAGGACTTCTCCTACGAGCGGGTGCGGCGGCTGCTGGACCTCGTGCGGGGCAAGAGCGCCACCGACTTCAGCGGCGTCGAGGGCTTCGAGGTGTTCTCCGACCGGGTGCAGCCGCACTCCCCCGGCCTCGGCCGCCGGCTCTGGTACGGCGGCGGCAGCCTGAGTTCGGCGCGCTGGGCCGGCGAGCACGGCATGAACTTCCTGACCAGCAGTGTCGTAAAGGCCGAAGGAGCCGATGGGGACGCGGACTTCGACTTCGCGCAGATCCAGCTGTCCCACATCCGCGCCTTTCGCGACCGGCACCCCGACGGGGAGGCGGCCCGCGTCTCGCAGGGCCTGGTCGTCATCCCCACCGACTCCGCCTCGCCCGAACAGCGGGCGAAGTACGAGGAGTTCGCGGCCAAGCGCGCCCCTCGTACGACGTCACCGCAGGGCCCGGCCCGGCTGCTGTTCGCGCCGGACATCGTCGGCACCTCCGAGGAGATCGCCGAACGCCTCCATGCGCATGCCGCGTTCCGCGAGGTGGACGAGGTGGCGTTCGCGCTGCCGTTCACCTTCGGGCACGAGGACTACGTGCAGATCCTCACCGACATGGCCACGAAGCTCGGCCCGGCGCTGGGCTGGCAGCCCGCCGCCTGAAATCACCAGCGGCCGGGCTCGGTCCCGGCCACCGGCTCCGACGGTTTGCCGTCCACGCCGACCGGGATGTCGCCCGTCAGCATCACCCGGTGCATGATCCGGGGGAAGTCCAGGTGGGCGTTGTCGCCGGGGGCGAGGTGGATCGTGGCCCGGTTGTCCCAGAAGGCCACGCTGCCCGGCTCCCAGCGGAACCGCACCGTGTACTCGGGCCGCACCGCCTGCTCCAGCAGCATGTCGAGGATCGCCCGGCTCTCCGGGCGGGAGACGTCGACGATCTGCTCGAGGTAGTAGCCGTTGACGAACAGGACCCGCTCCCCCGTCTCCGGATGCACCCGCACCAGCGGGTGCACGGAGGCGACCTGACGGTCCAGCAGATGGCGCAGGTAGGCGTCGTCGCCGGGCCGCGGCTGGTAGCCGACGCCGAGCCGGTGCTCGGCGCGCAGCCCGTCGACGAACTCCCGCACGGGCGCGGACAGTCCGGCGTACGCGGCCGCGAGGTTCGACCAGGTCGTGTCGCCTCCGTACGGCGGCACGGTCTCGGCGCGCAGGATCGTCGCGGCCGGCGGGTCGATACGGGCCCCGTGGTCGCAGTGCCAGCCGCGCAGCAGGGTGTGCCGCCGGCGCTGCAGCCACTCGTCGTGCTCCATGCCGAACTTCCCGCCCAGCTCCAGCCGGTCGGCGGTCGTCTCCACCTCGGGAAAGTCCGGCGGCGAGGCGCTGCCGCGCTTGCGCAGCACCACGGGCGCACCGAACCGCCGCGCGAACGCCACGTGCCCGGCGTGGTCCAGCCGCTGCCCGCGGAAGAACACCACCTTCCAGCGCAGCACCGCCGCCCGGATCGCGGCCACCACGGCGTCCTCGAGGTCGCCGGCCAGATCGACGCCGGTGATCTCGGCCCCGATGTGCCCGGCGACCGGTTTCACCTCGATCCCCGCGACCCGTTCGCTGCCCGCCGCCGTGCCCCAGTCCGTCGTCATACGCGCTCCGTTGATCGTCCGCACCGGCTCCACGCGAGCCGCCTTGTGAAGATCGTGACAGCGTTGGCGGGGCATGGCGACAGCGCCTCGTACGGATCCTGGCCGGCACGGGGCCCGCAGCTGCACGCGACGGCGAGTCGGGCTTCGGGGACGGCCGGCGAACGGCTCGACCGCGGACGGGACTCGGCCGTCACCGAGCGGGAGCCGGTCCCACGCACGCTCGGCTGATCAATGGGCAGGCCAGGCGCCGTGTGGTCGCCGGCGGCGTGCGGCCGGTGTCGACGGCATCGAGGAGGAGTCGTACGGCGACCTCGCCCCTCGCCCGGTGCGGCGGCGCGACGGAGGTGAGGGCGGGGGGCGGTTGCGCGGCCATGTGCTCCTGGTAGTCGTAGTCGACCACCGACAGTGCGGCGGGCACGGTGATGCCGAGCCGGGTCGCGGCGTGCAGGACGCCCGCCGCGATCGGTCCCGCTCGGCAGGGATCACGGGGTGTAGATGATGCCGTCGACGCGCCGGTCAAGGAGTTCGGCGAGCGCCGCGTCCTCCGTGGCCGGGTCGCCGCCGGGGTCGACGGTCAGGACGAGGTCCTCGCTGTCCCAGGCGGTCTCCATGGCGCCGCGCAGCAATCGGCCCGCGAAGGGTGAGGCGGCGATCTCGTCGGTGACCAGGCCGATCACGGCCGTACGGCGGGGCAGGCCGCACGCCAGGCGGTCGGGGCGGTAGCCGAGCCGGACGACGTCCCGTGACGTGGGACGCCCTGATCGCGCCGCCCGCTGCTCCACGGTGCCGCCCATGCCGTCCGCTGCCCTCGTCCCCGGCCCGTCCGGTTGATCACAGCTCACTCCATCCCCGAGGCTGGAGGTACAGCACAGTCGAGGGAAAGGTCCCACGGTGATCAGCATCCCGACGCACACGCTCAATGACGACACCAACCTCCCCGCCCTCGGCCTGGGCACCTACCCGATGAGCGAGGGGGAGGCCGAACGTGCCGTGTCCGGAGCCCTCGGCCTGGGCTACCGTCTGGTCGACACGGCAACCAACTACAGCAACGAGACGGGCGTGGGCCTCGGTCTCACCCGCAGCGGCGTCCCCCGCGAGGAGGTCGTCGTCACCACCAAGCTCCCGGGCCGCCACCACGGCTACGAGGAGACCCTCGCCTCCTTCGAGGACTCCCGCCGCCGGCTCGGCCTGGAGTACGTGGACCTGTATCTGATCCACTGGCCGCTGCCCCGCCTCGACCGGTACGTCGACTCCTGGCGGGCCATGATCAAGCTGCGGGAGGACGGCCTGGTCCGCTCCATCGGCGTCTCCAACTTCACCGCCGAGCACCTGGAGCGGCTGGAGAAGGAGACCGGGGTCCTGCCCGCCGTCAACCAGGTCGAGCTGCATCCGTTCTTCCCGCAGGACGAGCTGCGCGCCTTCCACACCGCCAAGGGCATCCTCACCGAGAGCTGGACCCCCCTGGGCCGGGGCAAGGGCCTGCTGGACGACCCGGCCGTCATCGCCGTGGCCGAGGACCTCGGGGTGACCCCCGGCCAGGTCGTCCTGCGCTGGCACACCCAGCTGGGCGCGGTGCCCATTCCCAAGTCGTCCAACCCTGAGCGGCAGCGCCAGAACCTGGACGTCTTCGGCTTCGAACTGGACCCCGCCCAGATGACGGCGGTCGCCGAGCGCACCCACCGGCGCCTCGGCGGGGACCCGGAGGTGCACGAGGAGTTCTGAGCCGCCCGCCGGGTACCCGGGGACCCACGGAAACAGGGTGCAGGGAAGGAGCCGGAGGTGGCCGAGCAGAACCGGCTGCGGGACTACCACCGCAAGCGCGACTTCGGGCGGACCCAGGAGCCACGCGGGGGATCCGCGTCGTTGGGCGAGGAACCCCGGTTCGTCGTGCAGATCCATGACGCCAGCACCATGCACTTCGACTTCCGGCTGCAGGTCGGCGACGTACTGAAGTCGTGGTCGATCCCGAAGGGCCCCTCGAACGATCCGCAGGACAAGCGGCTCGCCGTGCCCACGGAGGACCATCCGCTGGAGTACGAGGAGTTCGAGGGCGTGATCCCGCAGGGAGAGTACGGCGGCGGCACCGTGATCGTGTGGGACCACGGCACCTATGAACCGCTCAGCCACGACCGCAAGGGGCAGCCCGTCGACTTCGAGGAGTCGCTGGAACACGGTCATGCACGCTTCCGGCTCAAGGGGTCCAAGCTGCACGGCGAGTACGCGCTCACACGGTTCCGCGGCGGCAAGGACGGTGACAGCGAAGAGGCGTGGCTGCTGGTCAAGGCCGGCGGCGGGAAGTCCCGCGGCCACGGGTCACCGGATCCGCGCCGGGCCCGATCGGTGAGCAGCGGCCGTACGCTCGCCCAGGTCGCGACGGCTGCCGGGGAGCAGTGACCCGCGGTGACCGGCCTGCTGGACTCACTCCCCGACGATCAGCGCGAGCTGCTGGGCGAGGCGCGCCCGGGCGCCGAGCTCGCCGCCCGTCCGATGCTCGCCACGCTCAGTGACCGCCGGGATTTCGACGGCGACTGGATCTTCGAGCGGAAGCTGGACGGCGTACGGCTGCTGGCGGTGCGGGAGGGCGAACGGGTCACGCTGCTGTCCCGCACCGGCCGTCGCCTCAACGACACCTACCCGGAGATCGTGGCCGCGCTGGCCGCCCAGTCGTGCACGGACTTCACCGTCGACGGAGAGGTCGTCGCGTTCACACGGGGCCGCACCGACTTCGCCCGGCTCCAGCAGCGCATGGGCCTGACGCGCCGGCAGGACGTCGAGGCGAGCGGTGTCGCGGTGACGTACTACGTGTTCGACCTGCTCAGGCTGGAAGGAGCCGACCTCACGCGGCTGCCGCTGCGGACCCGCAAGTCCCTGCTGCGCCGCGCGCTGACGTACCGCTCTCCCCTACGGCTGACCTCCCACCGCAACGAAGGCGGCGCCGAGCTGCTGGCCGCCTCCTGCGCCCGCGGCTGGGAGGGTCTGATCGCCAAGCGGGCCGACGGCGACTACCAGCCGCGCCGGTCCAAAGACTGGCTGAAGCTGAAGTGCTCCCAGGGGCAGGAGTTCGTCGTCGGCGGATTCACCGAACCGGCCGGCAGCCGTGTCGGCCTCGGCGCGCTGCTCCTCGGCTACTACCAGGACGGGAAGCTGCGATACGCGGGCAAGGTCGGCACCGGCTTCGACCGGCCCACGCTGATCTCCCTGCGCGAACGGCTCGACGAACTGCGCACCTCCAGCCCGCCGTTCGAGGACCGGGTACGGGAGGCGGGCGCGCGGTGGGTGCGGCCGGAGCTGGTCGCACAGGTCGACTTCACCGAGTGGACGCGGGACGGAATGCTGCGCCACCCGCGGTACCTGGGGCTGCGGGACGACAAGAAGCCGCAGGACGTGGTGCGGGAGCGAGCGGCGGCCTGAGCGGCCGGCCGCGGCACGGGCGGTGGCCGAACTCGCCGTACGACAGGGCGGATTGACGCGTTCCGGCCCCAACTGCCCCTCCGGGCGCTTATGTTCACGGCGGTACTCGATCTTCGAACCCCGTCCGTCGTCCCTCGTCCCTTGCCCGGGAGGCCCACCGCATGCGCAACGCGCTCCGTACCGCCGTCGTCGGCACGATCGTCACCGGCACCGTCCTGACCTGCGGCACCGCCGGTGCCACACCGCCCGGTCCGGGGGTGACCGGAAAGCTGATCAGCACCACCACCATCGGGAACACCGACTACGTCGTCCGGGAGGTAACCGTCCCGCCCGGCCAGAGCACCGGCTGGCACTTCCACGACGGCCCGGTCTACGGCTTCGTCCGGCAGGGCACACTCAGCCACTACCACTCGGACTGCGCCGAGGACGGCGTCTACAAGACCGGCACCACCGTGCGCGAGCCGGGTGGGCCGAGCGATGTCCACCTCGGCCGCAACGAGGGCACCACTCCGCTGATCCTCGAAGTGCTGTACATCCTTCCGCACGGCGCGCCCTACTCCGAGGACGTCCCGAACCCGGGCTGCGACTTCCAGTGATCAGACCGGCGGCAGCGTCTGCTCGGCCCAGATGGTCTTGCCGCGGCCCGTCTGGCGGCTGCCCCAGCGCTGGGTGAGCTGGGCGACCAGCAGCAGTCCCCGGCCGCCCTCGTCGAAGGCGTGGGCCCGGCGCAGATGCGGTGAGGTGGAACTGCCGTCGGAGACCTCGCAGATGAGGCTGCGGTCGCGGATCAGCCGCAGCTGCACAGGCGGGGCGCCGTACCGGATCGCGTTGGTGACCAGTTCGCTGACGACGAGTTCGGTGACGAAGGCGGCCTCGTCCAGGCCCCAGGCGGTCAGCTGCTCGGTGGCCGCCTGGCGGGCCGCGGCCACGCGCTCGGGGTCCGGGGTGATGTCCCAGGTGGCGACCCGGTCCTCGCCCAGCGCCCGGGTGCGGGCCAGCAACAGGGCCACGTCGTCGCTGGGCTCCTCCGGCAGTACGGCCTTCAGGACCGTGTCGCACAGCGTCTCGAGGGTGTCCGCGGGCGCGGCGAGCGCGCGGCACAGTTCGGTGGTGGCGTGGTCGACGTCCCGGTCACGGTCCTCGATCAGACCGTCCGTGTACAGCGCGACGACGGAACCCTCGGGCAGTTCCAGCTCCGTCGCCTCGAAGGGCAGCCCACCGACGCCGAGCGGGGGCCCGGCCGTCATCGGTACGAGGCTCGCGGTGCCGTCGGGCAGCAGCAGGGCCGGCGGCGGATGTCCGGCCGCGGCCAGGTTGAGGCGGCGCGAGACGGGGTCGTAGACGGCGTAGAGGCAGGTGGCGCCGAGCTCGGCGGCCTCGCCGCTCTCGTCCGACGCGAGGTGGGTGACCAGGTCGTCGAGGTGGGTGAGGAGCTCGTCCGGCGGCAGGTCCACATCCGCAAGCGTGCGTACGGCCGTGCACAGGCGGCCCATGGTCGCCGAGGAGGGGATGCCGTGGCCGACCACGTCGCCGACGACCAGGGCGACGCGGCTGCCGGACAGCGGGATCACGTCGAACCAGTCGCCGCCGATACCGACCAGCGAACCGGAGGGCAGGTAGCGGTGCGCCACCTCGACCACGGCCTGCCCGGGCAGTCCCCTCGGCAGCAGGCTGTTCTGGAGGGCCAGCGCGGTGGTGCGTTCACGGGCGAAACGACGGGCGTTGTCGATGCACACGGCGGCCCGGCTGGCGACTTCCTCGGCGAGGACGGCGTCGTCGCCGCCGTAGTCGTCCGGATTGGCGATACGGACGCCGACGGCGACCCCGAGCGTGGTGCCGCGGGCCCGCAGCGGTACCGCGACCAACGAGTGCACACCTCTGCGGTGAGGGCGGCCGGCGGGGGCCCGGGCGTTGCGCTCGGCGACCCACCGCATGAAGTCCGGCTCGCCCGCCTGGCTGACGACGGCCCGCCCGCTGCGCAGCGCCTTCGCGGGCGGCGAGAACGACGGGTAGATGTCCGTCTCGCCCACGTGCACGGCGGCCTCCGGCGTGCCCTCGGTGACGGAACCGTGGGCCACGCGGCGCAGCACGACGTCCGCCTCCAGCAGCGCGGGCCGCTCCTCGGCGCCGAGGACCCAGTCGAGCAGGTCGACGCTGGCGAAGTCCGCGTAGCGGGGCACCAGGAGTTCGACGAGCTCCTCGGCGGTGCGGACCACGTCCAGGGTGGTGCCGATGCAGGCCGCCGCCTCGTTCAGCAGCGCCAGGCGCTCGCGGGCCCAGTACTGCTCGGTGCTGTCGAACGCGGCCAGGGCGACCGCGTGGACCTCGCCGGAGGCGTCCCGCAGCGGCCACATGTCGGTGGTCCAGGCGTGGTCCCGGTTCAGGGCGGGGGCCCCGGCGTAGCTCTCGTACCGGGTCGGCCGACCCGTCTCGGCCACCTGGCGGAGATGGGCCAGGAAGCCGCGGCTGTGCTCGGCGTCCTCCACACTCTCCGGGAAGTGCCGCCCCAGCAGGACCTCCTCGGGCACCCCCATGACCCGGCAGGCCACGTCGTTGAGGCGCAGATAGCGCTGCCGGGTGTCGAAGACCGACATGGACATGGCCGCCTGCTGGAAGGCCTGGCCGGCCAGCGTCGGCTCGGGGTCTCCGGGAGGCTCGGCGGTGATCATGTAGCCGGCCGGTTCACCGCCCTCGCCCAGCACTGCGCACGCCCTGAGCGCGAGCGTGACGGACGAGCCGTCGCGGTGCCGCAGGACGGCGGTGCCGTGCAGCGCCGCCACGGCCTCGCCGGGCGGCTCCTCGGCGACCAGGTCCCGCACCGCCCGGCCCACGGCCTCCTCGGCCGGGAATCCCGTCAGCCGCCGGGCGCCTTCGCTCCACCCGGTCACGATTCCCCGGGCATCGACGATCGCGGCAGCGGGGGCGTGCTCCATAGGCTTCAGGATGGTGCTTTTGTCCCACCGCTTCAACCGGATCCGGCGAAGGGGCGCGCCGTTGCCGGCCTCAGCAGCAGTCGTGTGTGGGCGCACAGCGACACGGAGCCGGTCACGAGCATGACACCGGATGCCGTCCAGGCCGCCGTACTCGAACGCACCATCGCTGCAAGCGACGCTGGACGCGGCCGGACCACCTCAGCCAGTTGTGGTCACGAGCTGCCGGGGTTCCGAGCCTCGGGTATGTGACCCGAAACGGAGGGGGTAGGGCCCTCCGCTTCGTTGACGTCACGTCCGTGACGTCACTTCTGTCGAGCCTGCAGGGCGGCCAGGGCGCGGTCGGCGTGGGTGTTCATGCGCAGTTCGCTGCGCACGACCTCGAGGATCGTGCGGTCCTGGTCTATGACGAAGGTGACCCGTCTGGTGGGCGCCAGGCTGAAGCCCCGTTTCACGCCGAACAGCTCGCGGATCGAGCCGTCGGCGTCGGACAGCAGCGGCATGCCGAGGTTGTGGCGGCCGGTGAACTCCTGCTGCTTGTCGACGGTGTCGCCGCTGATGCCCACGGGCCGGGCGCCGGCGGCGGCGAACTCGGCGGCCAGGTCGCGGAAGTGGCAGGCCTCCGCGGTGCAGCCGGCGGTCAGGGCGGCGGGGTAGAAGAAGAGCACGACCGGTCCGTCGGCGAGCAGTTCGGACAGCGTGCGGGGGGTGCCGGTCTCGTCCGGCAGTTCGAAGTCGTCGACCTTGACGCCGACGTCGATGCGCTCGGTCACGACCGTCCCTCCCCGTTCTTCGCGACGCTGCGGGCCCACAGCACGAGGGGCAGCTGCAGCGGCAGCCGCCCGATGGCCGCGGCCTTCTGCGGCGTGGGGCGGTGGCGCCAGTCGACGGCCATCTTCACGTTGGCGGGGAAGACGCCGACGAAGAACGCGGCGGCTGCGAGGGCCGCCGTCTTCCGTGTGCGGGGCAGCGCGATGCCCGCGGCGAGTGCCAGTTCCGCGGCGCCGCTGGCGTACGTCCAAGTCCGGGGCGTGCCCGGCAGCGCCTGCGGGATGGTCGCGTCGAACTGGCGTGGCGAGGCGAAGTGGGCGACACCCGCGGTGGCCAGCAGGCCGGCGAGCAGCAGGGGCGAGCGTTCGGACCGTGACACGGTTCCTCCTCTGATGACCTGCCGGGCGATGTTACCGGAGGGTAGAAGGGGGATGGCAGCGGGGCTGGGTGTTCACCGTCCGGAAAGGGCGGTCTGTGCGCGGCGGTTGTGCGTTCCGGGCGTGCAGCCGAAGGAGCGGCGGAAGACGTCGATGAAGGCGCTGGTGGAGGACCAGCCGCAGCGGTGGGCGACCGTCGTGACGGGTGTGTCGTCGGCGAGCATGCGCAGGGCGTGGTAGAGGCGGGACTGGGTGCGCCACTGCGGGAAGGTCATGCCGAACTCGCTGCGGAAGAGACGGCTGAGGGTGCGTTCGCCGGCGCCGGTCGCGGCGCCCAGGGCGGCGAGGGTGCGGGGGTCGGCGGGGTTCGTGTGGACGATCGCGCAGACGGCGGCCAGGCGGGGGTCGGTCGGGGTGGGCAGGCGCATCGGCTGCTGGGGCGAGGCGCGCAGTTGGTCGCGCAGGACGGCGAGCAGACGGCGGCGTTCGGGGCTGTCCTGGTCGGGGTCGCGGGTGTAGGTGCGGATCAGCTCGCGCAGGAGCGGGCTGACCGCGAGGACGGTCGGCGCGTCCAGGGCAAGGGGGTTGTCGCCGGCGGGCAGGCCGACCAGGTGCAGCTCGAGATGCCCGTGGGCGCGGTGGGCGTGCGCGGTTCCCGCGGGCACCCAGATGGCACGGGTTCCGGGGGCGAACCAGGTACCGGCGTCGGTGGTGACGGCCAGGACACCGGATCCCGCGTACACGATCTGGTGCTCGTCGTGCCGGTGCGCGTCGATGCGTTCTCCGGCGGCGAGGCTCCGCGCGCGGGTCGGCGCCTTCGGGGTGTGGCGGATGTTCGACACAAGTAGGCAGATTATCGAAAGCGGGCCAGGCACCGCTCCCCCGACGATCGCAGGGTGTCCACCTCTCGCAACCGCCCCATCGCCCTCCTCTCCCTGGGCCACGCCTGCGTCGACGTCTATCAGGGAGCCGTCGCCGCGCTCGTGCCGTTCTTCGTGTCCGAGCGTGCCTACACCTACGCCGCCGCCTCGGGCGTCGTCCTGGCCGCCTCCCTGCTGTCGTCGCTGGTGCAGCCGCTGTTCGGGGCGCTGACGGACCGGCGCCCGCTCCCGTGGCTGCTGCCGCTCAGCGCGCTGACCGCGGGGGCAGGTGTCGCCCTGTGCGGGCTCGGCGGCTCGTATCCGCTCACTCTGGCGGCCGTCGCCGTCTCCGGCATCGGTGTCGCGGCCTACCACCCGGAGGCGGCCCGGGCGGCCCGCGTCGCCGCGGGCGGGAGCAACACGGCGATGGGCTGGTTCTCCCTCGGCGGCAACATCGGCTTCGCACTCGCCCCGCCGCTCGTCGCCGCGGTCGTCGCCACCTGGGGCCTGCGCGCTACCCCTCTGCTGACCCTCCCTGCGGTGGCGGGGGCAATGTCGTGGGCGGCCGCAGTGCGCTCTTCGGGCAGCCGCGCCCGAGCCGACCGTGCCCCCGAGGCCACCGGCACTGACGACTGGGCATCGTTCCTGCGCCTGTCCGGCGCGATCGTCTGCCGCTCGATCGTCTTCGTCGGCCTGAGTGCCTTCATTTCGCTGCACGTGCGTGAGCGCACCGGCGACGGCGAGGCGGCCGGGGCGGCGGCGCTCTTCGTGCTGTACGTCGGCGGTGCGCTGGGCACGCTGGCGGGCGGCCGGCTTGCCGACCGGTACGGGCGTGTCACGGTGGTGCGCCGGTCGTACGTCCTGACGGTCCTGGCCGTCGCGGGCGTGGTCCTCGTCCCCGGCCCGGTGGTCTACCTGTTCGTCGCCCTCACCTCGGCCGGCCTGTACGTCCCCTTCGCTCTGCACATCACGCTCGGCCAGGATTTTCTGCCCCGGCGAATGGGCACCGCGAGTGGCGTGACGCTGGGGCTGACGGTGAGCGTGGGCGGGCTGGCCGCCCCTGCCGTCGGAGCGCTGGCCGACGCGACCTCACTGCAGACCGCCCTGGTCCCCCTGATCGCGCTGCCCGCTCTGGGCCGGCTCCTGCTGTGCGGTCTTCGCGAGCCGATGCCGCCGGTGGAGCCGACGTCAGTGCGGGGGACGCCCGGCCGTCGCCGCCGCGAGACCTCGCCCTAGGTCAGACGGTGCCCGCCCGCGCGACCGGCTGCTCCTCCGGCTCCTCGTCGATGGCGTAGGCGAGGAAGTCGTCGACCATGCGGTGAAAGAGCGTGGCGAGCTGGCCCAGTTCCTCGGGCGACCAGTCGGACAGGGCCAGCTGCATCCCGCGGGCACCGGCGTCGCGGATGCGGTCTATGGCCTGCCGGCCGGCCTCGGTGAGCTGGATGCGCTGGGCGCGGCGGTCGTCGGGGTCGGGGACGCGGGTGACGTAACCGGACTTCTGCAGCTGCTGCACGGTGCGTGTGATGTGGGAGGCCTCCACCCCCAGTTGGACGGCCAGCTCCCCGGGACGCAGCGGCTCCGAGTCGGCGACCTGTCGCAGCAGCGCCACCGCGGCGCGGTCCAGCGGGACGCCGGCCAGGGCCATCAGCCGGTCGTGCTGGCGGGCGCGCGTGCTCAGGTAGGTGATGCGGGTCAGCGCACGCTCGATCTCGGTCACCTCCTCGGACGCGGGAGTGACGGGGACGTCGGGGAGCGGTGGTGTGGCCATGCGACCCACTTTACCATCTTGTTGCGTAACTCAAGTAATCTACTGCGTGCGTTTACCTCGGGGTACTGCGAACGTACGACTCCGCCGGCACCGGAAGCATGAGAAGGCCCGGGTGACGCGGAATCCGCCTCACCCGGGCCCTGTGCTGGCGCCTGCCGTCGCGCCCCGCCCAACCGTCCTGTTTCAGGCCCCTGTTGGAGAGGGCTGCTGCCTGCGCACCGCCTCGTCCCACATCGCTCCGGACGCGATCGCCTGCCGCCACTGCCGGATGGCCTTGGGCGGCATGCCGACCGCGAGGGCGCCGGTCACGCGGTCGCCGGTGCGGTACGCGGCGACGAACCGGCGCTCGCCCAGGTCGCCGTCCACCACGGCGACTTCGTCGTGCCCCCGCAGATAGCCGTACGCCTGGATCTTCATGTCGTACTGGTCGGACCAGAAGTACGGCACCGGCGCGAACGGCTTGCGGGCTGCCGGGGCGAGCAGGTTGCGGGCGGCGGCCATGCCCTGTTCGGCGGCGTTGGTGCGGTGCTCGATCCGCATGGCCGTGCCGAACAGGGGGTTGTACCAGCGGGCGACGTCGCCGGCCGCGTACACGTTCCGGGCGGCCTCGCAGTACTCGTCGCAGACCACGCCGTCGCCGACGGTCAGTCCGCTGCCCTCGAGCCACTCGGTGTTCGGCAGCGAGCCGACGGCGACCAGCACCTCGTCGGCCTCGATCACCTCGCCGTCCGCGAGCCGCACCCCGTCCTCGGTCACCTCGCGCACGCTCACCCCGCAGCGCAGGTCCACGCCCCGCTCGAGGTGGGCACGGGTGAGCAGCTCGCCGACCTCCGTGCCGACGGCGTGCGCCAGGGGCACGGGAGCCGGTTCGAGGAGGGTCACCTCGGCGCCGAGCCGCCAGGCCACGGCGGCGGCCTCCGCCCCGAGGAATCCGGCGCCCACCACGACCAGCCGCAGCCCCGGCCCGAGCCGGTCGCGCAGCGTCAGCGCGTCGTCCAGGGTGCGCAGCACATGCGCACCCTCGCCGGGCAGCCGGCGCGCCCGCACTCCGGTGGCCACGATCAGTCCGTCGTAGGGCACTTCGCAGCCGTCCGCCAACCCCACGCTGCTGTCGGCGAGTCGGAGGCCGGTGGCCGGGACACCGAGGCGCAGGTCGAGGTCGAGGGCGGTCAGGTCGGCGGGGGTGCGCAGGGCGAGGCGCCCGGACTCCCACTCCGCGGCGAGCAGTTGCTTGGACAGGGGCGGGCGGTCGTACGGGGGATGCGGTTCGTCGCCCACGAGGGTGAGGGTGCCGTCGTAGCCCTCACGGCGGAGGGTCTCGGCCGCCGCGAGTCCGGCGGCCGAGGCTCCGACGACGACGATGCGCCTCACTGCTCGACCAGTCGGATCGCGGCGGCCGGGCAGACCGCGACGGCTTCCTTGACGTCGTCGAGGAGTTCGGGCGCGGGCTTGTCGTCGAGCAGGATCGCGATGCCGTCGTCGTCCTGGTCGAACACGTCCATCGCGGCGAGCACGCACTGCCCCGAGGCGACGCACTTGTCGGCCTCCAGCTCCACCTTCATGTCAATCCCCTTTGTTTCTTTCGTGGTTGTCGAGGGTTCGCGGGACGGGGAGCCGTCACCAGGCGACGGGCAGCTCATGGACGCCGTAGATGAACGCGTCGTGCTTGAACCTGACGTCCTGAAGGTCGCAGGCGAGCTTCAGCGTGGGGATGCGCCGGTAGAGGGTGCCGTAGACGACCTGGAGCTCCATGCGCGCCAGTGGCTGGCCCAGGCACTGGTGGACGCCGAAGCCGAAGGCGACGTGGCGGCGGGCGTCGCGGGTGATGTCGAGCCGGTCGGGGTCGGGGAACACTTTCGGGTCGCGGTTGCCGATCTCGTTGACCATGATCACGCCCTCGCCGGCCTTGATGACCTGGCCGGCGATCTCGATGTCCTCGGTGACCGCGCGGCGCCGTCCCAGGTGGGTGATGTGCAGGTAGCGCAGTAGTTCCTCGACGGCGGATGCGACGAGTTCGGGGTCGTCGCTCTCGCGCAGCAGGGCGAGCTGGTCGGGGTTCTCCAGGAGGGCGAGGGTGCCCAGGGCGATCATGTTGGCGGTGGTCTCGTGGCCCGCGATCAGCAGGAGCAGCGCCATCTCGGTCGCCTGCTGGTGGTCGATCTCGCCGGCGGTGATGCGCCCGGCGATGCTGGAGAGGAGGTCGTCCTCGGGCTCGGCGAGCCGCTTGCCGATGAGTTCGGCCAGATACGCGGCCACCTCGCGACTTGCCTGTCCCCGCTGTTCGGGGGTGGCGTCGCGGTGGACCATGGTCTTGGTGTTGTCCTGGAAGAAGGCGTGGTCGTCGTAGGGCACGCCGAGCAGTTCGCAGATCACCAGCGAGGGGATCGGCAGGGCGAACGCCTCCACGAGGTCCACCGGCTGCGGTCCGGTCAGCATGTCGTCGATGAGGTCGTCCACGATCCGCTGCACGGCGGGCCGCAGGGCCTCCACCTTCTTGATGGCGAACGGCGCCGTCACCATCCGGCGCAGCCGGGCGTGTTCGGGGTCGTCCATCATGATGAAGCTGAGCTTGCCCTCGCCGGCGTCGGGCGAGGCCTTGGTCGGGTAGCCGGGCCGGTCGGTGTCCGCGCTGACGCGGGAATCGCCCAGGATCGCCCGCTGCTCGGCGTAACGGGTCACGAGCCACGGCTCGCTGCCGTCCCACAGGCGCACCTTGACGAGCGGTGCCTGCTCCTGCAGGTCCTTCAGGGCGGGCGGCGGGTCGAAGGGACAGCGGCCCGCCCGGGGCATCGGGAACTCGGGGGCGGCGTCCGGCACTTCGGGCACGGGTGTGGCCAGGGTGTCGGCCATGGTTCTCCTCGGTGGTGGGGGGCTCCGTTCGGGCGGAGCGCCGGGGTGAAGTGGTCGAGGCCTCGATGAGCACATGCAAACAGAGGGGGCTGACGCCTTCCGGTCAGTCACCTGACAGAAAGCTGACGTGAGCCGGATCACATTGCGAGTTGAGGCGATCGGCGACCGCCCGACACACGGGCAGGATTTTGACAACCCCCTTGCCAAGCAAGTGAGTTGAGGGCATGACGTCACTTCGGACGCGAGCGCCGTACACGCCGTGAGGGGCGGCGCCCCCTGTCAGGTCGCCGCCCCTCACGAGGGCCCGCATACACCGCCAGGTGTTTGCTCTCCGGCTTGTCAGATCTCCGCGTCGGCCTTCCCGAGCCAGTAACCGAAGCCTCTGCGCGTGTGGATCAGGACCGGCGCATCCTCCCGGTCGACTTTGCGGCGAAGGCGGGAGACGAGCTGCTCGATCGCGTTGCCGCCGCGGAAGTCGCCCCAGACGTAGCGGCCGATCTGCTCCTTGGACAGCACCCGGTGCGCGTTGACGAGGAGGTGGCGCAGCAGCCGGTACTCGGCGGGGGTCAGGTCGAGCGCGCGTCTGCCGCGCCGCGCCTGGCACTGGGCGTCGTCGAGGACCAGGTCGCAGTAGGCGAGTCCGCCGTCCCGGCGCGAGCCCCGGTTCGGGCCGCGCAGCAACACCTGCATCCTGGCCAGGACTTCGGCCACCCGGAAGGGCTTGGTCACGTAGTCCTTCTCCCCCAGTCCGAGTTCGGGCAGGAGCCGGTCCAGGGAGTCGTACGCGGTCAGGAAGAGGACCGGCGGCCGGTGGGCGGCGGGCGGGCGGCGCGCCCTGCCGAGGCCCGCCAGGTCCGGCAGCGTGGCGTCGAGGACCACGAGGTCGTAGCGGTGCTGCATGGCTCGCGCCATCGCCTCGGTCCCGGTGCCGGCCAGGCTGATGCGGTAGCCCGCCAGCTCCAGCGTGGTCGACAGCAGTTCGGCCAGATCCGGTTCGCCCGCGACGACCAGGACGTGCTGTCCGGCCCCGCGAGCGAGCGCAGGCCTCTCGCTGACGGTGCCGTTCTGCGACGAGGGGGGCATGCCACTCACCCTACCGTTCTGCTTGCCTAACTCAAGTAAATCGGATCCATTGCTTGACTCAAGTAATCTATCTGTGCTTGCCTGACGCAAGCAACCCGTATCGCCGTACGGGATGAAGTCCCGGTCTCCCCGACCGGCGCCAGGTCCGCGGAGGCGGCGACTCCTCCGCCCCCGCTCGGTTGTCCCAGCCGCTCTCCCCCGGCCGAGCCACGGTTCGGCATTCGCCGTGTCCGGACGCGCCCCAGCGGCGCGGGACCCTCCGAGACGGAAGAGCAGGACACACCGATGAAGACCTCTGTACGAGCCGGGCTGGCCGGGGTGCTCGCTTTCGCCGCGCTGGGCGTCGCGGTCGGCGTCGCCCACCACGACGACGCCGATCCGGCCCCGCCAAAGGGTCCCTACGTCGCGCTGGGCGACTCCTACACCGCCGGTCCGCGCATCCCGGACCAGAACGGCAAACCCGCCGGCTGCGAGCGCTCCGACCGCAACTACCCCGCGCTGGTGGCCCGCCGACTCGGGCTCGCAGCAAGCGACTTCCGCGATGTGAGCTGCAGCGGCGCCACCCTCGCCGACCTGTCCGCCGCGCAGGTCACCGACGACGGCACCAACGCGGCCCAGCTGTCGGCGCTGTCCGCCCGGACGCGGCTGGTGACCCTCGGCATCGGCGGGAACGACATCGGCTTCAGCTCGATGATCAAGCAGTGCGTGGAGCAAGGGGTGTTGTACTACGCACTCAGCCGCGGCGAGCACGCCGGCAAGGACGCCCCGTGCCGCGAGCGGTATGCCTCCGGGGACACCGACGCCGTTCAGGAGAAGATCCACGCGGTGGACGAGCGACTCGCCCGCACCCTCGGCGAGATCAGGCGCCGGGCACCCGAGGCCCGTGTGTACGTCGTCGGGTACCCGGCGATCCTGCCGGCCAAGGACTCCGGCTGCGGCGGCGGGATGGGCCTCGCACCCGGGGACGTCGCCTATCTGCACGCCAAGGAGCAGCAGCTCAACACGGTGCTGCAAAAGCGCGCCGAGGCCGCCGAGGCCGGGTACGTCGACACGTACACGCCCTCCGTGGGCCGCGACGCCTGTTCGGCCCGGGACACGCGCTGGGTGGAGCCGCTCGTGCCCCTCGCGCAGGCCGCCTCCGTCCATCCCAACGAGCGGGGCGAACGGGGCATGGCCGACGCCGTCCTGAAGACGCTCGGCGCCGCCGGCTGAGCACTCAGCGGCCCGGCGCCACCGGAGCCAGCCACAGGCCGACGAGCGCGTCGACGAGGCCGCTCGCCGCGTCGTGCCAGTTGGCGCGGGGCGTGGGCAGGTTCTCGGCGACCGCGCGCTCGCGTTCGGCGGGCATGTGGACGATGAGGTGGCGGGCCATCTCGCCGCGTTCCGCGCGGACTTCTGGGGGCAGCTCGGGCAGACAGCGGGTCAGCCCGTCGATGATCTGCCGCAGGGTCGGGGAGGCGAGGGACTCCTCGACCAGGATCTCGTGGAGCGACGGGTCGGTCATCAGCTGCGCGCAGAACCGCGCGTACCAGGTGGGGCCGCCCAGGTTCGCGAGATGTTCGGGGATCGGGCGCACCAGGCAGTCCGCCCAGTCGCGTACGTCCGTGGAGTCGCCGATCCCGGCCAGCAGCCGGGCCCGGATCTCCTCGATGCGCTCCGCGTGCTTGCGGACGATGGCGCGGACCAGGTCGGCCTTGGTGCCGAAGTGGTAGCCGACGGCCGTGTTGTTGCCCTGTCCGGCGGCCTCGCTGACCTGACGGTTGGAGACGGCGTTCACACCACGCTCGGCGAACAGCCGCTCGGCGGCGGTCAGGATCAGCTCCCGTGTCGCGCTGACCTGTTCCGCCCGCACCGTCCTGCCCGTCATGCTCACCACCGCACCGGGACTTCGCTCAGCCCTCCGACGGCCAGCCCCTCGAGCCGTCGCAGGTCCGCCGGCGGTGCGGCGAGTTCCAGCGACGGAAGCCTACGCAACAGCACGTGAAGCACGGTGCACAGCTCCGCGCGGGCCAGGTCCTGACCCAGACAGGAGTGGGCTCCGGCGCCAAAGGCGAGATGAGGGTTGGGGCCGCGGTCGAGGAGCATCTCGTCGGGCAGGTCGAAGACGCTCTCGTCCCGGTTGGCGGCCGCGGTGCTGCACAGCACGGTCGTGCCGGGCGGCAGCAGGTGGCCTGCGATCTCGAGCGGCTCGTCGAGATAGCGGGGCACGCCGATGCCGGGGTCGGCGTCGAAGCGCAGCGCCTCCTCAACCGCGGGGCCGACCAGCGAGCGGTCGGCGAGCAGCCGTTCCCAGCGGCTGCGGTCGGCCAGGAGCAGGGCCACCGTCTTGCCGATGACGTTCGCGGTGGTCTCGTGCCCGGCGACCAGCAGGGCCTGGCCGGTGAAGACCAGTTCGCGCTCGGACATGGGGTCGCCGTCCGGGTCCCAGGCGACGACGAGGTCGCTGAGCAGGTCGGCGCTGGGCATCTCCCGCTTGGTGTAGACGTGCGCGGCGAGGTAGTCGACGAAGTCGTCCTGCGCCTGCTCGATCTCGTCCTGGCCGTACCGGGTGAGGTTGAGCAGGACGTCGGACCAGTACGAGAACCGGTCGTGGTCCGCGGCCGGGACGCCGAGGAGGTCGCAGATCACCCACAGGGGCAGCGGGAAGGCCAGCTGTGCCCGCAGGTCCGCCGGGTGCCCGTGGGAGACCATGTCGTCGACGAGCTTCTCGGCCACCGCCTCGATGCCCGGCCGCAGCGCGGCCACCCGCTCGGCGGTGAACCACCGGCCCACCGTCCGGCGCCAGCGCCGGTGCGCCTCGCCGCGGGCCGGAATCGCCATCGCCATGTCGCCGCCGAACACCCCGCCCGACTCGTCGTCCGCGAGCCGGGCCGCGCCCTCGGCGCGCAGCATGCTGGCGAACCGCCCGTCGGAGAGCATCCGGCGGACGTCCTCGTGGCGGGTCAGCAGCAGCACCTCGTCCCCGCTGGGCAGGGTCACGGGCGCGAACGGGCAGCGCTCGCGCAGCGCGTCCCACTCGGCGGGCGGCTCCAGGGCCGTAGCGCCGTGCAACGGATAGCTCAGGGGCCGTTCGTCCTCGGTCGGGTGCATACGCCCTCCTCCGTCCGGCGGTCGCCGCACGCTCAGGCAAACGGAGCCTCTAAGGTAAGTCAAGCAGCTGACTTAAACTCGGCCGGGATTTCGGCCCCTCTCCCCCATCGCATGGAGGCTTCTTCATCTGATTTCTCCGTGGATTCTCCGCCCTTCACTTCAGGGCGGGGAGGAAACGGACTCCTGCGGAGCAGGGTGAGGGCATGCGATTCGCCGCCAAGACGGATAGCAGGACTCTGGCCCGCAGTTTGGTCTTCGCATGAGGTTTCACTAGTTTGTGAGCGTGACCCCGACGTGCGTGAAGCGGGCGTTCAAGTACCGCTTCTATCCGAGTGATGCGCAGGCGGCCGAGCTGTCGCGCACGTTCGGCTGCGTGCGCAAGGTCTACAACTTGGCACTCGCCGCCCGCACTCAGGCGTGGGCGCGGCAGGAGCGGGTCAACTACAACCAGACCTCGGCGATGCTGACGGCATGGAAGAAGACCGGGGAGCTGGCGTTCCTCAACGACGTGTCGTCGGTGCCGTTGCAGCAGACGCTGCGGCACTTGCAGACCGCGTTCACCCACTTCTTCGCCAAGCGGGCCAGGTACCCGCGCTTCAAGTCCCGGAAGAAGTCCCGCAAGAGCGCGGAGTACACCACCAGCGGATTCCGCTTCCGGGACGGAAGGCTGACGCTGGCGAAAATGGCGCAGCCGCTGGACATTGTGTGGTCCCGGCCCCTCCCGCAAGGGGCGAGGCCGTCCACCGTGACGGTGTCGCAGGACAGCGCGGGCCGCTGGTTCGTGTCCCTGCTGTGCGAGGACCCGGGCCTGAAGCCGCTTCCGGCCACGGATGCGGCGGTCGGCGTGGATGTCGGCCTGGATCACCTGCTGACCCTGTCCACCGGCGAGAAGATCGCCAACCCCCGGCACGAGCGCCGCGACCGGACCCGGCTCGCCAAGGCCCAGCGCAGCGTTGCCCGTAAGGCCAAGGGAGACGGCGCCAACCGCAGGAAGGCCCGACGCAGGGTCGCGAAGATCCATGCGCGGATCGTCGACCGGCGCCGTGACGGCCTGCACAAGCTGACCACCCGACTCGTTCGTGACAACCAAACGATCGTGATCGAGGACCTGATCGTGCGCAACATGGTCAAGCACCGGAGCCTGGCCCGCGCCATCAGCGACGCGGCATGGGCCGAGTTCCGCAGCCTTCTGGAGTACAAGGCCGCCTGGTACGGGCGGGAAGTGATCGCGGTCGATCGCTTCTTCCCCTCCTCCAGGCTGTGCTCCCACTGCGGCACGCTCGCCGAGAGCATGCCGCTGCACGTCCGCACCTGGACATGCGACTGCGGCACGACCCACGACCGGGACGTGAACGCGGCGAAGAACCTTCTGGCCGCCGGACGGGCGGTGTCGGCCTGTGGAGCCGGTGTAAGACCTCAACGGATAACTCCGGGCGGGCAGTCGGCGATGAAGCAGGAAGTCTCACAGCGCGAGCCATGAGAATCTCCCTCCCCCAGGAGGGAGAGCGTCAAGTCCGACGCCCTTCCCAGAAAAACAACACCAACCCGCGGCCGTCAGGCGGCGCGGCCATGCGCCGTGGTGGCGGTCTGGCCTTCGCCGACATCATCGGCTCGCTGATGCAGACGCTGGGCATCCCGATCGTCCCGGAGCTGCCCAGGTTGCTGGACGCTCCCTCGTCGGACACCGCGTCGGCCGTGACGGCCACGTTGCTCGCCACCGCCGTGGCCACGCCCGTGGTCGGCTGGCTCGGCGACATGTCGGCAAGCCGCGCATGCTGCTGGTGACCGGACCGCGCCCGCAGCGCCTGCCGCGGCGAGCGGATCGCCGGCCGACGGTCCGCGGCCATCAGGCGGGCTTCCTGCGGCCGCGCAGCAGGCTGACCCCCGCTCCGAGGGAGACGACGCCCATGCCGACGGCGGTCAGCACGCCCTGCGCGCCGTCGACGGCGAAGGGGGCCACGGCCGCGACGGCGAGGTTGAACAGGAACAGGAACCAGAGCACGGGCCGCGACGCCAGCAGGGGCTTCATCGGTGCTTCCTTCCGGGACGGTGAACGGTTCGAACGTGTGCCGCAAACCCTTCCGTCGCGGGCCCGCCGCTTCGATGGAGTGCGCTCCCGAACCGGTGGTGCAGCCAGCTCCACCACCGCTGCGACGACGTCCCGGTCGTGCTCCGGGATGACGGTGACGGACCGTCTACTGCGTTCTCAGTAGGCCCGATTGTCGGCAGACGCACGACGACCGGACGGCTCCGTCCCGGGAGTCTGGGCAGGTACCCGAGATCGGATGGGGGACCCCCGTTTCCATGGCAACTTTCCTGTGCCGGCTGGGCCGACTGGCCTTCCGGCGGCGCCTGCTGTTCGTCCTGTTGTGGGTGGTGGTGCTCGGCGCCGTCGGTGCCGCAGCCGCCACCGCCCCCGCCGCCGAGGACAGGACCGACTCCATGCCCGGCATCGAGTCGCAGAAGGCGTTCGACCTGCTGGAGCAGCGCTTCCCCGGCACCACCGCGAACGGCGCGAGCTCCCGCGTCGTGTTCGTCGCGCCCGGCGGGCAGAAGGTCACCGCCACCGCCAACCGCACGGTGATCGAGAAGTTCGTGAAGGAGGCGGCCGACGGCTCCCAGGTCTCCGGCGCCGTCGATCCCTTCCAGGCGCAGGCGGTGAGCAAGGACGGCTCGACCGCGTACTCGACGGTCTCCTTCAACACCAGGGCCGACGACCTCACCGACGCCGGCAGGAAGCACCTCGAGACCGCCATCGACCGGGCCCGGGACTCGGGGCTGACCGTCGAGGTCGGCGGTACGGCCCTGGCCTCCAAGCCGGCCGCGGGCGGCGCGGCCGAGGCGATCGGCATCGGGATCGCCGCCGTGGTGCTGCTGCTGACCTTCGGCTCGCTGGCCGCGGCCGGACTGCCGCTGCTGACCGCGGTGGTCGGCGTCGGTGTCAGCATGGCCTCGATCCTCGCCCTGGCGAACGCCTTGGGGCTGTCGTCGACGACGGGCACGCTGGCCACGATGCTGGGCCTCGCGGTGGGCATCGACTACGCCATGTTCGTCGTCTCCCGCTTCCGCGAGGAACGCGCCAAGGGGCGCGCACCGCAGGACGCGGCGGGGCTCGCCGCCGGGACCGCGGGCTCGGCCGTCGTCTTCGCCGGGCTCACCGTGGTCATCGCGCTGGCCGGCCTGTCGGTGGTGGGCATCCCGATGCTCACCAAGATGGGCCTGGCGGCGGCCGGCGCGGTCGTCGTCGCCGTACTGATCTCGCTGACGCTCGTGCCGGCCCTGCTCGGCTGGTGGCCCAACGCCGTCCTCGCGCGCTCCGCCCGCAGAAGCGGCCGTATCCAGGAGGCGGGCGAGAACAACGGGGGCAGCCGCTGGGCCCGGTTCGTGCTGCGCCGACCGGCCGCGGTACTGCTGCTGAGCGTCGTGGGCCTGGGTGCGCTCGCCGTACCGGTGACGGATCTGCAGCTGGGCATGCCCGGCGACGAGGTCAAGTCGACGTCGACCACCGAACGGCGCGCCTACGACGCCCTCGCCAAGGGCTTCGGCCCGGGCTTCAACGGGCCACTGACGATCGTCGTGGACGCCAAGGGGGCCAGTGACCCCGAGGGCGCCGTGACGGCGATCTCCGAGAAGATCGCCGGGGAGAAGGGCGTCGTGTCCGTCTCGCCGGCCCGGTTCAACGCGGCCGGGGACACCGCGGTGTTCGCCGCCACCCCCGCCACCGGCCCCAGCGACAAGAAGACCCAGGACCTGGTGGGCGCCATCCGCGACCACCGCCCCGCCATCGACGCCTCGACCGGGGCGACCTTCGAGGTCACCGGCACGACCGCGCTGAACATCGACATCTCCGAGAAGACGCAGTCCGCGCTGATCCCCTACCTCACGGTCGTGGTCGGCCTGGCCTTCGTCCTGCTGCTGGTGGTCTTCCGGTCCGTCCTGGTCCCCCTCAAGGCGGCCCTGGGCTTCCTCCTGTCCGTCCTCGCCGCGCTCGGCTCGGTCGTCGCGGTCTTCCAGTGGGGCTACGGCGCAGGGCTGCTGGGCGTGGCGGAGACCGGCCCGATCATGAACCTGATGCCGATCTTCCTGGTGGGCATCGTGTTCGGCCTCGCCATGGACTACGAGGTCTTCCTCGTCGCCCGGATCCGGGAGGCGTACGTCCACGGGGACCCGCCCGGCCGGGCCGTCACCAGCGGCTTCCGGCACAGCGCCCGGGTCGTCGTGGCCGCCGCCGCAATCATGATCGCGGTGTTCTCGGGCTTCATCGGCGCCGGCGAATCGATGATCAAGATGATCGGGTTCGGTCTGGCCGCGGCCGTCCTGCTGGACGCGTTCGTCGTCCGCATGGCGTTCGTACCGGCCGTGCTCGCCCTGCTCGGCAAGGCGGCCTGGTGGCTGCCGCGGTGGCTGGACCGGGCGCTGCCCGTCGTCGACGTCGAGGGCGAGGCGCTCACCCGCACGGACCCCGCCGGCCCGGCCCCCGCCGAGCCCGCCGTACGGGAGTCCGCCCGCATCTGACCAGTCCCTCTTGCCCCGAGAGGGTCGCCCGTGTCGCCGGACACGGGCGACCCTCGCCCGTCGTTCCCGGCGGGCATCGCCCACCATGGCTTCCAGGACCCGACCGGAGAGGCGCGATGAGCATCCCTTGGCAGCGATACGCGGACGACCACGTCCGCACCGTCGACACCATGACGTCCGCGCTGCTGTTCGCCGCGTTCCTCTTCGGCAGCGAGATCCGCGTGCCCGGCACCGACCGGCCGGACTCGGTGGGCCTGACGATCCTCCTGGCGGCCGTCTCCTGCGGTGCCCTGTTCTGGCAGCGCAGCCACCCCCGCACCGTCGTCACCGTGACCGCCCTCGGTGCCGCGGCCACCGCCGCGCTGGGCCATCTGCTCACACCGCTGGTGCTCGCGCCGGTCATGCTCGCCCTCCTGCGGCTGGCCGTCACCACCGACCGCCCCACCACCCGGATCTTCTTCTTCGCCACCCTCGCGGTGGTGGTGACCCCGGCCTTCCTCGTCGACCCCAACGACCACCCCTGGCCCCTGAAGACCCTCGGCCCCGCCGCCTGGCTGCTGCTCCCGGTCGCCACCGGCACCACGATCCGGATACGGGGCGCCTACCTGGAGGCCGTCCAGGCCCGCGCCGAATACGCCGAACGCAGCCGGGAGGAGGAGGCACGCCACCGGGTCGCCGAAGAACGCATGCGCATCGCCCGCGAGCTGCACGACGTCGTCGCCCACCACCTGGCCCTGGCCAACGCCCAGGCCGGCACCGCGGCACACCTGGCCCGCACCCATCCCGAACAGGTCCAGAAGATCCTCACCGACCTCGCCGGTACGACGTCCTCGGCACTGCGCGAGATGAAGTCCACCGTGGGCCTGCTGCGCCAGCAGGACGACCCCGACGCTCCCCTCGCCCCGACCCCCGGCCTCGGCCAACTCGCCGAGCTGACGGACGCGTTCAAGTCCACGGGCCTGACCGTCAAAGTGATCACGGAGGGCCCGTCCCGGCCGCTGACACCCGGCGTGGACCTGACCGCCTACCGCATCGTGCAGGAGGCACTGACCAACGTCACCAAGCACGCCGCGGCCGAGGCGGCGCACGTACACCTCCACTACGGCGACGACCAGCTCACCATCAGCGTCACGGACGACGGCACCTCCACCACACCCACGGTCCCCGCCCCGGGCCACGGCTTCGGCCTGATAGGCATGCGGGAGCGTGCCAGGTCCGTCGGCGGCGCCCTCCAGGCCGGCCACCGGCTCGAGGGCGGCTACGAGGTCACCACCCGACTGCCCCTGTACCCCACCGCACCCTGACCCACCGTGAGACGACAGGAACGGACACCATGACCATCCGCGTGCTGCTCGCCGACGACCAGGCCCTGCTGCGGGCCACGTTCCGGATCCTGATCGACTCCTGCGACGACATGGAGGTGGTCGGCGAGGCCACCGACGGCGGCGAGGCCGTCGCCCTCGCACGCGTGCACCGCCCCGACCTCGTCCTGATGGACATCCGCATGCCCGGCACCGACGGCCTGGCCGCCACGTCCGCGATCTGCGCCGACCCCGACCTCGCAGGCACACGCGTGCTGATCCTCACCACGTTCGAGATCGACGAGTACGTCGCCCAGGCGCTGCGGGCCGGGGCGAGCGGCTTCCTCGGCAAGGACGTGACCGCCGACGCACTCCTGGACGGCATCCGGACCGTGGCCGCCGGCGAGTCCCTGCTCTCCCCGCTCGCCACGCGCGCCCTGATCACGCGCTTCCTCACCGCGCCCGCGCAGGGCGCACGGCTGGCGGCGGCCGAGGACCTGGCCGCACTCACCGCGCGCGAGCGGGAGGTGATGGCCTGGGTGGCCGAGGGCCACTCCAACGAGGAGATCGCCGAGAAGCTCTTCGTCAGCCCCTTGACCGTACGCACCCACGTCCATCGCGCGATGACGAAACTGGGCGCCCGCGACCGCGCCCAACTGGTCGTCATCGCCTACCAGTCGGGCCTCGTCCAGGCCCCGGCGCCCGGAGAGCGCTGAGCAGCCGGCCCGCGGAGGTTCCACGGGCCCCCGAGCGGCCCATGGGCAGCGCCGTTCAGGGGAAACCGGCGGGCGGGGCGAGTGGCGGCGGACGGCACCGTCGACAACTCACCACGTGACCCTCCCGCTCATCCCGCCCATGCTCGCCACGGCCGGCACCCTGCCGTCGGCCGCGCAGGACGCCCGCTGGGCCTACGAGACCAAGCAGGACGGCCAGCGCGTGGTGGCCTACCTCGAAGGCGACGGCAGCCTGCTGCTGCGCGCCCGCTCCGGCGAGGACATCACCGCCGCCTATCCCGAACTGCAGCCGCTGGGCACTGCGCTCGGCACGACACCCGCCGTACTGGACGGGGAGGTGCTGGCCCTGGACGAACAGGGCCGCGCCGACTTCCAGTTGCTGCAGTCCCGCATGGGACTGGCCCACGCGCCGGCCAAGGCCGCCCGCCAGGCGGCGAAGGTGCCCGTGCACCTCGTCCTGTTCGACGTGATGCACCTGGCGGGCCAGGACCTCCTCGCACACGCCTACGCCCGGCGGCGCGGGATGCTGGAGCAGCTCGCTCTCGACGGCCCGTTCTGGTCCACCCCGGCCGCACTCGTCGGAAACGGCGAGCACGCCCTCCAGGCCACCCGCGAGCACGGCCTGGAGGGCCTGGTCTGCAAGCGGCTGGACTCGGCGTACGAGCCCGGGGTGCGCTCCCGGGCCTGGATCAAGATCCGCAACATGCACAGCGAGGACGTGATCGTGGGCGGCTGGCTGCCGGGCAAGGGGCGGCTGTCGGGACTGCCCGGCGCCGTCCTGCTCGGCCAGCGGGCCGCGGGACGCCTGCGGTACGTCGGCAACGTGGGCACCGGCTGGAGCGAGGCCGAGCGGACCGAACTCGCCGGGCTGCTGCGGGCGGGCGCGACCGACGTGTGCCCCTTCGACCCCGTCCCGCAGATCACGGCCGCGCACTGGGTCGTGCCCCGCCTGGTCGGCGAGGTCCGCTACAGCACGCGCACCAGGGCCGGACTGCTGCGCCAGCCGTCCTGGCTGCGGCTGCGCCCGGACCTCGCGCCGGAGGACTCGTCGGCCGACCGGCCGGACGATCCGGCCTGACACCCCGTCACAATCCGAACATTGGGCTGCGCTTCACTCCTGATACGCCTGCGACATCTTGGCCCGGAAGTGAAAACCCGGGATGCTGAACTCCCTTGCCCCCCACAGCCGTTGGGCTGCGCCCGGACCAAGAGGAGGACGCAGTGTCGTCACCCGTGTTCAAGACACACCGCAGGAGATGGCTGACCGGTCTCGCCGGCGCCGCCGCCCTCGTCGTCGCCTTCCCCACCGCCGCCTTCGCCGCCCCGCCGCAGGCGCTGCCCGCCAATGCCGAGTCCGCGGAGTTCACGTACCAGCCGGCGTTCGACTACGACACGGACGGCTGCTACTCCACCCCGGCCATCGGCCCCGACGGCACGATCAACGGCGGCCTGAAGCCGACCGGTGCCCTCAACGGGCAGTGCCACGACGCCTCGGACCTCGACAACACCAACAGCTACTCGCGCTACAAGTGCAACAACGGCTGGTGCGCGTACCTGTACGGCCTGTACTTCGAGAAGGACCAGGCCGTGGCGGGCAGCAGTATCGGCGGGCACCGCCACGACTGGGAGCACGTGGTGATCTGGGTGCAGGACAACCAGATCAAGTACGTCTCCACCTCCAACCACGGCTCGTTCACCGTGCACGCGGCCTCGGACGTGCGCTTCGAGGGCAGCCACGCGAAGATCGTCTACCACAAGGACGGCATCAGCACGCACTGCTTCCGGCTGGCCAACTCCAACGACGAGCCGCCGGAGAACGACAAGCACACCTGGCAGTACCCGCCGCTGGTCGGCTGGAACGGCTACCCGGCCGGACTGCGCGACAAGCTGAGCGCCTACGACTTCGGCAGCGCCAACTTCGGCCTGAAGGACAGCAATTTCGCCTCGCACCTGTCGTCGGCGAAGCCGTCCGGCATCGCGTTCGACCCGAACGCCTGAACCCCCGGGGCGGCTCCCCTTGCAGAGCTCCACGGCCGTGGTGGAAGCCGCCCGTTTCACGGTGGATCTGGTCCTCGGGGTCTAGGACCCGCGCCGCGTCCGGCTTCCGTCCCGCGCCCGATCCGCCGTCCCGGTCGGCTGCCTAGCGTCGTGGCATGGACACGAGCGACACGAGCGGGCAGCTCGAAGAAGCCCTGGAACGACTCCACGCCTCGGGACCTGAGCGACTGGGACGGCTCAGCAACCACGCCCCGATGGTCGTCGAGGCGCTCGCCGCACACGGCCAGGCGGACGCCGTGCACCGTTGGATCGACCGGTACCGGGCCAAGCTCGAGGACTTCCCCGACCGCACGGCCCCCGTCACCGCAGCCAACTGGCCCTCGGCGCTGGGCGATCCACGCCGGGCCGCCGACTGGATCGACCACTTCTCCCGCGCCCTCGCCCAGCAGCCGTGGCAGAGCGTCCTTGCCGAGTGGTGGCCGCGCCTGCTGCCCGGCCTGTACGGCGGCGCCACCCACCCGGTGATCCGGGTCGGCCACGCCGTACGCAGCCTGGAGTCCGGCGAGAACCAGCCCCGCCTCGCCGAACTCGCCCACGCCCTGGGCTACTGGGCGGCCGTGCACCACACCGTGTCCGGCGTCGCCCTGCTGCCCGGTGCCGCGACCGCCGCGGAATCCCTGGACGGGGTTCCCGCGATCCCCGAGGGGTTGCGGGGCTTCTCCACCCGTTTGGCAGCGGTACGCCAACTCCCGCTCTGGGCGGGCGATGTGGCCGACCCGGACATCGCACGGGAGCGGCTCACCGAGCTGGTGGCGGCCGCGACGCACCGGTACGCCAGCCACGGCCACGGCGAGGAGACCATGCTCGTCCACGCGGCCACGGCCCCCAACGCCGTGCTGCGCACCCTGAGTTCGCTGCCTCGGCAGCTGTGGGCACCCAGTCTGCATGCGGCTTGGACGGCGTCCGCGGCGGTCACCGCGATGTACACCCCCGCCGAACCGGTCGACTACACGCCTCCGGCGCGCCTGACGGCCGAGGAGGTCGTGGAGCGGGCGCTCGCGCACGGCGACGAGCACGTCATCAAGTTCACCGACACCGCCCTGGACGTCGGCGACGACCGGGCCCTTGTGGCGGCGCAGCGCGCGATCGAACTCAGCGTGCCGCTGGCCTAGTCGGTGCTCACCAGGGCGTCTCCGAGGGCCGTCCGCCCGTAGAGCACGTAGTAGCCCTGGCGCCGTGAGTCGAGCAGGCCCGCCTCGCGCAGCGCCGTGAGGTGGGCCGACACGGTGGACGGGGCCAGGGTGTGCCGGCGGGCCAGGTCCGTGGTCGAGGCGGGGGTGGTCAGGCCGGTGAGGAGGGCGGCGCGCTGGTGGCCGAGGAGGCGGGCGAGGGCCTGCGGCGGGCGCGGCACCGGGGCGGTGTGCAGGCGGCCCATGCCGCGGGCGGGGTAGATGACGGTCGGTTGCCAGGGTCGGGCGAAGCCGCTGACCACGTCCGGCCACACGAACACGCTCGGCATGAGCAGGACGCCGCGCCCGTCGGGCCGTTGGGCCTCGGCCTGGTCCTCGTATCTGCGCAGGGTGAGGGTGTGGCCGGCCCAGTCGACGGTGGGGTGCAGGCCGGTGAGCAGCGCGTCGAGACCGCCGTCGGCGGCCCTGCGGGAGCGGTGGGCGATGTCGGCCTCCAGGACGGCGCGGTGGCGCGGCCAGTCCGGGGCGAGCAGGGCGTGCCAGGCCAGTTCGGTGAGGTCGGCAAGTCGGCGGACGGTGCCGGCCGGGTCGTCGAGTGCGGCGCGGGCCTGCGGCGACTCGGCGAGACCGGGCGTGCAGGAGAGCGAACGGGCCATCTCGGCGCGGGCCAGGCCGGGTTCGGTGGCGCGCATGCGGGCCAGTTCGTCGTCGATGGTGGGGTACGGCTCGTCGGGCGGCGGGCCGAGGAAGTCCGGGGTGTAGCCGCCGGGTCGCGGGACGAACAGCCACAGGGGCGACAGGTCGAGGCCTTCCAGGGTGCGGCCCATGCGGCGCAGCCAGGCGTGGTGGTAGCCGTGCCGGGCGGGGCGGCGCAGCATCCGCAGCGCCTCGTGGGTCTGGCACAGGGGTGAGATCGCGAACCGGCAGCGTGTCAGGTCGTCGGCGCCCAGATGCAGGGTCAACGGCAAGGCGGCCTCCGTGAGCGCGTCCGATTCGGTCTGGATCGAAACAGTAGAAGCCCTCCCCCTGGGACCAGCACGCTTGCCCCGGCCGTTTCCCGACACCGGCTGTTTCGCGAAACCCTGGAGGGCTCCTGGATGGGCAGCGTACGTCCGGCCGCGTGGCGCAGGGGCGCCGTCGTCGCGGCGCTGATGCTGGCGGCTTTCACCTTCAACACCGCAGAGAACCTGCCCGTGGGCCTGCTGTCGCTGATGGCGGCCGACCTCGGGGTGTCGCTCGGGGCGGTGGGCGCGCTGGTCACCGGGTACGGCCTGACGGTGGCCGTGGTGTCGCTGCCGGCCGCCCATGTCACGGGGTCCGTGCCGCGCCGGTTTCTGCTCGCCGGGCTCCTGGGGCTGTTGGCCGTGGCCAGCTGGGTGTCGGCGCTGGACGCCGTCTCGTACGGGCCGCTGCTCGCGGCGCGAGTGGTCACCGCGCTCGCGCAGGCCGCGTTCTGGGTGGTGATGGGGCCGGTCGCGGTCGGGCTGTTCCCGCCCGGACGGCGGGGCCGGGTCATGGGGTTGCTGTCGGTCGGCGGTTCGCTGGCCACGGTGCTCGGCGTGCCGGCCGGGACCTGGCTGGGCGGTCACGGCGGCTGGCGGGCGCCGTTCGTCGTGCTCGGCGTGCTCGCGCTCGTCTCCCTCGTCCTCATCGCCGTGCTGCTGCCGACCTCCCGGCCCCAGGAGAATCACGCGGCGTACGGCACCGCCCCGGACCGGCGCCGGTTCCTCGTCGTCGTCGCCACCACCGCCCTGTCGGTGACCGGGATGTTCGCCGGATTCACGTACGTCGCCGCCCTGCTCGAGGACGTCAGCGGGTTCGACGAGGACGCGGTGAGCGGTGTGCTGTTCGCGTTCGGCGTGGCCGCACTGGCCGGTGTCACGCTCACCGGGCCGCTCCTGGACCGTTTCCCGCGCGCCACCCTCACCGTGCCGGTGGCGACGCAGGCGACGGCCCTGCTGGGCCTGTACGCGGCCGGGAGCAGTCGGGTGGCGGCGGTCGGACTGCTCATGCTGCTCGGCGCCTCGGTCGCGCCCGTCTTCATGGCGACGCAGAGCCAGGTGCTGCGGGTGGCGCCGGGCCGCACCGAGACGGCGCTCGCGGCCAACTCGGCCGCCTTCAACGTGGGGGTGGCCGCCGGGGCGCTGCTCGGCGCGGGGCTGCTGCCGGTCGTCGGGGTGCGCGGCACGTTCCTGGCCGGCGGGCTGCTCACGGTGGGCGCGCTCGCGGTGCTGGCCTGGCCGGAGCCCAGGGTGTCGGCCGCGGTAGCGGAGCCGCGGTAAACCCTTGGATCACCGGTGCCGGGGCTGGCTAGTGTGCGCGCATGGACACGAAGGAGGGCTGGCTCTGCGCACGGCAGTTGTTCGAGGGGCTGCGGGAGCACACAGGCGCGGACGTGTACGGCACGGTGGTGGAGCCGTGGCTGGAGCGAGCGGCGGGCGAGTACCGCGCGAAGCTCGTCGCGGGGGCGGGGCTGCTGCCGCGGTGGGCCGCGGAGGGGCCGGACGCGGGGTGCCAGGAGCTGCTGTGGGAGCTGTATGCGCTGAGCCGCGTCAGTGACGTGCTCCTGCTGGCGTTTCAGCCGCACACCGGGCGGGACGAGCCGTGGTCGTCGGCCGTGACCATGGGTCAGTACCTGGAGCTGTTCGGGCGGCTCGGCATGACGTCGTTCGAGGAGAGCGGCGTGTTCGATCCGTTCCTGCACGAGATCGTCGAGGTCGAGCAGGCCGAGGATCCGGACGAGCCGGTCCGGATCACCGGGGTCGTGTGGCCCGGGCTGTGGCTGGGACCGCTGCTGTTCGGCCGGGCCGGGGTCCGGGTGCGCGCGGGGGTCCGGCATGCCGAGCGCGGTGTGGCGGACCGGTCCCCGCTCTACTGGGCATACCGGCGCCGGCACCGCCCGACCGTCGATCTGTCCCAGGGCTGGGGGCACAACTCGCAGTGGCGCACGGACCTGCGGGTGGACCTGCGCACCGCTGCGGGCGCGGAGCTCAACGCCTTGGCGGACGGCGACGGCATCGACGTGGAGTGGACCGGCTCCGTGCTGACGCCGGACGAGCGGTGCGAACTCCTGCGTCACCGCTGCCTGGTGCGCACCCCGGCCAGGGCCGCCGAGCTCGCCGGGACGCCGGGCTGGCAGGAGGACCTCTTCCCCTTCGACTGGCGGCTGCCCGCGGTGTGATCCGGCCCCCGAATGGGGCCGTACGGCACGGGAGGCCCCTTTGGAAGGTCTATCGTGTCCGCATGTCCGTCCCCGAACTGATCCGTATCGTCTCCCGCGACTCGCCGATGGCGCTCGCCCAAGTGGAGCGTGTCCGCGCCGAGTTGGCCGTCCTGCATCCCGGTGTGCGCACCGAGGTGGTGCCGGTGAAGACGACCGGTGACAAGTGGATGGGCGCGCTGTCCAAGGTGGAGGGCAAGGGGGCGTTCACCAAGGAGGTGGACGCCGCGCTGCTGGCCGGCGAGGCCGATCTCGCGGTGCACTGCCTCAAGGACGTGCCGGCCGACCGGCCGCTGCCGGCGGGCACGACGTTCGCCGCGTTCCTGAAGCGGGACGACGTCCGTGACGCCCTGGTGCATCCGGACGGCCTCACGCTGGACGAGCTTCCGGAGGGGACCCGGGTCGGCACCTCCGCGGTGCGCCGCGTCGCCCAACTCGCCGCCACCCACCCGCACCTGGAGTGCGTACCGTTCCGCGGCAACGCCAACCGGCGGCTGGCGAAGCTGGCGGCCGGCGAGGCGGACGCGCTGCTGCTCGCGGCGGCGGGCCTGGAGCGCATCGGACGCCAGGACGTGATCACCGAGACTCTCTCGCCGGAGACGATGATGCCGTCGATCGGCGCGGGCATCCTCGCCCTGCAGTGCCGGGAGGGCGACACCGACCTCATCGACGCGGTCAGCGCTCTGGGTGACCCGGACACACACCGGGAGGCCACCGCGGAGCGGATGTTCCTGCATGTGCTGCAGGGGCACTGCAACAGCCCGATCGCCGGGTACGCGCGCGTGGACCAGGGGGGCGAACTGTCCCTCCGCGCCTGCGTGTTCACCCCGGACGGCAAGACCCGGCTGAAGGCCCACGAGTGGGCGGGCCGACTCGACCCCGCGACGCTGGGAACGTCGGTCGCCGTAGCGCTGCTGCGTCAGGGCGCACGCGAGATCATCGACGGCATCCCGCACTGAGACGGACGGGCGCCGCTCAGGCGGTGCCCTCTTCCGCCTGGTCCCGCAGGAAGTTGCTCACCTGGTGGGCCAGGCCCTCCCGTCCCGCCTTCGCGTGGGCGCAGGCGGGCTCCTCGTGCAGGCCGATGCCGCCCGCCCACAGTCGGCGGTCGGTCCACTCCTCCTCGACGCGCAGCTGGACCTGCACGTCGACCTGGCTCAGGGCGGCCTCCGGGCCCGCTGCGAACAGCACGGCGGTGGCCCGGCGCAGCGGGTAGACGTCGAAGCCCTCGATGAACTGCGAGTTGCGCCAGTCGATGAACGCGGCCTCGCCGTCGGGGCCGATCCTGACGTCGATCTGGCCGTCCTCGAGGGTGACGCCGAGGTGCCGGCTGCCGCGGTTCTCCACGGTCACCCGGAGGCTGAAGTACGTCAGCCCGGCGGCCGCGTCGTCCCGTCCGCGCGGCGGCTCGGCGGCTTCCAGTCGGTGGACGCGCAGACGCAGACCGGCATGCTCGTCGTACTCCTGCCAGTCCCCGACCACGTTCGGCTCGTACACAGTCCACCTCTTCGACCTCAGAGAGCTGCTTCCTATCTGTGCCCTGAGCGCACTGTCAAATGAGCAGAATGCGCTGTGGCCAGCGGCTTCGCCCCCTTTGATCAGTGATCAAGCCGTGCGCAGGAACAATCGGCACACGGGCGCGGCCGGCGCGTGTGCGCGCGTGCCGCACATCACGTTCCGAAGGGCATGATCAGCGGGCCAGCCGGCCGAGGAGCGAGGAGGCGGCCGTGATGCCGAGTGCGGCGGCCACGAACAGCACCGCCAGATCGAGGGCCACGTGCGCGTGCGTGCCGAGGAGGAGGCCGCGCAGGGCGTCGACCTGATAGCTCAGGGGGTTGACCTTGCTGATGGCCTGGAGCCAGCCCGGCATGATGGACACGGGATACAGGGCGTTGGAGCCGAAGAACAGCGGCATGGTGATGGCCTGTCCGATGCCCATGAGGCGGTCGCGGCTGAGGACGATGCCGGCGATGGTCATCGACAGGCAGGAGAAGAAGGCGGACCCGAGGACCACGATCGCCGCGACGCCGAGCAGTTTCAGGGGGTTCCAGGTCAGTGCCACGCCGAGGAGCGCGGCGATGACGATGACCACGACGGCCTGGATCAGCGACTTCACCCCGGCCGCGAACGCCTTGCCGGTGATCAGCGCCGAGCGCGGGGTCGGCGTGACCAGCAGCTTGTTGAGGATGCCGGCGTCGCGCTCCCAGATGATCTGGATGCCGTAGAAGATGGCGATGAACATCGCGGACTGGGCGATGATGCCGGGCGCCAGGTAGTCGACGTAGGGGATGCCGCCGGTGGGGATCGCCTTGATGCGGGTGAAGGTCTGGCCGAAGATCAGCAGCCACAGGGCGGGCTGCACGGCGCGGGTGTAGAGCTCGGTGCGGTCGTGGCGCAGTTTCTGCAGTTCGACGGCGCACATCGCGACCACCCGGGCGGGCAGCAGCCGCCAGCCCGCGCGGGGCTGGGGCGGCTTGAGCAACAGATCGATGCCGTCGGCCGGGGTGCGGTCAGCCGACGCGGTTCGCGGTGCGGCGGGTGCTTCGGACATCGCGGAAATCTCCTGCCTGGTCGTCGAGGCCGCTGCCGGCGACGTCGCGGAAGACGTCCTCCAGGGTCGGCAGGGTGTCCGTGCCCCGGCTTTCGGCGAGCCCCTCCCTGAGTTCGGTGGGGGTGCCCAGGGCCCGGATGCGGCCGCGGTGCATCAGGCCGACCCGGTCGCAGTAGTGGTCGGCCTCGTCCATGTAGTGGGTGGTCACCAGCACGGTCATGCCGGTGGCGGCGCGCACGGCGTTGATGTGCTCCCACACGTCGGTGCGGGCGATCGGGTCGAGGCCGATGGTCGGCTCGTCGAGGATCAGCAGCCGGGGCGCGCTGACCAGAGCCTGGGCGAGTTCGAGGCGGCGGACCATGCCGCCGGAGTAGGTGCCGGCGAGCCGGTCGGCGGCGTCGGTGAGGTCGACGGCGGCCAGGGCCTGGCCGACGCGTGCGTCGCGTTCGCGGCGCGGGACGTCGAAGACGCGGGCGAACAGGGCGATGTTCTCGCGTCCGGTCAGGCCGGCGTCGGCGGACAACTGCTGCGGTACGTAGCCCAGCAGACGGCGTACGGCCATGCGGTCCCTGGCGGCGTCGTGGCCGAAGACGCGGACCATGCCGGCGGGGACCGGGAGCAGGGTGGTGATGCATCGGATCGCGGTGGTCTTGCCGGCGCCGTTGGGGCCGAGGAGTCCGAAGACCTCGCCCTCCCCCACTGACAGTTCGAGCCCGTCCACCGCCTGGGTGTCGCCGAAGGAGTAGGCGAGTCCGGTGCAGGCGACGGCCTCCGCCTGGTCGGTGTCTGCGTCCCGCGTCATGTCTCCTCGGCCTCCTCGTGCAGGTTGTCGGCCAGTGTCCGCAGCGCCGGGATCGCCGCGGCGAGCGCCTCCCGGTCCGCTTCGTCGAGTCCGGCCAGTCCGTCTCGTACGAGTTCACCGCGCCGCTTGCGCCACTCGGCGAGCCGGGCTTCGGCCGCGGCGGTGGGCATCAGGCGCGCGGCGCGCCGGTCGGCGGGGTCGGTCTCGCGGACCAGATAGCCCTGCCGGGAGAGCTGGTTGACCAGCGTCGACACCGAATTGCTCGCCAGGTACAGGTCCTTGGCGGCGTCCGAGATGCCGATGCCGGGCTGCGCCACGACCAGGCGCAGCAGCTCGACCTCGGCGCCGCGCAGCTGCGGGGCGATCTGCCGGCGCAGTCGGCGCCGCAGGAGTCGCTGGACGCCGATGAGGGCGTCGATCAGCTCGTCCGGGAAGGTTTCCGGTTCCACATCAACAGATTAGCTCTGTAGCAGAGGTAATGAGCCCAAGCGGCGGTAAAGCGTGGCGGTGCACAGTCGCAGGACCGCGGAGCGTCACCGCAGCGTCCGGATTGTTTCGTATGCCCCATCCCGGGCATCTGCATGGAGTGCTTCGGACAGGAGGCACGTCCACGGGAGCCGGTCAGGCCCCGGATGTCTCCATGTCCGAGCCCGCATCTCCCGTGGTGTCCGTCCCTCCGGCACCGCCTCAGGGAGGTGCGCACGATGCCTAGCACCAGTGGCAGAACCAAACCCCACCCGCATGACGACGCGCCCGACACCGGCACGGACTTCGAGCGGCTCGCGGGGCTCTCCGACGGCCCGCAGCGCAGGCGGCTCAGGGATGACCTCGTCCAGGCCTGGCTGCCCATGGCCGAGCGGATCGCCGTCCGGTTCAAGGGGCGCGGCGAGTCCCTCGAGGACCTCTACCAGGTCGCGGCGCTCGGCCTGGTCAAGGCCGTCGACCACTACGACCCGGCCCGCGGGCACGCCTTCGAGGCGTACGCGGTGCCGACCGTCACCGGCGAGATCAAGCGGCACTTCCGCGACCACATGTGGACGCTGCACGTGCCGCGCCGGGTCCAGGACCTGCGCAACAGGGTGCGGCAGGCCGTGAAGGAGCTGTCGCAGACCATACCGGGGCGGGCCCCGACCGTGGCCGAGATCGCCGCGTGCGCGCAGCTGAGCGAGTGCGAGGTGCGCACCGGCATGGAGGCCCTGGAGTGCTTCTCCGCGCTGTCGCTGGACGCCGAGATGCCCGGCACCGACGGCTACGCGCTGGCGGACGCGATCGGCGGCCCCGATCCGGCGTACGACGTCGTCGTCGACCGCGTGGCGGTCGGGCCCTGTCTGAAGGCGCTGCCGGAGCGCGAGCGCACCATCCTGTACCTGCGGTTCTTCGGGGGCATGACGCAGAGCCGGATCGCCGACCAGCTCGGCATCTCGCAGATGCATGTGTCACGCCTGCTCAGCGGCTGCTTCTCCCAGCTGCGTGAGGAACTCCTCGCCGAGGCCCGCTGAGCCGAGGCGCCGTACGGCCCCTGGTGGGTTCCTCGCCTCACCGCTCCGGTGGGGCGTCCGGGATCTGCGTGGGGCCGTAGCGGTCCAGGGCGTCCTCCAGATGGGCCCTGATCTCCGGGGGGATCGTTCCGCTGCGCCCCCAGATGAGGATGAGTTCCGCGACGTTGCGCAGCTTGATGTTCGTGTGCTGGGAGACCTCCTTCAGCACCTCCCAGCCCTCGTCCGGCGTCACCCGGCCGAGCGCGACGACCATGCCGATCGCCTGGTCGACGACGGCGTGCGAGACCACTGCCTCCTTGAGCTGTTGGACCTGTTCCTGCAACGCGAAGATCTGGTCCGAGCCCTCGTCCATGGGCATGGTCACCTCCCGTCGGCGGCGTGGGTCTACACATCCGGCCCCTCCATCGTGTCACTCATCCGCCCTGTTGCCACCGGGCGCCGGAAGGGCGCGCCACCCGTTTCGGGGCGGCCGAGCGGGTACTCGGCAGGCGCATGGAGCGGTTCCGGTTGGACACTGGTACGAGACCGGTGGCTGCCGGTGGACGAGACCAGGACGCGACTGCCATGAACCACGACATCTCACGCCCCCGCCGCACGACACATGTCGTCTCCTCGCACTCCGTGGCCGGGGCGCCCTGCTGGGTGAGCCTGACCAGCCGTGATCTCGACACCACCGAGGACTTCTACGGGGCCGTGCTGGGCTGGGAGTGGCGCTCCGCCAAGCTGGGCGACCGCTTCCGGATGGCGCTGGTGGACGGGACGCCGGTGGCCGGGATCGCGGGCGTCGCCACCATGTGGCAGATGGCGGTGGCGTGGACGCCGTACTTCGCCGTGCCCAGCGCGGACGAGGCCGTGGCGCGGGCGACCGAGCGCGGCGGTACGGCCGCGGTCGGGCCGCTCTCCTTCCCGCCCGGGCGGGCGGCGCTGCTGGCCGACCGGGACGGGGCGACCTTCGGGATCTGGGAGGGCGCGCTCGTCGCCAACTGGGAGAAGTGGCGGCTCGCGGCCCCGACCTTCATCCGGCTGCACACGCGAGACGCCTTCGACGCCGCGATCTTCTACGGCGAGGTCCTGGACTGGGCGACCGAGCGTCCCGGTTGCTGCGAGGTCCAGTACGAAGGCGGCGAGGTCGTGCTGCGCAGCCAGGGCGACATCGTGGCGCGCATTGTCTCCGGCGCTCTGGGGGCGGCCCCCGACCCCACCATCCGGCCGCACTGGCAGATCCACTTCGCCGTCGAGGACGTGGCGGCCTGTGTGCGGGCGGCGGAACAGCACGGCGGCAGCGTCCTGTCGAAGGGCAGCGAGGAGGCCGTACTGCGCGACCCGGACGGCGCGCAGTTCACGGTGACCTCACGCCGCGAACACTGAGCCTGCGGGTGCTCCCCGACCGGCCGATGCTTCAGTGTTCTGTCTTCAACGCTTCGCGCGCGGCTTGCTGAAAGGCGGCAAGCGGCGTCTGCTTGGCAGAGGCAGCGGCCTCGAACCGGGCGTGGTATTCGGTCACATGACCCATGCCGTCCCGGATTGCCGCGCGCGCCCACTCCACGCCGATCATTTCCCACTCCCGCATTGCCCGGTGAAGGTCTGCCGCAGTGGTGGCCACCGTCCGCGGCCCCGCCACAGCCACAGCCGACGAGGCCGTGCTGAACCTTGCCCAGGCATCGTGCGTCTCCGTGAAGGCTGCCTGCCATTCGGCCGGTGTGCTTCCTTGCGCGGCCAATTGGTCGGCCATCTTCCACCATGCCGCGTTGAGTTGACGCGTAGCGGCCAGGTATGCGGTGTAGGCGTCACGCCTCATTTCGTCACGCCACCGTTCGCGAGCGGCATGCTGCTGCGCACGATGGTGCCGGAACTGGCCGACCACAGAGAGCCAACCGCCGCCAAGCCCTCCGACCGCCCCCACTGCCGCACCGATGACGGCTGCCATGCTCCCGTCCACAGTCATTGATTAGAACCGGGGACGATCCCGTGCGCCAGATCGCCTCCGTGGACAACCGGCCTCCGCCGCCCCTCAGCCGGCCGTGCGGGAGGGGCGGGTGAGCAGGACGAGGCTGCGGGCCTCGACGGTCATCGTGCTGCCCGCCTTGTGCTCCGTCTCGTCGGGGGTGCCCAGCGGGACGGCGGTGTCGACGAGCGTCGTCCAGCGTTCGCCGTAGGTGACGTCCGGCAGCAGGAACTCCATCGGCTCCCAGTAGCTGTTGAGCAGGAGCAGGAACGAGTCGTCCACCACCCGGCGGCCGCACGGGTCGGGTTCCGCGATGGCGTCGCCGTTGAGGAAGACGCCGACGGAGTGTGCGTCCGAGCGCCGCCAGTCCTGCTCCCTCATCTCCCGTGCGTCCGGCGCCAGCCACACCAGGTCGGGCAGCGGCTGACGGGCGTGCGTCGCGGTCTCGCCGCGGAAGAACCGGCGCCGGCGCAGCACGGGGTGGGCGGCGCGCAGACCGATGACGTACCGGGTGAAGTCGGCGAGTTCGCGCTGCTCCTCGGTCAACTCCCAGTCGATCCAGGAGACTTCGTTGTCCTGGCAGTAGGCGTTGTTGTTGCCGCGCTGGGTGCGGCCCAGCTCGTCGCCGTGGCCGAGCATCGGGATGCCCTGCGAGAGCAGCAGCGTGGCCAGGAAGTTGCGCTGCTGACGGGCGCGCAGCTCCAGCACGCCCGGCTCGTCGGTCCCGCCCTCGACGCCGCAGTTCCAGGACCGGTTGTCGCTCTCGCCGTCCCGGTTGCCCTCGCCGTTGGCCTCGTTGTGCTTGTCGTTGTACGAGACCAGGTCGCGCAGGGTGAACCCGTCGTGCGCGGTGACGAAGTTGACGCTGGCGCGCGGGCGGCGCCGGCTGTGCTGGTAGAGGTCGGAGGAGCCGGTCAGCCGGGAGGCGAACTCGCCGAGCGTGTGCTCCTCCGCGCGCCAGAAGTCCCGTACGGCGTCACGGTACTTGCCGTTCCACTCCGACCACAGCGGCGGGAAGTTGCCGACCTGGTAGCCGCCCTCCCCCACGTCCCACGGTTCGGCGATCAGCTTGACCCGGCTGATCACCGGGTCCTGCTGGATCAGGTCGAAGAACGCCGACAGCCGGTCCACCTCGTGGAACTGCCGCGCCAGCGTGGCCGCGAGGTCGAAGCGGAAGCCGTCGACGTGCATCTCGGTCACCCAGTACCGCAGCGAGTCCATGATCAGCTGCAGCACGTAGGGGTGGCGCATCAGCAGGCTGTTGCCGGTGCCGGTGGTGTCGTAGTAGTGCCCCCAGTCGCCGTCCACCAGGCGGTAGTACGAGGCGTTGTCGATGCCGCGGAAGGAGAGGGTGGGGCCCTTCTCGTTGCCCTCGGCGGTGTGGTTGTAGACGACGTCGAGGATCACTTCGAGGCCGGCCGCGTGCAGCGCCTTCACCATGGACTTGAACTCGGTGACCTGCTGGCCGCGGGTGCCGTGGGCGGCGTAGGCGTTGTGCGGGGCGAAGAAGCCGATCGTGTTGTAGCCCCAGTAGTTGGACAGTCCGCGGCTCTGCAGGACGCCGTCCTGCACGTACTGGTGCACCGGCATCAGCTCCACCGCCGTCACGCCCAGCGCGGTGAGGTGCTCGATCACCGCCGGGTGCGCCAACCCGGCGTAGGTGCCGCGGAGTTCGGCGGGGACGTCGGGGTGGGTGCGGGTCAGCCCGCGGACGTGCGCCTCGTAGATGACGCTGTCGGCGTACGGCCGCCGGGGCGGGCTGTCCTCGCCCCAGTCGAAGGCGGGGTCGGTGACCACGCCGAGCATGGTGTGCCCGGCGCTGTCGTACCGGGAACGCCCGTCGGCCGCGCGCTCGAAGAGCGAGGCGTGGTTGTCGACCTGTCCGTCCACCGCCCGGGTGTACGGGTCCAGGAGCAGCTTCGCCGGATTGCACCGATGGCCCAACTCCGGCTGCCACGGCCCGTGCACCCGGTAGCCGTAGCGCTGCCCCGGGCCGACGTCCGGCAGGTGGCAGTGCCAGACGAAGCCGTCGACCTCGGTCACCGGGACGCTGCGCTCACCGCCGCCGTCGTCGACGAGGACCAGTTCGACGCGTTCGGCGACCTCGCTGAAGAGGGCGAAGTTGGTGCCCTTCCCGTCGTAGGAGGCGCCCAACGGGTAGGGGTGCCCGCTCCAGACGGGCACCCCTGCCTTTGCCTTGCGCCGGCGTTTCGCGGTCACCGGGCGTCCTCCAGGGCGCCGTCCGGATCGCCTGCCGGAGCGGCCAGCGCCGCGGCCGGCATCTCGCGGGGCACCTGGAGCACCTCGCGCAGGCTCGGCGCGGGCGGCAGCGGCACGAGGGGCACGCGCTCGCCGGCCCGGGCCCGCTGCGAGAACCAGATGACCTTGCTGCCGTTGTCGGTGGCGCAGCAGCCCCAGCCGTCGCTCATCGCGGCGATGTGTTCCAGGCAGGAACGCAGGTCCTGGTCGGGGCGGAGCTCGCAGTCGTTCTCCCCGATGGCGGTGATCAGATGCTGGCCGTTCCACCACATCTCGATCGACGTGCTCTTGTCCGTCGCGTGTTCGTCTATGGCCTTCAGCAGCAGTTCGGTCCCGCCGCAGACGGGCTCGACCAGCGTCTCGAGATCCCAGAGCCTGAGGTGAGCGGCCAGGATGCGCCTGACCTGTCCGATCCGCTCCGGGCCGACTTCCACGTCGAGGTGGTAGTAGCAGGGCACTGCGGTCTTCATCTTCGTTGGCTCCTCACCGGCGAAACTCCCGCTCCTTCCCCGTCCCGGCGGGACGGGCACCCGAACGCGAAGCGTGAGCGCTGATCGCTTCTGAGTCACCTCAAGAGTGGGAGCACTACGCCATACGTGCAACACGAGCACACATCCGGGGTTGTCGGGACGATTGGGACGGCAGAGATGGTTGAAGATCCAACAGGACGTTGAGTGCTCATGCATGCACCATGTGTGAAGACCTCGATGCCCGTAAACGCATCCGTGCGTGCCCGCGCACGCACGGCCGCCACCCGACGGTCGGGAGACGCGCGATCGAGCCCGGAAGGGGAACGGCGCCATGCTGCTACCGGCCAAAGCCGAAGTCGCCCGGCAACTGCGGCGTTATCGGGCCTGGGAACGCGTCATGCTCGCGTCCCCCGCGGACCGAGCGGTGCGGGCCACCTTCGAGGACTCGGGCTACACCTTGTGCGTGCTGATGGGCAAGCGCTGCGCCCGCGAGGCCGCGGACGCCGCCGAGCGTTATCTGCGCTCCACCCTGGGCGCCTATCTCCAGGAGCAGGACGAACGGCCCCGGACGCCGGCCGTCGGCCGGCGCGGTCCGCCGAAGGCGCACCGACGCTCCCGCGCGGAGGCCTAGGCCTTCCGGCGCAGTTCGTACCCCCCGACCGGGCCAGAAGGGCCCGGTCTTGAGCACGGTTGAGGTGAGACTCATGAGTTCTATTCCGGCCATCGGCCGCATCCCGGTGCGGGACGTCCACCCGGCCGTGGAGTGCGGAAAACGCCCGGCCAAGGCGGTCGTCGGGGAAACGTTCGAGGTCACCGCGACCGTGTTCCGCGAGGGCCACGACGCGGTCGCCGCCAATGTCGTCCTGACCGATCCGGAGGGCCAGCACGGCCCGTGGACGCCGATGCGGGAACTGGCCCCCGGCTCCGACCGCTGGGGAGCCGAGGTGACGCCCACCTCGGAGGGCCGCTGGACGTTCCGCGTAGAGGCCTGGAGCGACCCGGTCACCACCTGGCGGCGCACCGCCCGCATCAAGGTCCCGGCCGGCATCGACACCGGCCTGGTCCTCGAGGAGGGCGCCGACCTGTACGACCGGATGGCCGCCGGGGTGCCCCAGGGCCCGGGGCGGGCAGCGGTGCTGGCCGCGGCGCAGACGCTGCGCGACGACACCCTGCCGGTCGCCACCCGCCTGGCGGCGGCGTTGACGCCGGAGGTCGATGCGGTGCTGGCCCGCCATCCGCTGCGGGAACTGGTCACCGCCTCGCAGACCCTGCCGCTGCT